>NZ_JACEHF010000070.1 GCF_014180685.1 Nocardioides pelophilus | reverse complement strand
GGGGTGGTCTCGTGAGGGTCGCTGCGCGACCTCCTCGACCTGCGGGGTGGTCTCGTGAGGGTCGCTGCGCGACCTCCTCGACCTGCGGGGTGGTCTCGTGAGGGTCGCTGCGCGACCTCCTCGACCTACGGGGTGGTCTCGTGAGGGTCGCTGCGCGACCTCCTCGACCTACGGGGTGGTCTCGTGAGGGTCGCTGCGCGACCTCCTCGACCTACGGGGCGGTCTGGTGACGGTCGCTGCGCGACCTCCTCGACCTACGGTGCCAGCGGGTTGGCGATCAGCAGCTCGGTGTTGCGGTCGAGCGGGGTGCCGCTCGAGCTAGCCAGGTCGTTCTGCGGGTCGTTGGCCGCCAGCTCGCGGCTGAGGCTGGCCAGCGTGATGGTGTTGGAGAGGATGCCCGCGTAGTTCGGCGGGCCCGCGTGGTCGAGGATCGTGGTGATGATCGACCAGGTGCCGTCGCGGTTGTCGGCGACCTCGATGATCCGCGCCTGCTGCGGGTAGTCGATGTGGGAGGCGGTGTTGATCTCCCAGAAGCCGCCGCTGCCGTCCGCCCGGTTGTGCGCGGTGATCTGGTTGCGGTGGGTGTGCCCGTTGACCCACGCGATCACGTGGGGCTGGGTGAGCAGGTAGGCCACGACCTCGGGGCCGAGCACCCTCGGGAGCTGCGGGTCGGCGCCGGTGAGGATCAGCGGGTTCGACATGGTCGAGCTCGTGTGGTGGCTGTAGACGAGCACGGCCTTGCCGGTCGCCGCGCCGATGGTCTCCTGCAGCCAGGCGAACTGCTCCGGGTCGAGCGAGCCGTCGGCGTAGCCGTTGGGGTTGACCGAGTCCATCACGACGTGGCGGAAGTCGCCCTCGTCGAAGTAGTAGTACGCCGTCCCGGTCGCGCGGTTCTCCGGCGTGAAGCCGTGGCCGACGGGCGTGCCGGCGGTCGTGAAGTGCTCCTCGACGATCTGCTTGCGGGTGACGCTGCGCCGCTTCGGGTCGGGCGTCACCGCCCGGATGTAGGGCGACACCACGAGGTCGCCGATGAGGCCGAGCGGGTTCATCTCCTCGAGCGCCTCGACCACGTCGGTGTCGCTCACGCCGGCCGGCGGCGAGATCACCTTGAGCGGTCCCACCGCGAGGGTCGACAGCTGCATCGTGTGCGGGAAGTTGCCCTGCACCAGGCCGTCGTGGTTGCCGAAGACGCTGTACCAGCTGATGTCGAGGCCGGGCGCGGTGAACGGGCGGCGCGCTGCGTTGAGCAGGTTGTTGACGGTCGGGAAGCCGTGGTCGGTCTTGTACTTGTCGGGGCTCTTGCCGGCCGGTGTGGGGTGCGGGTGCCAGTAGTGGATGTCGTAGTAGAGCGGGTTGTTGTCCATGACGCCCTCGTAGGCCGCCAGGTTCCCGCTGTCCGGGCGGATCTCGCCGCCGCTGAGGACGTCGATGTTCCAACGCACCTCGTTGTACTGGCAGTTGTCGGAGTTGTCGCCGGTCTGGATCGCGAAGGAGAACGGGACCCCGGTCGCCGGCCCCTTCCGCTGGGCGTTGACGGCCTGCACCATCGCGTCCGCGACCTGGGCGGAGAGCATCTCCTGCGGCCGGTAGGACGACGAGAACAGCCCCGGCGTCTCGAACCGGTCGACCCACTCCACCCGCGCCGGGGACTCGTGGTCGACGATGTGGATGTCGCTGAGGTGGACGAACGACTGGAGCCCGACCCGCCGTGTGACGCGCCCCGACTGCGCCGCGGCGCCGAGGTCGGAGCGGACCACGCGCACCTCGCCGGGCGCGGTGACGATCTTCGCGTAGCCGAGCGCGTTCGGAGTGCCCGGCTTCAGCGTGCGGTTCAGCGTGGTGCGGCGGGCGACGGCGGCGCGGGCGAGCGACGGCATCGAGACCGCGCCACCGGCGGCTGCGGCCCCTCCCGCTAGCAGGCCGGCACGGATGAGCGAGCGACGTGACAGGTTCACGGCAGATGTAACGACCGGGAGGTGACCGGAGTCACGCAGGACGCCAACTGGTTCAGACCAGTTCGGCCGCTTCCTCGATCGTGTCGACGAGGTGGACGTGCGCCTCCATCGCCCGGCCCCTGGCGAGCGCCCTCAGCAACGGCCACGCGGGGAGGGTCTCGGTCCAGTAGCGGCGGCCCACCAGCACCATCGGGGCGACCCGGTCCTCGGTCGCGTAGTAGTTCTCGCAGGCGTCCTGGAAGATCTCCTGCACCGTGCCGCCGGCGCCCGGCAGGAAGACGATCCCGGCGTCGCAGATCTGGAGCAGGATGGCCTCGCGCTGGGCGTTGCGGAAGTACTTGGCGATCGCGGTCGCGAACAGGTTCGGAGGCTCGCGCCCGAAGTGCCAGGTCGGCACGCCGAGGCTCGGGGTCGGGTCGGGTGAGGCCTCCTTCGCGCGGCGCGCGCTCGCGACCCAGTCGTCGATCGAGGGCGCGAACGTCGGCACCGCCGCGAGTACGGCGAGCGCCTCGTCGAGCGCGGCGTCCTCCGCGCCGGCGAGCGACGCCCCGAGGTTGGCGGCCTCCATCGCGCCCGGTCCGCCGCCGGTCGCGACCGTGTGGGCGGCGCCCAGCAGCCGCCCGAGACGCGCCGCGTCGGCGTACTCCTCGCTGCCGCGCAGCGCGGCGTGCCCGCCCATCACCCCGACCAGGTCGCGCGGGGCGCACCACCGCCCCAGCGCCTGGTCGATGCCCTCGTCGTGGAGGGCGCGGCTGAGCAGCGAGGAGGGCGAGCGCTGCTCGACCGCCCAGGCGAAGGCGCGGGCGTCGAGCGACTCGGAGTAGGGGGTGGCGTCGTGCAGCTCGTCGGGGGAGTAGAGGCCGTCGCGGCCCGGGTCGGCGGGAGAGCTGTCGCGGACGACGACCACCCGCTCCGGGACCACCCTCACGTCCGGCCGGCCCGGTCGGCCCGCTCCCGGGTGACCTCGGCCCACGGGCTCCAGAGGAACCAGCGGGGGAGCGCCGATGCCAGCCGCGGTGGCCCGGCCACCTCGATCCGGCCCTCGGCGACGGCCTCCCGCCAGGTGCGGTAGCCCTGGAAGACGTCGGCGAAGTCCGCCGTCGTCGCGGTCGCGACCACGTCGACCTCGAAGCCAGGGTGCTGGTGGCAGACCGAGACCTCGCCACGGTCCAGCACCAGCCAGATCGTCTGCGCCGTCGGCTCGGTGTGCCGGAACTCGACGACCGTCCGCACCGGCGGCAGCGCGTCGGCGTCGACCCGTCGGTGCATCCACCACATCAGGGTCGTCGGCGGCACGTCGTGCGGACGCAGGTCGTCGAAGAGCCACTCGATCGCCCACCGGCCGAGGCTGTCGATCACCCGGCTCAGGTCCTTGCCGGCCGGGGTCAGGTGGTACTCGTTGCCGCGCCCGCTCGGCGCCGGCCAGGTCTCGAGCACGCCCTTCTTCTCCAGGTGCCGCAGCCGCTGCACGAGCAACGAGCGCGAGATGCCGGGCATGGCGCGGGCGATGTCGTTGAACCGCGTGTTGCCGAGCACCAGCTCGCGGATGATCAACGGCGTCCAGCGGTCCGCGATGACCTCCGAGGCCATCTGGACGGGGCAGTAGTCACCGTAGTCGGGCATGCGCCCAGGATGGCACCGCGCTCCGTCCGGGGGTAGTAGCGAATCTGTACCAGCAAGGTCACGATCCTGGACTAGTTGCGCCGTCCGGCCCGGCGGACATTGTTGTCATGACTACGACCACCGCACCTCCTCCCACCGTCCACCACAGCGAGCCGCCGGCCACCCCGGCCGAGCGCGCAGCCGCCATCGGGCCCGCGATCGCCGAGCACGCCGCCCGCCACGACGCCGAGGGCACCTTCGTGACCGAGGCGTACGACGCCCTCCGTGACGCCGGCCTGCTCAAGGCCGGCGTGCCCGTCGAGCTCGGCGGTGACGGGGCCACCGTCGCCGAGCTGACCGCACTGCAGCGCGAGCTCGCCCACCACTGCGGCTCCACCGCGCTGGCGAGCTCGATGCACCAGCACGTCGTCGCGTTCACCGCGTGGCGCTACCGGCGCGGCCTGCCGGGCGCCGAGGCCACCCTCCGCAGGGTCGCCGACGAGGGGATCCTCCTCGTCTCGACCGGCGGCGGCGACTACACGCATCCCCGCGGGGAGGCCGTGAAGGTCGACGGCGGCTACCGGGTCTCCGGGCACAAGCGGTTCGCCAGCCAGTCCGGCAACGGCACCGTGATGGCGACGATGTTCGTCCACGACGACCCCGAGCAGGGCCGGCGGGTGCTCAACCTGGCGGTCCCGATCGGTGCCGAGGGCGTCACCGTCGCAGCCAACTGGAACACCCTGGGCATGCGCGGCACGGCGAGCAACGACATCGTGGTCGACGACGTCTTCGTGCCCGACGAGCGGGTGCTCGCCAACCGGCCGTACGGCGTGGTCGACCCGCCGCTGCAGGTGATCTCGGAGATCGCCTTCCCGATCATCACCGGCGCCTACCTGGGCGTCGCCGAGGCGGCGTACGGCGCGGCGCTGGCTGCCGCCGCAGCCAAGGCCGAGAGCCCGCTCGTGCAGCGCCAGATCGGCCGGATGGAGCACCGGCTCCGGGTGGCCTCCTGGGCGCTCGACGGCGCGCTCGCCGCGGTCGGCGACGACCCGACGCCCGCGCACGACACCTACCTCGCCGTGATGATGGCGAAGGCCGAGGTCGCCGAGGCGGGCATCGAGGTCTGCGACCTGGCGATGGACGTCGCCGGCGGCCCGGCCTTCTTCAAGGGGTCGGTGATCGAGCGGGCCTACCGCGACATCCGCGCGATCAAGTTCCACCCGCTGACCCCGGACGCGACCCTCGTCGAGACCGGGCGGCACGCGCTGGGGCTCGACGGACTCCTGGCCTGACAGACCTCAGAACGCGTGGGCCATCAGGTCGCCGAACAGCTCCTGTCCGTCGACCTCCAGCCCCCGCCGCGCGAACCAGCCGCACACGTTGGTGCAGTCCCGGAGCAGGAAGTCGAAGCCCGCCGCGTTGCCGACCAGGTCGACGACCTGGGGCAGGTCGATGATCACCAGCCGGTCGCCCGCAGCCAGGATGTTGTAGGGCGACAGGTCGCCGTGGACCAGGCCGGCCTGCACCAGCGTCGCCAGCGCGTCACGCAGCTGCTCGTAGTACGACGCGAGCAGCTGCCGGTCGGGGCGGGTCTGCGCCAGGCGGGGCGCGGTCTCGCCGTCGACCGTGATCCACTCCATCAGCAGCTCGGTGCCGTCGATCTGCACCGGGTAGGGAACCGGGAGGCCGAGGTTCCAGCACCGGACCAGCGCGGACCACTCCGAGACCGCCCACTCGCCCGCGGCCACCTCGCGACCGAAGGTGCTCTTGCGCTTGAGCGCGCGCTCGTCACGCGACCGCTTCATGCTGCGGCCCTCCGTGTAGGCGGCGGACCGGTGGAACGTGCGGTGCTCCGGTGAGCGGTAGCGCTTCGCGGCCATCACGACCGACTGGTCCGGCAGGAGCGGGTCGGCGCGCTCGAGCAGGAAGACGTCGGCCTCCTTGCCGGTCTTGAGGATGCCGAGGTCGGTGTCGATCGCGCCCTGCGAGGTGACCACCCAGTCGGGGCGGGGCTCGGGGCCGCGGCTGAGCGGCTCGACGCTCAGGAAGGTGGACCAGCGCTGGCCGTCCCCCAGGTCGTCGTCGTACGCGACGAAGTCGAAGGCGAACCGCGGGTCGATCGGGTCGATCGGGTCGCTGGGTTCAGATGACGAGAAGGTCCCGGCGTCAGCCGAGGTGGAGGGTTGCTCCAAGTACATGGTGAGTGCTCCAGGGCGAAAGGATGTGGTCTGCGGACAGGCCAAGGACAGTCATGGACATGTCACGCTCCTCTCGACTCCGGACCGGCGACTCACGCAGGTCGTCATGACCATCGTGGCGGTGCCGGTCGGGACCGCGCAACGCATTTATCGCGTCCGGGCTAGGTTGTGCGGGTGCTGCGTCGACCTCGGATCACGTCCAGACTGAGTCCCGCCCTCGCGCTCGCCCTCGTCGGTGTCCTGGCGACGGGCTCGCTCGCCGCGCCGATCGGTGCGCCCCAGGTGCCGGATCCGTACTTCCCCGCCGACGGCAACGTCGGCTACGACGTGCGGCACTACGACATCCGCGACCGCTACCGGTTCTCCGACGGCCGCCTCTCCGGGACCACGACCGTGCGGTTGGTGCCGACGCAGGAGCTGGCGGAGTTCAACCTCGACCTGCTGCTGACCCCGGACGACGTCGAGATCGACGGTGTCGACGTCGACTTCGAGAAGGCCGACAAGCACGAGCTCGTCATCACGCCGGCCGCGCCGCTGGCGGCCGGCGAGCCGGTCGAGGTGCGGGTGCGCTACCACGGCTTCCCTGGACGGATCGCCTGGGACGGCGAGCAGAACTGGCTCGCCAACGGCAGCGAGGTCATCACCATGAACGAGCCGCACATGGCGGCGTGGTGGTTCCCGAGCAACGACCACCCCACGGACAAGGCGCGCTTCGACATCCGGATCACCGTCCCCAAGAGCAAGGAGGTGGTCAGCAACGGCGTGCTCGTCGGCCGTGTCGCGCGCGAGAAGACGGCCACCACCCACTGGCGGATGACCGACCCGATGACGACGTACCTCGCCTTCTTCGCGGCGGGCGACTTCGCGATCGAGCGCGGACGCGCGCACGGGCAGCGCTACTACAACGCCGTGTCGGAGCGGCTGGGCGACCGGACGCAGCGCTCGAGCATGGCGACGCTCCGGAAGTCGGCGCGGATCACCGCGTGGCTCGAGGACGAGCTGGGCGACTACCCGTTCGCGACGACCGGCGGGGTGGTGACCAGCCTCGACCCGGGCTTCGCGCTGGAGAACCAGTCGCGCCCGACGTACTGGGCCGATCCGCCGCTCACCATCGTGGTCCACGAGCTCGCGCACCAGTGGTTCGGCGACTCGGTCTCGGTGGCCCGCTGGCGCGACATCTGGCTCAACGAGGGCTTCGCGACCTACCTGCAGCTCCGGTACGACGAGGCGCACGGCGGGCGGTCCACCGACCGGTCGCTGCACGCCTACTACCGGTGGTACCGCGGCGACGACGAGTTCTGGGACCTCACACTCACCGACCCCGGCCCCGGACGGATCTTCGACTTCGCGGTCTACGACCGGGGCGCGATGACCCTCGCGGCGCTGCGCAACCGGATCGGCAAGCCGGACTTCCGGCGGTTGCTGCGGCGCTGGGTGGCGCAGCACGCGGACGGCAACGTGATGGCCGAGCAGTTCGAGGAGCTGGCCGAGACGGTGTCGGGGGAGGAGCTGGGCCCGTTCTTCCAGGCCTGGCTGCGCGACCACCGGCCGCCGCCGAACCGGCCGCGCTTCGGCCTCTGAGACCCCGCGCCCAGCGCGCCTCCCGCGTGCTCCGCGCGGCTGCTGGTACCAATGTGTCGACGTATGCCCGCCTGCCTCGGACGGAGAACCCCCAGATGGACGCCAAGAAGCTGATCGCTGTCGTGGTCGTCGTCTTTCTCGGCTTCTGGATGCTGACCGACCCCAGCGGCCTCGCCGACACCGCGAAGTCCGCCGGTGACGAGGGCTGGGCCGTGACCGAGAAGCTCTTCACCGGCGTCATCGACTTCGTCGGCGCGCTGTGAAGGCACTGACGGCTGACTGACTGGTGGGCTTCCTCGCCTGGGTCGGAGACCCCCACATCGGCAAGCACCTCCTGCGTGAGGAGGGCGAGGTCGTGGTCGACGAGGTCTGCCACCACTGGGTTGCCTACGTGCGGCCCGCCCTCGAGACCCTCGCCGCCGTGGTGCTGCTCGTGGCGTCGCCGTTCGTCCACGTCAACGTGGCGTGGTTCTTCATGGTGGTCGCGTTCCTGCTGCTCCTGCACTCGGCCTGGTGCGCGGTGCGCGAGATCCGGGACCGGTTCGTGATCACCAACATGCGCGTCTTCCGGGTGCACGGCGTGCTCTCGCAGCACCTGGCGACGATGCCGCTCAGCCGGATCCTCGACATCTCGGTGAAGAAGCCGCTGCACGGGCGGCTGCTCGGCTTCGGCCACTTCTGCTTCGAGTCGGCGGCGCAGGAGCAGGGCCTGCGCGACATCAAGTACGTCGGCCGCCCCGACGAGCGCGACCTGGCCATCCAGCGCGTCGTCCAGCGAGCCGGCCTGCGCGGCCCGCGGGTGCCGAACTGATGCTTCCCTTCGACCCGATCGACGAGGCCGCCCACCAGTGGGGCCGGCGCTGGGACGGGGTGCCGGCGATGCACGCGGTGACCTCGCTGATGCGGGTCCAGCAGCTGGTCCTCGCCCGCCTCGACGGGCTGCTCCGGCCGCACGGGCTGAGCTTCGCCCGCTACGAGGCGCTCGTGCTGCTCGCCTTCTCGTCGCGCGGCTCGCTGCCGCTGGGCAAGATGGGGGAGCGGCTCCAGGTGCACCCGACCTCGGTCACCTCGATCGTGCGCCGGCTCGAGGCCAGCGGCCTGATCCGGCGGCTGCCCCACCCCGACGACGGCCGCGCCGTCCTCGCCGAGATCACCCCAGCCGGCCGCGAGCTGGTCGAGCGTGCCACCGCCGACCTGGTCGGCGCCGGCTTCGCGCTCGACGCACTCGACGAGGACCAGCAGCGCGAGCTGTCCGAGGTGCTGCGCCCGATCCGGGCCGCGGCCGGGGACTACAAGGTCGACTCCTAGACTCTGGGGCATGACGCAGCAGCCGTTCACGGGCCGGGGAGCCATCGACCTGTCGGCCCTGAAGCGCCCCGCCCCCCAGCCCGCCCCGACGACGACAGGTGGTGGCGCGACGGGCAGGCCCGGATCGTCGTACGCCATCGCGGTCGACGACCAGAACTTCCAGACCGTCCTCCAGGCCTCGACCACGGCTCCGGTCGTGCTGGTCTTCCACTCGCCGTCGCAGGCGCCGGAGAGCAGCCAGATGGCCGACGACGTCGCCGACCTCGTCGAGCAGTACGACGGCCGCTTCCTGGCCGGGCTCGTCGACGTCGACGCCGTCCCGCAGATCGCCCAGGTGATCGCGCAGGCCAGCCAGCTGCCGCAGCTGCCGGTCCCGCTGCTGATGGTGTTCCTCGACGGGCGCCCGGCGATCCAGCCGATCCCGGGCATGGTCACCCGCGACGAGCTGAGCACGCTCTTCAACCAGCTCGGTCAGCAGCTGACCGCGCAGGGCATCACCGGTCGGCACCAGCCCCTCTCCGCCGCGCCCGCCGCCGAGGACGCGGAGGAGGCCGGTCCGGACCCGCGCTACGCGCCGGCGCAGGACGCGCTCGCGGCCGGCGACATCGACGGGGCCGTGGCCGAGTACCAGAAGCTCGTCGACGCCAACCCGTCCGACGCCGAGGCCGCGGCCGGGCTGGCGATGGCCAAGATCCTGCAGCGCACCCAGGGCGTCGACCTCGCCGCGGCCCGCGCAGCCGCAGCCGCCGATCCGGACGACATCGACGCCCAGATCATGGTCGCCGACCTCGACCTGCTCGGTGGCCACGTCGAGGACTCCTTCGCGCGCCTGGTCGAGCTGGTGCGTCGTACCTCCGAGAAGGAGCGGGACCGCGCCCGCGAGCACCTGGTCGGCCTCTTCGCCGCCGTCGGCAACGACGACCCCCGCGTGCTCAAGGGTCGCCAGGCCCTCGCCTCCGCCCTGTTCTGAGACCATCGACCATGGCGTTCGCGCAGGGTGCGGGATATCTCTTCCGCGGGCTGAAGATGTGGCGGCAACGGCCCGGGCTGATGCTGCTGGGGCTCGTGCCCGCCGTGCTCGTGCTGGTGGTCCTGTTCGCGCTCTTCGTCACCCTGCTCCTCTTCGCCGACGACCTGGTGTCGTGGGCGACGCCGTTCGCCGACGACTGGTCCGACCTCTGGCGGAACGTGCTCCGGATCGGCCTCTACGTCGCGTTGGTGGTCGGCGGGCTCTTCCTCTCGATGATCACCTTCACCGGACTGACCCTCGCCGTCGGTGACCCGTTCTACGAGAAGATCTGGCAGGAGACCGAGCAGATGCTCGGCGGCGAGTTCCCGGCCAAGGGTGTCGGCTGGCTCAGGGGCGCCATCGACGGCGCCGGCCTGATCGCGCTCGGACTGGCCACCACCGTCCTCGTGTTCGCGATCGGTCTGGTGCCGGTCGTCGGGCCGATCATCGGGCCGGTCATCGGGGTGATGATCGCCGGCCGGCTGCTCGCCGGTGAGCTGGTGTCGCGGGCCCTCGAGGCGCGCGGCATGGACCGCGCAGCCCAGAAGGCGCTCCTCGCCGATCACCACCAGACGATGTTCGGCTTCGGTGCCGTGGTGCAGCTGTGCTTCCTGATCCCGTTCGGTGCGGTGCTGATGATGCCCGCCGCGGTCGTCGGCTCGACCATGCTCGCCCGCGAGGTGCTCGATGCATCGGGCGGCGAGCCGGCTCGCCCACCGCGGCTGTAACACGCTGTTCGCTGGTCTTCCGGGCCGCTGGCCGCTGCAACACGCTGTTCGCGGATCAGGCCGGCCCACGGCGGCTGTCACACGCTGTTCGCGGATCCAGGAGACCGATGACGTCCGTGGGAGACCGTTGCATCGGGGCCGAAGAGACGGGAACGGTCTGCCAGACCGGCGAACAGCGTGTTACATCCCGCGATCGTGACCAGCAATCGCACCAGATCCCGACGCCGCGAGCGCGTCGAGAACGGCGCGTACGGCGGGGGAGTCGGCCATCGTCCGGCGGTGCAGGGCGTCGACGAGGCGGGTCGGCACCGGGTCGGTGACCTCGACCGCGACGACCGCGGGGTCGAGCCGGCCGCGCCCCAGTCGGGGGACGAGGGCGACGCCGAGGCCGGCGCCGACCAGGGCCAGGTGCGACTCGAACTCCATCGACACGTGGGCGATCCGGGGCGGGCGGCCGGTGCCGTCGTACATCCGGTGCAGCCACTGGCGGCAGATGGTGCCCTCGGGGGTGGCGATCCAGTCGACCTCGAGCAGGTCGTGCGGGGTCACCGTCGCCCGTCGCGCCAGCGGATGGTCGCGCGGCACGATCAGGTCGGCGACGTCGTCGGCGACGCGGGTGCTCGCGACATGCTCGGGTACGGCGAACGCGACCCCTCCCCAGCGGTGCACGATCCCCACGTCGCACTGGCCGGCCGCGACCAGGTCGACCGCGTCCCACGGCTCGCGTTCGTCGAGGGTGAGCCGGAGGTCGGGGTGGGCGTCGAGCAGTCGCCGGGCGACCGGCGCCACCAATCCGCGCATCGCCGTCGAGAAGGCGACCAGCCTGATCGACCCGGTGACGACGTCGGCCCGGTGCTGCAGCTGGGCCTCGAGGCGCTCGAGGTCGGCGAGGACCTGCTCGCCCGCGTCGACGAGGTGCCGGCCATGACTGGTGAGCATGACACCGCGGCCGACCCGCTCCAGCAGGGGTACGCCGACCTGTCGCTCGAGGCGCTTGACCTGCTGGGAGACCGCACTCGGCGTGAACCCGGTGGCCTCGGCCGCCGCGATCACCGAGCCGTGCGTCGCGACCGCGCGGAGCCCGGACAGGGCAGCCAGGTCGATCATGCAGCGATGCTACATGAACAGAGCCATCAACATTCGCTGGTGCTTCATGGTCAGTCTCGGGAGGATCGGGGTCATGACCCGCCGTGACTGCCTGCTGGCCGCCCTCGTGGCCGGCCTGTGGGGCTTCAACTTCGTCGTCATCGAGTGGGGCATGGGCGACGTCCCGCCGCTGCTGTTCGCCGCGGTCCGGTTCCTGGTCGTGCTCGTCGCGGTGAGTGTGGTGCCGCGACCGGACGCGCCGTGGCGGGTGATCCTCGCGGTCGGCGCCTTCATGTCGCTCGGCCAGTTCGGGCTGCTCTACACGGCGATGGCGGCGGGCATGCCCGCCGGGCTCGCGGGTCTGGTGCTGCAGGCCCAGGTGGTGCTCACGATCCTGATCGCCGCGGCGGTGCTGCGCGAGCGCCCCACACCCGCCCAGGCGCTCGGAGTCGGCCTCGGTGCGGTGGGCCTGCTGGTCGTGGGCCTGGGACGGGGCGGGCACGTGCCGCTGCTCGCGCTAGGGCTGTGCCTGCTGGCGGCCCTGTCGTGGGCGATCGGCAACGTGGTCTCCCGGGCCTCGGGAGTCGCGGGCGGGCTGTCGCTCACGGTCTGGTCGGCGGTCGTCGTGCCCGCTCCGCTGGCGCTGCTCTCCCTCGCGCTGGACGGCCCGGCGGCGTTCTCCGGGGCGGCTGCGGCGTTCGACTGGCAGGCGGTGGTCTCGACCCTCTACACCGCAGGTCTCGCCTCGCTCGTCGGCTACGGGATCTTCAACGGGCTGCTGGCCCGCAACCCCTCGGCCGCGGTGGTGCCGTGGATCCTGCTGGTGCCCCCGGTCGCGATCGGCTCGGCCTGGCTGCTCCTCGGCGAGCAGCCGACACCAGCGGAGCTGGTCGGCGGCGGGGTGCTGGTCGCCGGGGTGCTGGTCGCCCTGCGGCCGGCACGCCCTGCGTCAGCGACCCGACTCGGTGTAGGCCGGGCCGCCGCCGAGGTTGGCGAGGGCGGAGCGGATCCGGCGAGCGCTGAAGTCAGCGGCCCGCTCGTCGACCTCGGCGAGCGTGCAGAACTCCGCGCTCCGGATCTCGCGCGCCTGCGGGACGATCCGGCCGACCAGCGACGGGTCGTGGGTGCCGCCGTCGAAGACGAGGCAGAGCGCGTCGTCCCAGCCGCCCCACGGGGGTAGCCAGTCGGTGAGGACGAGCTGGCCGGCCGCGATCTCCAACCCGAGCTCCTCCTCGACCTCGCGGGCGACCGCCAGCTGCGGCGACTCGCCGACCTCGACCACGCCTCCGGGAAGGTCCCAGTCGGTCTTGTAGGTGAGCTGGCACAGCAGGACCCGGGGCTCCGGCGAGGTGTCGCGGATCAGCATCTGGCTGATCGCCCGCTTGCGGGGCAGGAACGAGTTGAGCAGCGCTCGGAAGCCGTGCGGCTCGTGCACCGGCACGTCGTCGACCAGGCGCGCATAGACCACGCGGTCACCGTCGACGCCCCGCTGCACGCCCTCACGGCGCAGACCGGACCAGGTCGCGATCCGGTGCGACTGCGCGTCGTCGACGGCCACCAGGGCCTCGACCCGGTCGTGGTCGACGAGCGCGGCCGCCACGTCACGGCGTACGACGTCGACCGCGGCCTGCCAGCCGCGCTCGCTCAGCTCGGGGGACCAGTGAATCCGAGCGACCCGGTCGGACACCGTGCGGACATGCGTGTCGGGCTGGTCGGGCACGAGGTCACCTTATCCAGCCCCTCAACCAGCGGTCGGGGCGCGGAACCACACCGTGGCGAGCGGCGGAAGGGTGAGCTCGGCGTACGCCGCGCTGCCGCCCGGGGCGCGCGCCTCAAGCGCCGGACCCGGCTCGGCGGTCACCGATCCCAGGTTGCCGACCCCGGAACCGCCGTAGAGCTGGGCGTCGCTGTTGAAGACCTCGGTCCAGACGCCCGCTGTGGGGAGGCCGAGCCGGTAGCCGGTGTGGGTCTGGTCGGCGAAGTTGGTGACGCAGGCCAGGTCGGGCTCGGCCGGGTCGTCGGAGGCGTGGCGGATGAAGGAGAAGACGTTGTGGCCGGCGTCGTTGGCGTCGATCCAGGAGAAGCCCGCGGGGTCGTGGTCCTGTCGCCAGAGCGCAGGGTGCTCGGTGTAGCGCCGGTTCATGTCGCGCACCATGTGCTGCATCCCGCGGTGGCCGCCGTCGGCCAGCGCCCACCAGTCGAGCTCTCGCGACTCGGCCCACTCGGAGTCCTGCGCGAACTCGGTGCCCATGAACAGCAGCTGCTTGCCCGGGTGGGCCCACATGTAGCCGAGGTAGGCGCGCAGGTTGGCGAGCTGCTGCCACCGGTCGCCGGGCATCTTGCGCACCAGTGAGCCCTTGCCGTGCACGACCTCGTCGTGGCTCAGCGGCAGCACGTAGTTCTCGGAGTAGGCGTAGACGAGCGCGAAGGTGAGCTCCTGGTGGTGGTACGCGCGGTGCACCGGATCGCGCTTCAGGTAGCCCAGCGAGTCGTGCATCCAGCCCATGTTCCACTTGAACCCGAAGCCGAGGCCGCCACCCGACGTCGCGCCGGTCACGCCGGGCCACGAGGTGGACTCCTCCGCGGCGGTCACCACGCCGGGCACCCGCTTGTAGACGGTGGCGTTGAGCTCCTGCAGGAACTGGACCGCCTCGAGGTTCTCGTGACCGCCGTACTGGTTGGGGGTCCACTCGCCCGGGTTGCGGGCGTAGTCGAGGTAGAGCATGGACGCCACGCCGTCGACCCGGAGCCCGTCGGCGTGGAACTCCTCGAGCCAGTAGAGCGCGTTGGCCACCAGGAAGTTGCGGACCTCGCGGCGGCCGAAGTCGAAGATGTGCGAGCCCCACTCGGGGTGCCAGCCGCGCTGCGGGTCCGGGTGCTCGTAGAGCGGCGTGCCGTCGAAGCGAACGAGGGCCCACTCGTCGGTGGCGAAGTGGCCGGGCACCCAGTCGAGGATCACGCCGACGCCCGCGGCGTGCAGCGCGTCGACCAAACGGCGGAAGCCGTCCGGGTCGCCGAACCGCGCGTCCGGCGCGAAGTACGACGTCACGTGGTAGCCCCACGATCCGCCGAACGGGTGCTGCATCACGGGCATCATCTCGACATGGGTGAAGCCCAGGTCGGCGAGGTACGCCGGCAGCCCGTCGACCGGATCGGCCAGCTCGTCGTAGGTCCAGAAACGGCCGTCGGGGTGGCGCTTCCACGAGCCGAGGTGCATCTCGTAGACCGACATCGGCTCGTTGACGGCCAGCTTCCGGCTGCGGCTCTCGAGCCACGCGTCGTCGGTCCAGACGTGCTTCGACGTGAACACCCGCGACCCGGTCGCAGGCGGGGCCTCGGCCGCGAACGCCAGCGGGTCGGCCTTCTGCCGCCAGATGCCGTCGGCGCCCTCGACGAGGTACTGGTAGTAGGCACCGTCGCCGACGCCGGGGACGTGCACGGTCCAGATCCCGCCGGAGGCGGCGGCCTGCATCGGGTGGGCGTTGCCGTTCCAGCCGTTGAAGTCGCCGACCACGCTCACCGAGCGCGCGTTCGGGGCCCACACGGCGAACGAGGTGCCGCCGTCGCGGACGTGGGCGCCGAGCACCTGCCACAGCTGCTCGTGCCGGCCCTCGCCGATGAGGTGCAGGTCGAGGTCGCCCAGGAGCTTCGGGGTCGGCGCCGGGGTCTGGGGATCGCGGGCGTTCACGGCGTACCTACTCTCGCGACGGCGGCGAGTGGGATCGGGAGCCACGAGGGCCGGTTGCGGGCCTCGTAGACGCACTCGTAGACGGTCTTGTCGGCGACGTAGGCAGCGACCAGCACCCCTTCGCCGGGAGCCAGGCCGGACTCCCCGGCATACGCCGTGAGGAACGCGTCCTTGTTGCGGGCGGCCCACTCCTCGGCGCGGTGCTCACGCTGGGCGGCGACGTCCGGGTCGTCCTCGGGCAGCGACCGGGCCATGGCGTGGGGGGCGTAGTCGAAGGACCGGAGCATCCCGGCGACGTCGCGCCACGGGCTGTCGGGGAGCATCCGCTCGGCGAGCGGCTTGGCCGGCTCGCCCTCGAAGTCGACCAGCTTCCAGCCCTTGATGGTGCGCAGCGTCTGGCCGAGGTGGAGGTCGGCGTGGATCCGTTGTACGGCGACCTCGCCGACTCCGGCCAGCGCGGAGTAGGCCCCGCGGAGCCGGTCGGCGTGCTCGGCCAGCTCGGGCACGACCTCGATGGCGCGGTCCAGCCGCTCCTCCATCTGGGCGGCCACCGCGTGCGCGTCGACCGTGTCGACGCCGAACGCCCCGCGCAGCTGCTCGTGCACCTCGGACAGGGCGGTGCCGAGCCGGGCGGCCTCGGCCGCGAAGTCGCCGCCGACCTCGTCGGCGTGCAGGTCGGCCTCGGAGAAGAGGTCGCGGACGCTGGCGAGCGCGATCTCCCAACCGTCGCTCGCGGTGCGGAGGAACTGCTGGAGCATCGCGAGGTGGACGGGCGAGCCGTCGTCGGCGGTCGCTTCGATCCACCCGTAGAGCGCGGCGACGTGGTCGGAACCGGCCTCGGTCAGCACCTGGTGCGTGGTGATGTCGGGGTTCTCGCCGCGGGTGATCTTGCGGAACACCTTGAGCACCGAGTCCTCGCCGAACAGCACCGACGAGTTGGACTGCTCGCCGCTGAACAGCGCCGGCGTCGCCTCCAGGTCGAGGTCGTGACCCGGGAGCCGGACGAAGCGGAGGCCGTCGGTGGCGGAGGCCGCGGCGATCGCCTGGAGGACCAACGACATGCTGGCGCGGTCGTGGACCGCGTCGTAGGCGTGGACCCAGCCGTGGTCGGGGTCCTCCCACCAGCCGACGAACGCGTTGTCGAGGTGGGTGTCGGGGTCGCTCGCGAGCACCAGCGGGAGCTGGTAGAGCTCGGTCGACCCGTCGTCGTACTCGAGCTCGACGACGTCGACCACGACCGGCGGGTCGTCGCGGCCGGGGATCGTGCCGAGCCGGTGGACATCGGCCACCGTGAACGTGCGGCCCTTGCCACCGAACCACCTCGCGCCGCTCAGGTAGGCGTGGAGGGACTCTGCCCGGGTGGACATCAGATCACCGGCCGCTCGTCGGTATCGGGGTTGCTCAGGCGGAACCAGTAGAAGCCGTGTCCGCTGAGGGTGAGGAAGTAGGGGAGCTCGCCGATCGCCGGGAACGGTACGCCGCCCAGCAGCTCGACCGGCACCCGTCCCTCGTAGCGCCGCAGGTCGAGCTCGACCGGCTGGGGGAAGCGGGAGAGGTTGTTGACGCACATGATGACGTCGCCGTCGCCCGTCTCGGGGTCGACGTGCTCGCGGACGTAGGACAGCACGGTCGGGTTGGACCCGCCGAGGTCGGTGAAGGTGCCGAGACCGAAGGCGGGGTGCTTGCGGCGCGCGTGGATCATGCGCCGGGTCCAGTGCAGGAGGGACGACGCGTTCTCGAGCTGTGCTTCGACATTGACGGACTGGTACCCGTAGACGGGGTCCTGGATAACGGGCAGGTGCAACTTGCCGGGGGTTGCCGCCGAGAAGCCGGCGTTGCGGTCGGGGGTCCACTGCATCGGCGTGCGGACCCCGTCGCGGTCACCCAGCCAGATGTTGTCGCCCATGCCGATCTCGTCGCCGTAGTAGAGGACCGGCGATCCGGGGAGGGACAGCAGCAGCGCGGTGAAGAGCTCGATCTGGTTGGTGTCGTTGTCGAGGAGCGTCGCGAGCCGGCGGCGGATGCCGATGTTGGCCTTCATCCGCGGGTCCTTGGCGTACTCGCCCCACATGTAGTCGCGGTCCTCGTCGGTGACCATCTCCAGGGTCAGCTCGTCGTGGTTGCGCAAGAAGATGCCCCACTGGCAGCCGTCGGGGATCTGGGGCGTCTCGGCCATGATCTCGGAGACGGGGTAGCGCGACTCCCGTCGTACCGCCATGAAGATCCGCGGCATCACGGGGAAGTGGAACGCCATGTGGCACTCGTCGCCCCCGACGGCCGGGTCGCCGAAGTACTCCACCACGTCGTCGGGCCACTGGTTGGCCTCGCACAGCAGGACGGTGCCGGGGTACTTGCTGTCGACGAACCGGCGGACCGCCTTCAGCGCCTCGTGGGTCTCCGGGAGGTTCTCGCCGTTGGTGCCGGGCCGCTCGAACAGGTAGGGCACGGCATCGAGGCGGAAGCCGTCGAGGCCCATCGCGAGCCAGAAGTCCATCGCGTCCAGCATGGCCTCGAGCACCTTGGGGTTGTCGAAGTTGAGGTCGGGCTGGTGGTGGAAGAAGCGGTGCCAGTAGTACTGGCCACGCACCGGGTCCCAGGTCCAGTTGGACGGCTCGGTGTCGACGAAGATGATCCGAGCCTCTTCGTAGAGCTCGTCGGTGTCGGACCACACGTAGAAGTCGCCGTACGGCCCGTCGGGATCGGAGCGGGAGGCCTGGAACCACGGGTGCTGGTCGCTGGTGTGGTTCATGACGAAGTCGATGATCACCCGGATGCCGCGCTTGTGGGCCTCGTCGAGGAAGTGGTGGAAGTCCTCGACGGTGCCGGCCTCGGGCAGGATGTTGTTGTAGTCGGCGACGTCGTAGCCGCCGTCGCGCAGCGGCGAGGTGAAGAACGGCGGCACCCACAGGCAGTCGACCCCGAGCCAGGCGAGGTAGTCGAGCTTCTCGGTCAGGCCGCGGAAGTCACCGGTGCCATCGGCGTTGGAGTCGCGGAACGAGCGCACCAGCACCTCGTAGAAGACCGCGGTGCGGAACCACTCGGGCTCGTTGTTGAGCACCTGGGTCACGGGACCATCCCCACGGTCAGCACGTGTGCGGGCTCCTCGTGCGGATCGAGGCGCACGTAGTTGTCGGCACCCCACTGCCAGTCGCTGCCCGTGATCTCGTCGTGGACGGTGAAGGTCGTGCCGGGCTCGAGGCCCAGCGCCTCGAGGTCCAGGTGCACGGTGGTGCTCCGGGCGGTGTGCGGGTCGAGGTTGATCACGACGATCACCCTGTCAGCGCCGGATCCGACGGTCGAACCCGGCGTCGCCTTGCTGAAGCAGATGATGCCGTCGCCGTCGGTGGGGTGCACCACCAGGTTGCGCAGCTGCTGCAGGGCGGGGTGCTTGCGCCGCAGGTCGTTGAGCAGGGTGAGGTACGGCGCGAGCGAGCGCCCCTCGGCCTCGGCAGCCTCCCAGTCACGGATCCGCACCTGGTACTTCTCCGAGTCGAGGTACTCCTCGCTCCCCGGCTTGACGGCGACGTGCTCGAACAGCTCGTAGCCGCTGTAGACGCCCCAGCTCGGTGAGCCCGTCGCCGCGAGCACGGCGCGGATCTTGAACGCGGCCGGTCCGCCGTACTGGAGGAACTCGTGGAGGATGTCGGGCGTGTTGACGAAGAAGTTCGGCCGGATCCGGTGGGCCGACTCCTCGGCCACCTCGCGGAGGTAGTCCTCGACCTCGTCCTTGGCGGTGCGCCAGGTGAAGTACGTGTAGCTCTGGTGGAAGCCGATCGCGCCGAGGGTCTGCAGCATCGGCGGCTTGGTGAAGGCCTCGGACAGGAACAGCACGTCGGGGTCGGTCGCGCGGACCTGGGCCAGCAGCCACTGCCAGAACAGCACCGGCTTGGTGTGGGGGTTGTCGACGCGGAAGATCCGGACGCCGTGGTCCATCCAGTGCCGGACCACGCGCAGCACCTCGTGGGCGAGCCCCTCGGGGTCGTTGTCGAAGTTGAGGGGGTAGATGTCCTGGTACTTCTTGGGCGGGTTCTCGGCGTAGGCGATGGTGCCGTCGGCGCGGGTCGTGAACCACTCGGGATGTGCGGTGACCCACGGGTGGTCGGGCGCACACTGCAGCGCCAGGTCGAGCGCGACCTCGAGGCCGAGCGACGACGCGCGCGCCACGAAGGCGTCGAAGTCGGCCAGGGTGCCGAGGTCGGGGTGCACGGCGTCGTGGCCGCCGTGGCGGCTGCCGATCGCCCACGGCGACCCGGGCCAATCAAGCGGAGCCGGGCCCGGGCCTGAGAGCACAGTGTTGTTGGGTCCCTTGCGGTTGACCTCGCCGATGGGGTGGATCGGAGGCAGGTAGATCACGTCGAAGCCCATCGCGGCGACCGCTTCGAGCCGCTTGGCCGCGGTCGCGAACGTGCCGCTCACGACCTTGCCGGTCTTCGGGTCCTGGACGGCGCCCTCGGATCGGGGGAAGAACTCGTACCAGCTGCTGAACAGCGCGCGCTGGCGATCGGCGTACGCCGGGTAGGGGCCGTCGACGGTGACCATCTCGCGCAGGGGGTGCGCCAGGAGCACGGCGTTCAGCTCGGGGGACTCGAGCTGGGCGAGCCTGGCCTCGACCGGGCGGTCGGTGTCCTGCGCGGCCTCGATCGCACCCTTGAGGATCTTGTGCTCGTCGGTCTTCCTCTTGCCGAGACCCGCCAGCACCCGCTCGAAGAGCAGCCGGCCCTCGGCGAACATGAGCTCGACGTCGACGCCGGCCCGGATCTTGATGCCGGCGTCGTGCTGCCAGGTCGCGATCGGGTCGGACCACGCATGGATCTCGAACGCCC
>NZ_JACEHF010000007.1 GCF_014180685.1 Nocardioides pelophilus | reverse complement strand
GCCACCGTCGCCGCGATCGCCCGCGGCTCCGGGCACTGGAACTCGCCGGTCCGGAAGTCGTCGGGCCCTGTCAGCCCGACGTCGACCTGGACCAGGTCCTCGGCCTCGAAGTTGCAGTCGTCGCTCTGCCACGCGATGTCCTGCTCGGTGTGGCCACCGCCCCCGAACGCAGGGTCCCCGAACGGGACGCCGAACGCCGCCTCCACGTCCGCGGAGGTCACCACCTCGCACGCCGGCGGCAGCCCGTCGGCCGCGGTCGCCGTCACCGTCGCGGTGGTCGCCTCGGACGACGCGACCGACGTCGCATCGGTCGGGTCGTCGGTCGCCGACGCGCTCGGGGTGGTGTCGTCGCCGTCGCTGTCACCGTCGCCGTCGTCACCGCAGGCGCCGAGCGCCGGCGTCAGCAGGAGTGCGGCGATGACCAGGAGCCCTCGAGATGACCTCATGGGGGGATTGTGTCCTGGATCGCGGCGTCGTACCCGACCTACCAGTCGCAAATCGCCAGAAACTCGACACCCAGGTCTGGTACGACGAACGGCCGGCCCCGCGAGGGACCGGCCGTTCGGGTGACTGCGTCGGGTCAGGCGGGGATCACGTTGAGCGCGACCGCCGCGGAGACCTCGTCGTGCAGCTTGATCGAGACCTGGTGGGCACCGAGGGTCTTGATCGCGCCACCGAGGACGATGGTGCGCTTGTCGATCGACTCGCCGGCGACCTCGCCGAGCGCCTCGGCGACGTCACCGACGGTGACGGCACCGAAGAGGCGGCCGCCCTGGCCGGCCTTCACCTTGACGTCGACCGGAGCCTTCTCGAGCTTGCCCTTGATCTCGGCGGCGTGCGCCTCGTCGCGGACGGCGCGCGCGGAGCGGGCCTTCTTGATCGCGTCGGCCTCGCTCTGGGCACCGCGGGTCCAACGGATCGCGAAGCCCTGCGGGAGCAGGAAGTTGCGGCCGTAGCCGTTCTTGACCTCCACCACGTCACCGGCGGCGCCGAGGCCATCGACCTCCTGGGTCAGGATGATCTTCATGTCTGGCTCTCTCCTTCTCTTACAAGCCCGGGTCAGCGGCCAGCGGCCGAGTAGGGCAGCAGCGCGACCTCGCGGGCGTTCTTGACCGCGATCGCCACGTCCCGCTGGTGCTGGACGCAGTTGCCGGTCACACGCCGCGCGCGGATCTTGCCGCGGTCGGAGATGAACTTGCGGAGCAGGGCGGTGTCCTTGTAGTCGACACCGGTCGCCTTCTCCTTGCAGAACTGGCAAACCTTCTTCTTCGGCTTGCGGATGACTGCCTTAGCCATTGTGGTGCTCCTCCTCAGAGCCCGCCCCGGTCAGTCGAACGGGGGCGGAATGGTCGGGGTTGAATTTTCGAGGTTGTTGGACGGATCAGAAGGGCGGTTCGTCGCTGACGCCCGGGGCTCCCCACGGGTCGCCGGCGGGAGCGCCACCCTGGCCGCCGCCCGCAGGGGCGGACGGACCGGACGAGGCCCACGGGTCGGCAGCGGGTGCGCCGCCGCCCTGGTTGCCGTAACCGCCACCCTGGTTGCCGCCCTGGTTGCTGTAACCGCCGCCACCGGCGGACCGGGCAGCGCGGGTGACCTTGGCCGTGGCGTACTTCAAGGACGGGCCGACTTCCTCGACCTCGATCTCGAAGACGGTGCGCTTCTCACCCTCGCGCGTCTCGTACTGCCGCGACTTCAGCCGGCCCTGGACGACGACGCGCATCCCCTTCTGCAGGGACTCCGCGACGTTCTCAGCGGCCTGGCGCCACACCGAGCAGGAGAGGAACAGCGCGTCGCCGTCCTTCCACTCGTTCGACTGCTTGTCGAAGGTGCGCGGCGTCGACGCGATCCGGAAGTTGGCCACGGCCGCACCCGACGGGGTGAAGCGCAGCTCCGGGTCGTCGACGAGGTTGCCGACGACGGTGATGACGGTCTCGCCTGCCATTTCAGGTCTCCCTTGATGAGTGGGGGCTAGCGTTCGTGTTCGGTGATGAGCGGGGTGTGGCGCTCATCGTGTCGCGGCCGACCGACATCCGGTAGGCCCCGTCCACAGCGCCACCGCTGATCACGAAACGGGACGCAGCACCTTCGTGCGCAGGATGGCCTCGTTGAGACCGAGCTGACGGTCGAACTCGGCGACCGTGGCAGGCGTGGCCGTCAGGTTGATGACGGCGTAGATGCCCTCGGCGTTCTTCTTGATCTCGTACGCCAGGCGACGGCGGCCCCAGATGTCGACGTTGTCGACGGTGCCACCGTCCTTGCGGACGACGTTGAGGTACTTGTCGAGCGACGGCTCGACAGTGCGCTCGTCAAGGCTGGGGTCGAGGATGACCATGATTTCGTAAGCGCGCAAAGCGGTCTCCACCTCCTCTGGACTAGGCGGCCACGGACTCTCCGTGGCAGGAGGACTCTGCATGTGCGACTGCTCCCCCTATGGAAGCAGCGCGACGGGACAGGTTAGCAACGTCGTACGGCGGGCAACGAATCGTCGCTCACAGGCCGGCTCACTGGAACAGGACCGGGTTGGCGACCTGGAGGTCGCCGATCACCAGCACCGCGATGATGCCCTCGATCGACTCGGCCACGTCGACGGTGAACGCGACACAGGTCTGCTCCGCGCCCCACTCCCACACACCCGGCGACGAGCCGAGCTGCGTCGCCCCGTCGGCGCTGAAGAACTGCAGCTCGAGCTGGGTGCCGTCCGGGATCCCGGCGGCGAGGAACTCGGCGAAGATCGTGCCGGGGAACACCGCCCCCGCGAGGATCTGCGGCGCTTCGGGCGAGGTGGTCGCGGCGCACGTCGCCGAGCCGTCGAGCGACCAGCCGCCGGCGGCGAGGCCGGCGTCGGCGTTCATCTCCGGCTCGGGCGCCGGGCCGTCGACGTCGTCGACCCACTCCGAGGTGTACGGCGTACCGGCCTCGGCCGCCGCGATCGGCGCGGCCGTCCACTTCGACGGGCGCATCAGCGCCGACCCGCTGGTGAAGATGCCGCCGTCCTCGCCCTCGCCCTGGGTCTCGCGGGTGCGGACCTCGGTGTTGACGCCCACCAGCTCCCCGTCGTCGTTGATCGTCGGGCCGCCGGAGTTGCCCGACCCGAGCCGCAGGTCGCTCTCGATCCAGGCGTCCTCACCGAACGGCGGGACCGCCTTGATCGTGGAGGCGACGCCCTCGGTCACGGTGACCGGACGCGCGAACGGGTCCTCGAGGTCGACCGCGGCCAGGCCCGGGAAGCCCAGCGCGACCAGGTCGTCGCCGGTGCGGACCGTCTCGCTGTCTCCGATCGGCATCGGCTCCGGGAGCCCCAGGTCGCCCGTGACGGGGTTGCCGTCGACGTCGCCCATGATCTTGACGACCGACAGGTCGAGCGGACCGTCGGTCGCGACGGGAGTGGCGCGGAACCGCAGCTCCACCGGGGCGTCCGAGTCGTCCTCGGGCACCACGCCGACCACGAGGTAGTCCGGGCTCTCGGCCGGGGCCTCGAACCCGGGAGCGCCGGGGTCGGCGACGTGGGCGTTGGTCAGGATGAGGCCGTCGTCGCTGATGATCGACCCGGACCCGGTCCACGCCGGCTCGCCGTCGAGGACGGCGATCAGGAACACCGTCGCGGACTTGGCCCGCTCCAGCTCGGCGTCGCTCAGCCCCTCGGCCGCCAGCGTCGGACCGTCGTCGCCGCCGCCGTCCTCGTCGTCCCCGCCGAGCAGCGCGGCCGCGGCGATCCCTCCGCCGACGAGCACCAGTGCTGCCACGATCCCGCCCACCAGGAGCGCGGTGCGCTTGCGCTTCCTGCCGGCGATCGTCTTCTGTGCCTGGCGGGTCTCGACGACCGGGACGATCTCCACCTCGACGCCCGCCGTCGGGTGGCCGAGCATCAGCGTGGTCGGGGCGGTGATCTTGCGGGTCCGGACCTGGTCCTCGCCGTCGAAGGTGCCCGCGGTCGACCGGTCGACGAACCACCAGCCGTCGGGCCGGCTCTCGACGACCGAGTGCAGCCGCGAGACCGATGCGTCGTCCACGACCACCTCGTTGGCGGGGTCGCGCCCGATCCGCACCGTCGTACCCGGGACGAAGCGCCGGCTGCTGCCGCCCGCCCGCACCAGGAGCGCCGGCCCGGGCACGAACGACCCGGGTACGGCGCCGCCGGGCAGCACGGTCTGCGCCAGTCCGGGGGCCGGGAGCGCGACGTCCTCGGTCGCCACCGCCGGACGGGCGCCGACGACGGCGAAGCCCACCTCCTCGCCCTCGACGCCGCCGATGCGGAAGCGGCCCTGGCCGGACAGCCGCATCTCGGTGACCCGGGTGCCGTTGCTGAAAGTGCCGGACGAGCTGCCGACGTCGATGAGGGTCCAGGTCGCTCCATCGGGGCGGATCTCCGCATGGCGGCGGGAGACGGTGTCGCCCGCCAGGACGATGTCGCACGCCGGGTCGCGGCCGATGGTGACGGGGGCGGTGCCGTCGAACGTCCAGTTCCGACCGCCGGCTTCGATCTGCAGGGGAGCCATGCAGGGACCGTAAGGGCCGAACCGCGCCCGCGGGGGGAAATCGCCGGGCATCGGGCACTTGGTCCCACGTCACGGACGTCGGAGCCCGCTTCTAGTCTGGACGCATGAGCGAGACCAGTGCCCTCCGCATCGGTGCCCACGTCGACCAGACCGACCCGATCGCCGAGGCGCGGGCGCGCCAGGCCCCCCTGGTGCAGTTCTTCCTCGGCAACCCGCAGTCCTACAAGGGGCCCGTGCTGGCCTACGAGGGCGGGCCGGCCCAGTTGCGCGCCGACGCCGAGGCGGCGGGCGTCGACCTCTACGTCCACGCGCCGTACCTCATCAACGTCGCGACCACGAACAACCGGCAGCGGATCCCGAGCCGCAAGCTGCTCCAGCAGCACGTCGACGCCGCCGCCGAGATCGGTGCCAAGGGGCTGATCGTCCACGGCGGCCACGTCACCGACGACGACGACCCGGCCAAGGGCTTCGACAACTGGCGCAAGGCCGTCGACGCGACCGACCTCAAGGTCCCGCTGCTGATCGAGAACACCGCCGGCGGCACCAACGCGATGACCCGCTACCTCGACCGGATCGCCGGGGTCTGGGACGCGATCGGCTCCGCCGAGGGGGCCGACCAGGTGGGCTTCTGCCTCGACACCTGCCACGCCCACGCCGGCGGCAACCCGCTCGAGACGATCGTCGACGACGTCCTCAAGATCACCGGCCGGATCGACCTGGTCCACTGCAACGACAGCCGCGACGACTTCGACTCCGGCGCCGACCGCCACGCCAACTTCGGTGCCGGCCGCATCGATCCCGACCTGCTCGCCGCCGTCGTCCGTGACGCCGGCGCGCCGGTGGTCTGCGAGACGCCGGGCGGCGCCGAGGAGCATCTCGCCGACTTCGCCTGGCTGCGCGAGCGGCTGTAGCCATCGACGCTGTAGCCATCGACTCCGGGAGCGGCACCGGACGGGTCCGGCTCGGGCTCGCGATCGCCGCCGCGCTCGCTCTCCTCGGCTCCGCCTGCTCGGGCGACTCCGGCGACCCCGACGCGGACCGCGGCTCGGGCCGGGTCGTGGTGTCCGGGCTCGAGGAGGCGTGGCGGGCGCCGGTGCCGGGCGCCGGCCTCTGGCACGACCTCGACGACGCGCGCGGCGACGGGCTGTGGCCGGCCCCGGACATGATCAGCGCGGTGTCCGCGCACGCGGTGACGACGTACGACGCCGCCACCGGTGCCGTGCGCAGCACGGTGCCGCTCGACGGGAGCGTGTGCGCCGCGTCGCGCGACGTGAACGACGACGGCATCGGGGTCGTCGCGCTGGGTCCGCTCGAGGACTGCCGCACCCTCGTCGCGGTCGACACCACGGCCGGCCGGGTGCGGTGGCAGGTCCGGCTCGACGACGAGGTCGTCCTCAACGACGTCTCCGCCGGCGCGCGGGTCGTCGCCGTGACGGGCGTGCGCGGTGCCTGGCGGTTCCGCGTCGACGACGGCGCGGCGCTGCCGGCGATGGTCGGCGGCGAGGCCGCGAGCAACGGCCGGTTCGTCGTGGTCACGCCCGAACGGGGCGGCGCCGCGGAGTCGTACGACGTCTACGACCAGGACTCCGGTGAGCAGCTGTGGAGCCTCCCCGCCGAGGCCAGCACCGCGGTCGAGGTGATCGTCAGCAGCGAGCCGCTGGTGGTGACGGCCTACGAGTGGGGCGACGACGGCACCTACCTCCGCGACCTGTCGGGCGACCGGCCGCGGCGGGTCGGCCGCCGGATCAACGCGGGCTACCCGCACCTGACCCAGTACGTCGCGCTCGACGGGGGCGGGGCCGCGGCCGTGCAGTACGGCGCCAGCCCGGTCGTCGAGACCTGGACCGCCGACCGGCCGCTCGAGCCGGCGTCGTTCGTGCTCGACCCCGAGGAGATCGTGGTCGATCAGCACGCCGGTCGCCTGATCACCCTGACGCCCGCCACCGGCCGGGTCGCGGGCGACACGTCGGTGGTGCGCGCCGTCGACCCGACCGACCCCGCCGACCCATGGGTCCTCGGCACCGCGCCGGCCGACCGGTCGAGCGTGCTGCTGGCCACCCGCACCGCCGCGGTGGTCGACGACCTGCTGGTCGTCCCGCTCGACGAGGAGCTGGTCGCGGTCGAGCTGCCCGACGAGGCCCCCGCCACGAGCGAGGTGCTCGCGGGTGAGGGGCTCACCGACGGTGAGCTCACCCCGGCCGAGGGAGGCGACCTCTGCCCGGCGATCAGGCCGGCCACCCTCGAGGCCCTCGGCTTCGCGCTCCCCGACCACGAGGTGGCCGCGGACTGCGACCTCCGCCAGGTCCGCGGTGTCGACGTGTCACTCGAGGTCGACTCCTGGGCGGTGCGGCCGAGCTGGGAGGACCAGCTGACGGCCACCGAGGCGGCCGGGGACGAGTTCGCGGAGATCGTGGCCGGCGGCGGCGCGTACGACCTCCCCGACCTGCAGCCGGTCGACGACCTGGGCGACCAGGCCGCCGTCGGCGCGCGGGGCGAGGCGCTGGTCGTCCGCGTCGCCAACGTGCTCGTGGTCGTCCAGCGCATCGGCGGCCTGCCCGGCCTCGACCCCGCGACCGAGCGCGCGCTGCTGCTCCAGGTCGGCCGCGACCTGGCCGACGAGCTGGAGCGGCGCCGCAGGGCGACCTCCTCGACCACCGGGCGCGGCCGATAGCCTGAACCCCATGCCGAGCATGCGGGTGATCTCAGCCGACGAGCACCGCGACTACCTCGCCACGCTTCCCACGGCCAGCTTCCTCCAGACGCCCGGTTGGGCGAAGGTGAAGGCGGAGTGGCGGGCCGAGCACCTCGGGTGGGTCGACGACGCCGGCCAGCTGGTCGGCGCGGCGCTGGTCCTCTACCGCAAGCTCCCGAGGCTCAACCGCTTCCTCGCCTACCTGCCCGAGGGACCGGTCATCGACTGGTCGTCCGACCGGCTCGACGACTGGTTGGGTCCGCTGGTGCGGCACGTCAAGGGTGAGGGGGCGTTCGCCGTACGGATCGGGCCTCCCGTCGTCACCCGGCGCTGGTCGGCCGCCCAGATCAAGGAGGGCATCGCCGACCCCGGCGTCCACCGGCTCGGCCAGGTGCCGCCGCTCGACCGGTCCGCAGCGGGCGCCCGGGTCGTCGCGCAGCTGCACGAGCTCGGCTGGCGCCACCAGAGCACCGAGGGCGGCTTCGCCGCCGGGCAGCCGCAGTTCGTCTACCAGATCCCGCTGGTCCAGGCCGACGGCGAGCCCCACACCGAGGAGTCCCTGCTCAAGGGGATGAACCAGCTGTGGCGCCGCAACATCAAGAAGGCCGCCAAGGAGGGCGTCGAGGTGACGTCGTCGGCAGCCGGGGAGGTGAAGGGCGACCTCAAGGCCTTCCACGACCTCTACGTGCACACGGCCGAGCGCGACCACTTCACGCCGCGACCGCTGAGCTACTTCGAGACCATGTACGACGCGCTGAACGCCGACGCGCCCGACCGGTTGAAGCTGTGGATGGCCCGCCACCAGGGCGACCTGGTCGCCGCCACGCTCGCGGTCCGGGTCGGCACCCACTCCTGGTACTCCTACGGCGCCTCCTCCACCGAGAAGCGCGAGGTCCGCGGCTCCAACGCCGTGCAGTGGGCCATGATCCGCGACGCGCTCGCGTCCGGCGCGACCGTCTACGACCTGCGCGGCATCACCGAGACCCTCGACGCCGACGACGCGCACGTCGGGCTCATCCAGTTCAAGGTCGGCACCGGTGGCGAGGCGGTCGAGTACGCCGGCGAGTGGGACCTCCCGATCAACCGGGTGCTCTACAAGGCGTTCCAGGTCTACCTGGCGCGGCGCTGACAGGAGCGGTCCGATGAGCCTGACCCTGACCGTCGACGGCCCGCGCTGGCGGGCGCACCTCGAGTCCGTCGCCGACGCCCATCCCGGCATCGTCCCGGTCGCGAAGGGCAACGGCTACGGCTTCACGCTCGGCCGGCTGGCCCGCAAGGCGCAGTGGCTGCGCGACCGCGGCCACGACGTGACCACGCTCGCGGTCGGCACGTACGACGAGATCCCCGAGGTCGCCTCCCGGTGGCACGGGGACATCCTGGTGCTCACCCCGTGGCGGCCGTTCGTCGATCCGCTCGAGCCGGCCCTGACCAAGCGGGTGGTCCACACCGTGAGCCGGCTGTCCGACCTGGAGCAGCTGCTCACCCTGGAGCCGAGCGCCCGGGTGGTGCTCGAGCGCACCACCAGCATGCAGCGCCACGGCATGTCCGCCCGTGAGCTGTGGGAGGCCGGCGAGCTGCTGAGGAGCCTCCCCGACGGACGGGCCGAGGGCGTGGCGCTCCACCTGCCGCTGGCCCAGGGCAACCACCTCGGCGAGGTGAGCCGGCTGCTCAACGACTACGTCGCCGCGGCCGTGCCGCGCCGCGGCCCGGACACGGTGTGGGTCAGCCACCTCACCGATCGCGAGCTGACCACGCTGCGCGAGCAGTACGGCGACTTCGTGGTGCGTCCCCGGATCGGCACCCAGCTCTGGCTCGGCGACCGCGGCGCGCTCCGGGTGACCGCGACGGTGCTCGACGTGCACCCGGTCGAGCGGGGCGACATCTTCGGCTACCGGGCCCGCACCGCTCCCAAGAGCGGGCACCTGCTCGTCGTCAGCGGCGGTACGGCGCACGGCATCGGCCTCGAGGCACCGACCGGTGAGTCCTCGATCAAGGCGCGGGCGGCCACGCTCGCGAGGGGCGGTCTGGACGCGGTCGGCTTCGTGCGGTCGCCGTACTCCATCGACGGCAAGCAGCGGCTGTTCGCCGAGCCGCCGCACATGCAGGCGTCGATGCTGTTCCTACCGAGTGGTGCGGACGTGCCGGCCGTGGGGGACCCGATCGACGTGCGGGTGCGGTTCACGGCGACCACGTTCGACCGGGTCGTCATCACCTAGCTCGGGCCGCTCGTTCGTCGGGTCGTGCTGCGGCCAGAACATGTCGCGCACGACGATCGCCACGAGGTAGAGCTCGCAGGCAATCCGGACCACGATGCCGACCCAGTAGAAGCCGACGTCGCCGCCACCGGCGGGGTGCAGGTAGCCGCCGAGGTACCACCACACCGTGCAGAAGTAGAAGACCTCGCCGGCCTGCCAGATCAGCTGGTCGCGCCAGCGCGGCCGGGCCAGCACCGCGAGCGGCAGCAGCCACAGGACGTACTGCGGCGAGTAGACCTTGTTGACGAGCAGGAACCCGGCCACGATCAGGAAGCCGAGCTGGGCCAGCCGCGGGACCGAGCCGGTGCGGCGCCCCGCCAGCAGCCCGACGACGAGCACGCCGACGCACCACGCGGCGAAGAAGATCCAGGACCACTGGTTGATGGTGTCGACGTGGACGCCGCTCGAGCGGACCTGGTCGACGATCAGCCAGATCGATCCCAGGTCGGCGCCCCGGTCGGCGTTGAACGACCAGAACGTCTTCCACTCGTCGGAGCCGCTGAGGTAGGCGGGCAGGTTGACCACCGCCCAGGTCACCGCCGCCCAGACGGTGGCCAGCCCGAAGGCGCCGTACCTCCGCTGCCGGAGGCAGATGACCAGCAGCCCGCCGAGCAGGAACAGCGGGTAGAGCTTGGCCGCCGTGCCCAGGCCGATCAGTACGCCGGTGAGCACCGGTCGGTCGCGGGACCACGACCACAGCGCGCCCGCCACCAGCGCGACCGCGATCAGGTCCCAGTTGATGAGCCCGGTGAGCAGCAGCGTCGGGGAGAGCGCGAACGCCGCCGCGTCCCAGGGTCGCTGTGGATCGACCCGCGAGAGCAGCCACACCGACAGCAGGGCCAGCGCGCCGAAGCCGACCGCGTTCACGAGCAGGAAGATGGTCAGCTCACGATCGACGTCCTCGTCGCCGTACAGGTCGTTGACCGGCCGGTCGGAGCGCGCCTCCAGGTCGGGTCTGCCGTTGAGCTGTTGGGTGATCCATGCGGTGCCGTAGGCCCAGTAGGAGATCCCGACGGGATACTCCATGACCTCGTAGCGGGCGCGGGTCTGGTCGTCGTCGCTGTAGGGCCACGCCAGCTCGGCCAAGCCGCGCGGGACGTAGAGCGGGCGCAGGTCGGTGTAGCACATGTGGGAGTAGACCCACGGCTGGTCCTTGCCGTCCGCCAGCGAGCACGGCGCCTTCTGCACCATGCCGAGCACGAAGACGATCGCGGTCAGCAGCAGCAGCACCCGGGTGGGCGTCCACCACCGGTGACGCCCGGCGTGCTCGCCCACCGGACCGCCGACGGCCTCGCTGACCGCGGCGACGACCCGGTCGTCCCGGGTCGGGTGGACCCACGTCATCGGCAGGTCAACCCCGCGTGGCGCGGCGCCCCACGGTGCGGCGGCTGGTGCCGTCGACGCCGGTGCTCAGCCGGGGGTTGCCCCTGCCCGGGACGTCCGGGTTCGTCGGGTCCGTGTCGGTGCCGTCGGGGAAGCCGTCGCCGTCCGTGTCCGGGTTGTTCGGATTGGTGCCGAGGTCGGCCTCCGCCTCGTCGCTGAGCCCGTCGTTGTCGCTGTCGGTCGGCGGACCGGTGTCGTCGACCACGCAGTCGCCGTCGCTGTCGGGGTTGCCGGGGATGTCCGGGTTGTCGGGGCACGCGTCCCGGTCGTCCGGCACGCCGTCACCGTCGGAGTCGGCGACGGTCTCCTGGTCCACCTCGCAGTCGCCGTCGGCGTCCGGGGCCCCCGGGATCTCACCGTTCTCGGGGCACGGGTCCTCGTCGTCGACCACGCCGTCGCCATCGGAGTCCACCGGCTCGGAGGTCTCCTCACTCTCGGTCTCCTTGGTCTTGGTCGGCGACGGGGGCGGCGTGTAGGGCTCGTGGCCCTCCGTCGGCGCCTCGCCGTCGACGTACGCCGGTGGCGGGAACTCGATCGGCTCCTCGCCCTCCATCACCCGCTGCATGACCGCACGCCAGGTGCGGGCGGGATAGGCGCCGCCGAAGTACTCCGGCAGCCAGTCCTTGAGCTGCTCGTTGCCCTTGCCGCGCACCAGCATCACCGCGGTGGCGTACTGCGCGGTGTAGCCGGAGAACCACGCCGACGACACCTCGCCCTCGCCGTTGGTCGCCGTTCCGGTCTTGCCGGCCGCCGGCCAGGCGAACCCGGAGAGCGCGGATGCACCGGACCCGACCTCGACGACCTGCTGCATCGCGTAGGAGACGTCGGCGGCGATGTCCTCCGGGAGGGCCCGGTGGTCGACCACCTTGTGGTTGTAGCGCTCGGCACCGTTCTGGTCGACGACCTTCTCGATGATGAACGGCTCGGCCGCGACACCGCCGTTGGCGATGGTCGCGTAGCCGTTGGCCATGTTGATCGGGCTCACCGTCTGCGAACCAAGGGCGACACCGGTGTTGGGCAGCAGGCCCGGGGTGGACGTCGGGAAGCCCCACGGGTCGCTGGCCGGCTCGATCGGCGGGATCCCCATGTCCACCGCGGTGTCGATGATCTTCTCGGGACCGTTCTCCATCGCGAGCGTCAGGTCGATGTAGGCGGTGTTGATCGAGTCCTCGGTCGCCCGGATCAGGTTCACCCGTCCGTAGGGGACGTTGCCCTGGTTCTCGACGTCGCTGCCGTCGGGCAGCTCGTAGGGCGAGTTGCCGTCGAAGGTGTCCTTGAGCGAGAACCCGGCCTTGATGCCGGCCGCCAGCGCGAACGGCTTGAAGGTCGAGCCAGCCTGGCCCCCCGAGACCGCCCAGTTGAGCTGGGACTCGAGGTAGTCCTGGCCGGCGTAGATGCCGCGCACCGCCCCGGTGCCGGGCTCGACGGTCGCGACCGCGACGTGCAGCTCCTTGTAGCCGAAGCCTTCCGGCCGGGCTTCCTTCATGCCGTTCATCGCGGCGTCCATCGCCTTCGGGGTGAAGGTGGTGGTCACCTCGAGGCCGCCGCCGGAGATCTCCTGCTCGCTGAAGCCGAGGCGCAGCAGCTCGGTCTTGACCATCTGGAGCACGTGGCCCTTCTGGCCGCCGTACGCGCTCTCGGTCTCGACCTCCGGGAAGTCCGGCAGTCGCAGCCGGGCGCGGTCCGCGTCGTCACCGTCGATCTCGTCCATGTCGGCCATCGAGTCGATGACGTACTGGTAGCGCCCCTTGAGCTCCCGCCGCGCCGCCTTGCTGTTGGCGGGGTCGAGGTCGTTCGGGTCGTTCAGCACGGCCGCGAGCACGGCGCTCTGCTTGAGGGTGAGGTCCTTGGCGTCGACCTCGAAGTAGGCCTTCGCCGCGGCCTGCACGCCGTACGCGCCCCGCCCGAAGTAGATGGTGTTGAGGTAGCCCTCGAGCACCTCCTCCTTCGAGAGCTGGTTCTCGATCTTGAGCGAGAGGATCGCTTCCTTGATCTTGCGCTTCCAGGAGCGCTCCTGGCTCAGGTACAGGATCTTGACGTACTGCTGGGTGATCGTGGACGCACCCTGGGTGACGTTGCCGGAGGCGTTGCGGAAGGCCGCGCGGATGATGCCCTTCGGGTCGATGCCCTGGTTGGTCCAGAACGACTGGTCCTCGGCGGCGACGACCGCGTCCTTCAGGGTCTCCGGCATCTCGTCGAGGGAGATCGGGTCGCGGTCCTGGATCGCGAACTGCCCGAGGTCGGTCTTGCCGTCGGCGTAGTAGACGTGCGTGGTCTGGGTGGTGAAGTCGGAGTTGGCGCTGGGGATGTCGATCGAGCGGTAGGCGATGAAGAACAGGCCAGCACCGATCAGGGTCATCACCAGGCCGGCGATGGCGCCGTACTTGGCCACCCTGAGGAGCCGCTTCTTCCACGGGTTGGAAGCGTCCGCCGCCGGCTTCTTGGATCGAGAAGTCGTGCCGCTCTTCCGCTTGCCGTCCGCCAAGGTCTTGCCTCACTCAGTCGCATGGGTGCGTCGGGTGCGTCCGACATGCCGCAGATCAGGGTACGGGGGGCGCGGCTGTGCCCCAATCCGGCGCGGCCCCGCCGAGACCTCTCCCGTTTCTACCCATTTTCCGCCTCGCGATCCATCGCGCATTTCGATTCCGCGGATATATCGCTACGATAGGTCGCATGGCGCGGCGTGGTGAAACCATCGAGTTGGCGGTCCTCGGACTGCTGCACGAGGGACCCATGCACGGCTACGAGCTGCGCAAGCGGCTGAACCTGATGCTCGGGTGGGGGCGGCTGCTCTCCTACGGTTCGCTCTACCCGGCGCTGAAGAAGATGCTCCGCGGCAATCTGATCAAGGAGGTCACCGGGCCGCTCACACCGGGCGCCCCGATCTCCCGTCGGCCGCGGATCACCTACGAAGTGACGGAGAAGGGCACAGCCGAGTTCCACCGGCTGATGTCCGAGGTCGGTCCTGCCGCCTGGGAGGACGACAACTTCGACATCCGCTTCCGGTTCTTCTCCTCGACCGACATGGAGATCCGGCTGCGCGTGCTCGAGGGCCGCCGCTCCCGCCTCCAGGAGCGCCTCGACCGGGTCCAGCGCGAGCTCGCGATGACCCAGAAGGAAGTCGACCGCTACGCCACCGAGCTCCAACGGCACGGGGTCGAGTCCGTCGAGCGTGAGGTCCGGTGGCTCTCCGACCTCATCAACGCAGAGCGGGGCACCGTCGGCCCGCCCGCAGCAGCCGCAACTGACAACGAATGACGAACATGACCAAAGAAGGGACTCTCATGGGTTCGGTACGAGTAGCGATCGTCGGCGTCGGCAACTGCGCCACGTCGCTCATCCAGGGCGTGCACTACTACCGGGACGCCGACCCCAGCGGCACGGTCCCCGGTCTGATGCACGTGACCTTCGGCGACTACCACGTGAGCGACGTCAAGTTCGTCGCCGCGTTCGACGTCGACGACAAGAAGGTCGGCAAGGACCTCTCCGAGGCCATCAACGCGTCGGAGAACAACACCATCAAGATCGCCGACGTCCCGACGCTCGGTGTCGAGGTCCAGCGCGGCCCGACGCTCGACGGTCTCGGCAAGTACTACCGGATGACCATCGACGAGTCGACCGCCGAGCCGGTCGACGTCGTCCAGGCGCTGAAGGACAGCGAGGCCGACGTCCTCGTGTCCTACCTGCCGGTGGGCTCCGAGCAGGCCGACAAGTTCTACGCCCAGTGCGCGATCGACGCCGGCGTCGCCTTCGTCAACGCGCTCCCGGTGTTCATCGCCTCCGACCCCGAGTGGGCCAAGAAATTCGAGGACGCGGGCGTCCCGATCGTCGGCGACGACATCAAGTCCCAGGTCGGCGCGACCATCACGCACCGCGTGATGGCCAAGCTGTTCGAGGACCGCGGCGTGGTGCTGGACCGCACCTACCAGCTCAACGTCGGCGGCAACATGGACTTCAAGAACATGCTCGAGCGCGAGCGCCTGGAGTCCAAGAAGGTTTCCAAGACCCAGGCCGTCACGTCCAACCTGACCGGCCCGCTGGCCGGCCTGGTCGACAGCAAGAACGTGCACATCGGCCCGTCCGACTACGTCGCGTGGCTCGACGACCGCAAGTGGGCCTACGTCCGCCTCGAGGGTCGCGCGTTCGGCGACGTCCCGCTCAACCTGGAGTACAAGCTCGAGGTCTGGGACTCCCCGAACTCCGCCGGCATCATCATCGACGCCGTGCGTGCGGCGAAGATCGCGAAGGACCGCGGCATCGGCGGCCCGATCATCTCCGCGTCGGCGTACCTCATGAAGTCCCCGCCGGTGCAGATCGAGGACTCCGAGGGCCGCATCGCCCTCGAGAAGTTCATCAAGGGCGAAGAGGGCGCGTGAGGCACGAACGTGCCCTCGTCTCGCCCGCAGGTTGAGCAAGCCCCGCGGCTGAGGAACGAAGCCGCGACGGGCGCGTCGAAACCAGGCGAAGAGGGCGCGTGAGGCACGACCGAGCCGTCACCAACTACCGCTGAAATCCCGTCGACCCGTCGCCAACTTGGCGACGGGTCGGCGTGTTTTTGAGCGGAGTTCGAGCCGGGTCAGGTGAGGGCGTAGGCGCGCTGCGCGCCGAGGCCCTTGAGCTCGAGCCCGTCGACGGGCTCGCCGCCGGCCACACCCTCGAGCTCGGCGTACGTCGCGTGGTCCATCAGCACCTGACCGGCCGTCGCCGCGCCGCACAGCCGCGCCGCGAGGTTCACCACCCCACCCATCGGCGTGTAGTCGTAGCGGCCGTCGAAACCCACGACGCCCAAGGTGGCGTAGCCGTAGGCGAGGCCGATGCCGTAGCCGAGGTCGTGACCCCGGCGCTGCCACTCGGCGACGAGCCCGTCGAGCTCGCCCCGCAGCTCGGTCACCATCTGCACCGCGCCCCGCGCGGGCTCGGGATGGGGCACCGGGTCACCGAGGTAGGCCATGATCCCGTCGCCGGCGTACCCGCCGATCGTCGCGCCGTAGCGCTGCAGCACCTCGCCGGCGGTCCGGTAGTACTGGTCGATGTTCGCCACGACCTCCTCCGGCTCGGAGGACTGGGTGAACGCCGTGAAGCCGCGGAGGTCGCAGAAGAACACCGCGATCCGCCGCCGGTGTGGCCGCGTCATCGCCTCCGCGTCGGCGGACAGCACCGCGTCCGCGACCTGCGGGGTCAGGAACCGTCGCAGCTCCCCCAGCCGCTCGATCTCCGTCACCTGGGCCGCCACCCGGTCCTCCAGCGTCCGGTTGACCTCGGCCAGCTCGACCCGCGCATCCCGCTCCGACGAAGCGAGCCGCTCGGCCTTCTCGGCGAGCTGGCCGACGATCCACGCGACTCCGACGAGGGTGGTGCCGACGATGAACCATTGCAGGACCGGCAGCGACCACCCCGGCTGGAGGAGCATCACCAGGCCGCAGCCGACGACCACGTTGGCGGTCGCCGCCAACGCCCATCGGAGCCGGAGGGTGTAGAAGGCGAACGGAAGTGCCTCGAAGTAGAAGACCACCACGATGCCGAACTCGGGACCACAGGCCCAGGTCGCGGCCGTGGAGGCCAGCCCCATGCTGAGCATGATCGTGGTCCCGACGAGGGGCGTCAGCCGCCGAGCGAGCACGGCGGGAAGTGCGGCCATCAAGCCCAGGATCAGCAGCGCGGCGAAGAGGGTGAAGACGCCGACGAGCCGGACGGCGTCCGGATGCGCCGCGCGCTCGCCGGCCACGTTCACGAAGGTGAAGGCCACGGCGGCGGCCTGGACGCAGAGCACCACCCCGCCGAGGTACAGGCGCACCATCGACCGCATCGAGAGCGGCCGCATGGCGCCCGCCAGCGGACCGTCCCACGGCTCGGCGTCCGCGGCGACGACCTCGGGAGACGAGAGGTCCCAGAACCGCATGGTGGAGGTTAGCCTCCGCCGGGCTCCCCCGTCCCGTGGTTGTGCGTCAGGCCTCGACCTCGGCCTTGAGCCGCTCCAGGGTCTGCTTCATGCCGGCGAGGACCTCCGCGTCGAACTTCTCGACGCCACCGAGTACGGCGTCCTGCAGGCGGACGGAGATCGGCGCCAGCCCGTCCGGCGCCTCCCGCCGTACGACGACGCGGGTGCCGCCGTCCGCCAGCGGCTCGAGCGCGTAGGACCAGATCGTCTTGTTGTCCTTGACCCGGAACGCGAGCTCCCGCGGCGGCTCGAACCGGATCACCTTCGACCGGGTCGGCCACACCTTCCAGCCGCTGCGGTTGATGTTGACGGTGGTCGCGCCCAGCCCGCCGTGGCCGCGCTGGATGGACCTCACCACCTGCGGGCTCCACGAAGCCATCCGCGGGAGGTCCGACACCAGCGGCCAGATCTCCTCGGGGGTCGCCGCCATGTCGATGGTCGCTTCGAGCGTCTTCGCCTCGATCGTTGTCATGTCGGCGACCCTAGGCGGACCACCGAGGTCGGGCATCCGACCCTGGTAGCAAGACTCAGATGGCGCGCGTCACGGTGATCGTGGTGTTGGTGCAGCCGGCGGCGAGATTCTGCATGGCCGTCTTCTCGCCGCTGTTGACGCTCAGCCGCCAGCGGATCTTCACGGCGACGTACTCGCGCAGGTAGCGGCACTTGTCGTAGGTCGGCTTCCACTCGGCGATGTCCTGGTCGCCCTTGGCGGAGTTCACCGAGTCGGTGACGCCGACCAGGGTGCGGTAGTCGCCGAGGTCGTTGGCGTAGGCCTCGCGCTGGGCGGCGGTCCAGTTCCGCGCGCCGGAGTCCCAGGCCTCGGCGAGGGGGACCATGTGGTCGATGTCGATCCGCGACGGGTCGGTCCAGGAGACCCGGTCGTAGTAGGAGAACCAGCGGCCGCCCGCCAGGTTGCTGCAGGTCACCGAGGTCTCCGACTCGATGTCGAGCACCTCGGTCCGGGTGCTGCAGCCGTCGCCGTCCGCGTCGACCCAGTGCTTGAACTTGGACCGCTCGTAGCCGGTGCGCACCTCGGTCGCGACGGTGAGGCTCGCGATCGCGGTGGTGAGCGGGGCCGAGTAGCTCTCGCCCGCGGCATGGACGGCGGGCGCGGGCCCGACCCCGACGAGGAGGGTGCTGACCACTCCGGTCAGCAGGGCGACGACGAATCTCTTCATGACGGCCTCCGAGGCTGGCGTGTGCCCCTGATGGTGCCACCGGAAGCGGGTTCGGCGCGTCAGCCGGACGGAGGATTCCTCGAGTTGTTCACGACTGTTCGCGCGCGGCCCACCACGCCAGCAGCGCGGCCTTCGCGTCGTCGGTGGCCATCGGCCCGTTGTCGAGGCGCAGCTCGAGCAGGAACTTGTAGGCCTCGCCGACGTCGCGGCCCGGCGGGATCCCGAGGATCTCCATGATCTGGTTGCCGTCGAGGGCGGGCCGGAGCGAGGCCAGCTCCTCCTCCTCCGACAACCGCGCGATCCGGGCCTCCAGGTCGTCATAGGTACGACGCAGCCGGTCGGCCTTGCGCTGGTTGCGGGTCGTGCAGTCGGCGCGGGTGAGCACGTGCAGCCGGGCCAGCTGGTCGCCGGCGTCGCGGACGTAGCGGCGGACGGCCGAGTCGGTCCACTCGCCCGAGCCGTAGCCGTGGAACCGCAGGTGCAGCTCGACCAGGTGGCAGACCGCGTCGATCTCGTCGCCGGAGAAGCGCAGCGCCTGCATCCGCTTGCGGGTGATCTTGGCGCCGACCACGTCGTGGTGGTGGAAGGTCACCGTGCCGTCGTCGAGGAACCGCCGGGTCTTGGGCTTGCCGACATCGTGCATCAGCGCGGCGAACCGCGAGATGAAGTCGGGTTGCCCGCCGAGCCGGTCCTCGAGGTCGATCGCCTGCTCGAGCACGGTCAGCGAGTGCTCGTAGACGTCCTTGTGGCGGTGGTGCTCGTCGCGCTCCAGCTTCAGCCGCGGCAGCTCGGGCAGCACGTGGTCGGCGAGCCCGGTGTCGACGAGCAGGGTCAGCCCGAGCCGCGGGTAGGGCGCGCAGACCAGCTTCACCAGCTCGTCGCGCACCCGCTCGGCGGACACGATGGTGACCCTCTCCGCCATGTCGCGCATCGCGTCGACCACCGGCTGGTCGACGGTGAAACCCAGCTGTGCGGCGAACCGGGCGGCTCGCATCATCCGCAACGGGTCGTCGGAGAAGGAGTCCTCGGGGCGTCCGGGTGTGCGCAGCACCTTGTTGGCGAGGTCGACGACCCCGCCGTACGGGTCCTCCACCTGCTGGCCGGGCAGCCGCACCGCCATCGCGTTGACCGTGAAGTCGCGGCGGCCCAGGTCGCCGGCCAGGGTGTCGCCGTACTGCACCTCGGGCTTGCGCGACGCCGGGTCGTAGGCCTCGGACCGGTAGGTCGTCACCTCGACGACCCAGTCGCCCTTGCGGCAGCCGATCGTGCCGAAGTCGCGGCCCATGTCCCACCAGGCGTCGCCCCATGCCCGCAGGATCCGCTCGGTCTGCTCCGGCCGGGCCGAGGTCGTGAAGTCGAGGTCGTTGGAGTGGCGCCCGAGCATCCCGTCGCGCACCGGCCCGCCGACCAGCGCCAACTCGTGCCCCGCCGCCGCGAACAGCTCGCCCAACGGGTCGATCACGGGCCCGATCCGGGTCAGCTCCGCCTCCACCGCCTGCTGGACGTCGACCAACCGGATCGGTTCGGACGACGGTGCATGCGGCTCGGACACGGGCCGGAGTCTACGGACGCCCGTCCCAACGCTCACAGCCAGCGGCACTACCCTCGGGGCGTGGTCCTCCGCCCTCTTCTGCTGCGCGCTGCCCTGGGGGCGGCCACGGCGATGGTGGCCGGGCTCCTGACGACGCCGCCGGCGAACGCTGCCGTCCCCGACCCGGCGCGCGACAACGCGGTCCACCCCCTCTCCGAGGCGTACGACGCCCCGCTGCTGGTCACGATCGACGAGCTGACGCCGGGCGAGGTGCCCGAGCGCGGCCCCGTGGTCGTCTCCGGCACCGTGATCAACCGGGACGTGGAGACGTGGACCGGCATCAGCCTGTACCCGTTCATCAACGCCGGCGACTGCCCCGGCTGCCCCGTGCCCCTGACGACCCCGGCCGAGCTCGTCGAGGCCGCGGAGACCGATCCGACCGACCTGGTGGGCAACCGGATCGTCGAGGTGAGCGACAGCGTCGACTCGCTGGCGCCGGGCGAGGTCGCGCCGTACTCCATCCGGGTTCCGCGCAGCCTGCTCCCGGTGACGACGCCCGGTGTCTACTGGTTCGGCGTCCACGCCCTCGGGGCGAGCGAGACCACGGCCGACGACCAGTTCGCCGACGGCCGGGCGCGCACCTTCCTCCCCTACATCCCGCGCGGCGAGGGGGGAGTCAGGGGCGAGGTCGATGCCGTGATCGTGGTGCCCCTGCGCTACCCGATCCGGCATCTCCAGCGGGGGACCCTGGCCCGCGTCGACGAGTGGGAGGAGGCCTTCCAGCCGACGGGCGAGCTCGGCGGTCCCCTGGCCTTCGGGGCGGCCGCGGTCGGGCAGCCGGTGACCTGGCTGGTGGACCCGGCGGTCCCCGACGCGGCGCGGCTGCTCCGGCGGGGCAACCTGCCGCGCGACCTCGGGCCGAGCGCCTCCGACGAGGAGGAGCCAGCCGACGACGAGAGCCCGAGCGACGAGCCGAGCGACCAGCCCGATCAGACCGACGAGGAGGCCGAGCCGGTCTCCGACGCGTCCTGGGCGCTGGCGGCCCAGCGCTGGCTGGACGCGCTCGAGGTCCAGCTGCGCGGCGCGGAGGTGCTGTCGCTGCCGTACGGCGACCTCGACATGTCGGCCACGCCCGAGTGGATGCCCGAGCTCTACGCGGCGGCGCGCGACCGGGAGGGCGACGTGCTGTCCTCCTGGGGGACCCCGACCCGCCCGGTGATCGCCTCCCCCGGCGGTTACCTCGACCCGTCCGCGCTGGCGACGATCGACGACGACAGCACGCTGCTGCTCACCGACCGCATGTTTCCGACGACGACCTTCCGCCGCGGCCCGCCCGTGGTCGGGGAGTATGACGACCACGCGATCGCGCCGACGTCGTACGGCGCGATCCGCGGCGGTCCCGGCCCGGACGCCCGGCTCGCCCCGATCGCCTTCCGGCAGCGGGTGCTCGCCGAGGCGGCGTTGCGGATGACCGCGCCCGGGCGGCGGCATCCGTTGGTCGTCGTCGTCCCCCGGACGGTCGAGAGCGAGGGCGCGTCGTCGTTCTGGTCGGGCCTCAACACCGACTGGCTCGACCTGACGTCGCTCGACGAGGCCACCGACCGGCCGGCGAGCGCGGTCGACCCGGACGCCCTGTCCTACCCGCCCGACCAGGAGATCGCCGAGCTCGACTCGACGGTGTTCTACGAGGTGCAGCGGCTGATCTCCGCCGGCCGCAGCCTCCAGAGCGTGCTCGCCGACGCCGACGCCGGCCCCCACGGACTCGCGGCCGAGGTGCGCGACGAGGCGCTGACCGGGGCGTCCTACCACTTCCGCACGGAGCCGACGGACGTCGCGGACCGGCTGGCGCGCTCGCGGCGCTGGATCGAGCGTCAGCTGGGGAGGGTCGGGATCGACGGGCCCAAGGGGGTCACCCTGTCCAGCGACGACGGCAGCTTCGCCGTCTCGGTCACCAACCGGCTGAACCGCACGGTGACCGTGCAGATCGCGGCCGACAGTGTCGACGACGAGGTCAGCGTCGACGTCGGCGAACCCGTCGTGCTGGACGCCAACAGCCGCACCACGATCGTGCTCGACGCGCACGCCGACCGCGCCGGCGTGCACAACGTCACCCTGGCCGTCACCGACCTCGACGGCAACCGGCTCGGGTCGACGGTGGAGGTGCCGATCCGGTCCGGCCAGGTCAGCGAGGTGATCTGGGTGATCCTCGGCATCGGCGGCGGCATCCTGTTCCTCGCGATCGTGCTGCGCCTGGTCCGGCGGGTCCGCCGGCACCGCCGGGAGGTGGTCGCGTGAGCAACCCCGCCGATCCGGTCGACCCCGCACCGAGCGCCGCGCCCGACCCCACCGGCGAGCAGCGCGGCATCCTCGCCAACAGCGCGGTGATGGCGGCCGGCACCGTCGTCTCGCGCTTCAGCGGCTTCATCCGCTCCACGATGCTGGTCGCCGCGCTCGGCGTCGGCCTGCACGCGGACCTGTTCACGATCGCGAACACGGTCCCGAACATGCTCTACATCCTGCTGGCGGGCGGCGTCTTCAACGCGGTGCTGGTGCCACAGCTGGTGCGGTCGATGAAGAACGACGCCGACGGCGGTACGGCGTACGTCGACCGGATCGTCACCCTGGCCGTGCTCTTCCTCGGCATCGTCACCGTGCTGCTGGTCGTCGCGGCGCCGTGGGTGATGGACCTGATGCTCGATCCCCGGTTCGGCGACCCGGAGCTCGCCGAGCAACGCCAGTCGGCGATCGACTTCGCGCGGTTCTGCCTGCCGCAGGTCTTCTTCTACGGGATGTTCGTGCTCGTCGGCCAGATCCTCAACGCGCGCGGGCGGTTCGGGCCGATGATGTGGGCGCCGATCGCCAACAACGTGATCGCCGTGGCGGTGCTCGCCGGCTACCTGCTCGGGTTCGGCGCAGCCTCGGCGTCGGAGCAGTACGGCGCGTTCACGCCCTCGCAGGAGGCCGTGCTCGGCATCGGCTCGACGCTCGGCATCGTCGCGCAGTTCGTGATCCTGATGCCCTACCTGCGCTCGGCCGGGGTGCGGATCCGGCCACGGTTCGACTTCCGCGGCACCGGTCTCGGGCACACCCTGCGGCTGGCGGTGTGGACGGTCCTGTTCGTCGTCGTCAACCAGGCGGCGTACGTCGTCGTCGTCCGCCTCGCGTCCGGCGGAACCGCCGCGTCGGCCGAGGGCACCGGCATCACGATCTACTCCTCGGCCTTCCTGGTCGTGATGGTCCCGCACTCCATCATCACGGTGTCGCTGGCGACGGCGATCCTGCCGCGCCTCTCCGCCCAGGCCGCGGCGCAGGACGCGGCCGCCCTCGGCCGGACGCTGGTCAGCACGATCCGCACGGCGCTCGTCGTCGTCGTGCCGTTCGCCCTGCTGCTGCCGTTCATCGCGCTGCCGGTCGCCCAGGTGCTGTGGGGACACGGCGCGACGGCCGACAACTTCCCCCGGTTCGAGTCGACGCTGGCGTTGTTCGGCGCCGGGATCGTGTTCTTCACCATCCACTACCTGACCCTGCGCGGCTTCTACGCGCTCGAGCAGAACCGCACCGTCTTCCTGATCCAGTGCGTGATCGCCGCGGTGAACATCTCGCTCGCGATCCTGCTCGTCGGCCGCACCGACGAGGAGCACACCGCCCCGATGCTGGTGCTCGCCTACACCGGCGCGTACGCCGTCGGCTCGATGCTCTCCTTCGCGGTGCTGGCGCGCCGGCTGGGCGGCCTGCCGATCGGGTCGCTGCTCGGCTTCGCCGGGCGGCTGCTCGTCGCGGCGGTGGTCGGCACGGCTGCCGCCTGGACGGTCGACCTCGGCCTGTCCGAGCTGCTGGAGGAGGCGCCCGCCGCCGGCGGGTGGTGGTGGGCGGCGGTCGAGGCCGGCGTCATGGGCGCCGTCGCGCTCGGCGTGCTGGTGCTGCTGGCGCGCGCCCTCCGGCTGCAGGAGGTCACCTCGGTGATCGACACCGTCACCGCCCGGCTGCGACGGGGCTGACCGCATCGGCCCGGTCGGCTCGTAGTCCCTGTGGAGGGGCCCTCGGCGCCCTACGATGGATCTGCAGACGCCTCGAGCGAACGAGCAGTCCGAACGAGCTGTCCGAACGAGCTGTCCGAACGAGAAGGACTGGGGTTGGCGACGTCGACGCGGCCAGGCGAAGTACTGGCGGGCCGCTACCGGTTGATCGACCTGTTGACCGAGAGTGGCGGCGGGCGGTTCTGGCGTGCCCATGACAACGTCCTCGAGCGGTTCGTGGCCCTCCACGTCATCAACGAGGACGACCCCCGCGCCCCGCTCCTGCTCGCAGCCGCGCGCGAGTCGGCGACCGTCCTCGACTCCCGGATCCTCCGGGTGCTCGACGCCGAGATGCGCGACGGTCTCTGCTTCGTGGTGAACGAGTGGGGCACCGGCACCTCGCTCGACATCCTGGTGACGCACGGCGGACCGCTCGGCCCGCGCCGCTCGGCCTGGTTGACGGCCGAGGTCGCCGGCGCGATCGCGACCGCCCACTCGCGCGGGGTCGCCCACGGGCGGCTGAACCCGGAGAACGTGCTGATCGACCGGCTCGGCGCGGTCCGGCTGATCGGGCTCTGCGTCGACGCCGCGCTGCACGGGCTGCCGGCCGGCCGGCTCGACCAGGACCGCCACGACCTCGGCGGGCTCCTCTATTGCGCGCTCACCGCGACCTGGCCCGGCCCGTCGGCGTCGATCGTGCCCGCGGCCCCGCACGACCACGACGCGGTGCTCTCGCCCCGACGGGTGCGAGCCGGCGTACCCCGGCCGCTCGACCAGCTCTGGACCGAGATCGCCGACTCCGGACACCACAAGCGCCGCTGGCCCCATCACCACCAGCCCGGCATCGACGTCGGGACGGCCAACGCCGTGCGCGACCGCCTGCTCGAGTTCATCGGCGACCCCGGCGGGCTGTCGGAGGCGCTGGCCGACTCGATCCCTCCGATCAACGAGGTCCGGCAGGTGGTGCTGCCGCAGGTGCCGGAGATGACGGTCCGGGACTTCGAGCGCACCGCGGAGCCGGCGGAACCGGCGGAACCGGCGCAGCCGGAGGTGGTGGAGGAGCCGGAGGTCGCCGTACGCGAGGAACGCCCGATCCCGTCGGTCTCCGACATCGTCGACCTCCCGACCGAGGCCGGCATGCCGGTCTTCGACGACGAGGAGGACGAGGTCTCCTGGCTGCGGGCGAGGAGTACGCCGCCACCGCCACCGCCGCCCTTCGCCGAGCCTCCCGAGCGGCCGCTGTTCGCCCCGGAACCGCCGGAGGGGGCGCCGCCGCGGCGGCGCCGCGCCGACCTCGTCCCTTCGTCCACCGGCGAGGCCTCGCTCGCGGCAGCCGGCTTCTGGCCGTGGGACACCGGCGCCGGTCCCGGCTCGCCGGGCGAGCAGACGGCCGAGTCGGACGCGGTGCCGGGCCGCAACTGGCTGCGGCTCGCGATGGTGATCGCGGCCTGTCTCGCGCTGCTGATCGGGGTGGCGGTGGCGTTCAACCTCGGTCGCGGACGGACGCCGCTCGGCGCGGAGCGGGACGACCCGTCCTCCACGCCGTCACTGACGACGCCGGCCGAGCCGACGGCGAGTCCCCTGCCCGACGTGGTCGCCGACGCCTTCGACCCGCTCGGCACCGACGACGGGGCCGAGAACGACGACGAGGTCGCCCTGGCCGTCGACGGCGACCGGACCACGGCGTGGACGACGTCGACCTATCGCGACCAGCTCGGCACCACCTTGCCCGCGCTCAAGTCCGGCGTCGGCCTCTACCTCGACCTCGGCGTGGTCCGCGAGGTCGCGGCCGTCGACCTCGACCTGGTGGGGTCGCCCGCCGAGGTCCAGCTCTACGTCACCCGCGACGCACCGGAGGCCGCACCGACCGGTCGGCCGCTCGCCACCGACACCGCCGACGACGCCGAGCTCACCCTCGAACCGGTGTCGCCCCAGGGCGCGGGTGCGGCCGTCACCGGGCGCTACGTCCTGGTGTGGTTCACTTCGCTCCCGGTGGTCCCGGACGGCTTCCGGGCCGGGCTGGCGGAGGTGGTCGTGCGTGGACGCTGAATCGGCGTCTGACCTGGCGTCCGGTTCTGGGCGCACCGACGCCGACCTGCTCGCAGCGCACGTGGCAGGAGACGCCGAGGCCTTCGGCGCCCTGTTCGCCCGCCACCGCGACCGGCTCTGGGCGGTCGCGCTGCGCACGACCGGCGCCCCGGAGACGCCCGCCGACGGCCTCCAGGACGGCTTGGTGGCCGCCTTTCGTCGGGCCGGAAGCTTCCGCGGCGACGCGGCGGTGACGACCTGGCTGCACCGGGTGATCGTCAACGCCTGCCTGGACCGGCTGCGGGCGGCGAAGGTACGCCGGGCCGAACCGCTGCCCGACGACCTGGACGAGTCCGGTCGCGGCTCGACGCTGACCGCCAACGACGGCTCCGACGAGCTGCTCGACCCGGCCGAGCACGGTATCCGCAGCGAGCGACGGGCCCAGGTGCTCGCGGCGCTCCAGCAGCTCCCGGCCGAGCAGCGGGCCGCGCTCGTGCTCGTCGACATGGAGGGCTATCCCGTCGCCGAGGTCGCCCAGATCCTCGACTGCGCGGAAGGCACGGTGAAGAGCCGCTGTGCGCGCGGGCGGGCCCGGCTCGCCGTACTCCTGCGGCCGCTGCTCGACGCCCCGACCGACGCCGACGAGAGCCGGCCGCCGACGACGCTCGGGAACCCGGACGCGGTGCCGGACGTCGGATCGGTGTCCCGGCGGGGACCACCCGATCCCGCCGCACCAGTGAACGGCCCGCTGAACGGCCCGCTCAACGACACCGCCTGACCGCGAACGACGCAAGGACCCGCATGACCACCGACGAGCCCGCCGAGCAGCTCGATCCCGTCTCGCCCGAGGACGAGGCGAAGATCCGTGCGCTGCTGGCCGGTGCCCGCGCGACCGGCCCGCTGCCTGCTGCGGTGGCCGCCCGGCTCGACGAGACCGTGGTCGGACTGGCGGCCGAGCGCGCGACGGCCGAGCCGGTCGCAGCCGATGCCACCGTGGTGCCGATCGTGCGGACCCGCCGCCACCGGGTCGTCGCCGTGCTCGGCGCCGCCGCCGCGGTCGCCGTCTTCGGGCTCGCCGTCGGGACCTTCTTCGACGGCGGCCAGGACGACGGGGCGGCCGGAGACTCGGCCAACAGCGGCGCCGTGGATCGCGGCGACGTGGCGTTGGAGGACGCGGACGAGGGCGAGTTCGAGCAGGCCGGTCCGACGGACGACGACGGGACGCTCAGCCGCACCGAGGGCTCGGTCGAGCCCAACGACATCATCGGCGAGTTCACGGTCCGGTCCCGCCACCTGGTCCGCGACCTCTCCCTCCTCCAGGAGGCCGTGCTCCCCGACCCGAACGCCGCCGACTACGACCTGGTGAGCATCACCGCGCCCGAGGGCTTCTCCTGCCGGACCGCTGCCTGGGGCAGCGGAGTCCTGGTCGGGGTGCAGTACGACGACGCGCCCGCCTTCGTCGCGTTCCGCGACCCGATGGGCACCTCCCAGGTCGTCGAGGTGCTGCAGTGCGGCACCGGCGACGTGCTGCGGTCGACGACGCTGCCCACCCGCGACTGACCGGCCTCGGCGGTCGAGGAGGCCGCTCTCGCGACCGTCACGAGACCCAGGGAATGATCCCCCCTACCATCGGGGTTGCACCCCCTGATCCCTCCGCAGTCATGCGGACCACCAGCGATGAGGTCCACCACCATGTCCGACACCCAGTCGACCGAGCAGCCGCGCAACGTCATCGTCATCGGCTCCGGCCCCTCCGGCTACACCGCCGCGATCTACGCTGCGCGGGCCCAGCTGGCTCCGCTCGTGTTCGAGGGCTCGGTGACCGCCGGCGGCGCGCTGATGAACACCACCGAGGTCGAGAACTTCCCGGGCTTCCGGGAGGGCATCCAGGGCCCCGAGCTGATGGAGGAGATGCGCGCCCAGGCCGAGCGGTTCGGCGCCGAGCTGATCGCCGACGACGTGGTCGAGGTCGACCTCACCGGCGACATCAAGATCGTCAAGACCGCCACCGACACCTACACCGCGCGGTCGGTGATCCTCGCGACCGGCTCGGGCTACCGCAAGCTCGGTCTGCCGGAGGAGGAAACCCTTGCCGGGCGCGGGGTCTCGTACTGCGCGACCTGCGACGGGTTCTTCTTCAAGGAGCAGCACATCGCCGTCATCGGTGGCGGTGACTCGGCGGTCGAGGAGGCCACCTTCCTGACCCGGTTCGGCAGCAAGGTCTCGCTCATCCACCGGCGCGACTCGCTGCGGGCCTCGAAGATCATGCAGGAGCGGGCCTTCGCCGACCCCAAGCTGGAGATCATCTGGAACGCCGACGTCGCCTCGATCAACGGCACCGACTCGCTCGAGTCGATCACGCTGCGCGACACGGTGACCGGCGAGACCCGCGACCTCGCCGCGACCGGCCTGTTCATCGCGATCGGCCACGAGCCGCGCTCCGAGCTGCTGAAGGGCCAGGTCGACCTCGACGAGAGCGGCTACGTCCTCGTGAAGCAGCCCAGCACGGCCACGAACCTGGCCGGCGTGTTCGCCGCGGGCGACCTGGTCGACCACCACTACCGGCAGGCGATCACCGCGGCCGGCACCGGCTGCGCCGCCGCGCTCGACGCCGAGCGCTACATCGCGATGCTCGACCACGCCGCCTCGTCGGCCGGCTCGGCCGAGGCCACGGAGGCCGAGGTGTCGTCGACGGTCGGACAGCCGGCCTGACCGCGCCCGACAGCCGGAGCGCGGGAACAACACCCCCGCACCTCGTGTTCACTAGGAACTCCAAGACCTCCAACTGATCCACCACGAAAGGGATGAACCGTGGGCAACATCGCAGCTGTGACCGACTCCGAGTTCGACGCACAGGTCCTCAAGTCCGACAAGCCGGTCCTGGTGGACTTCTGGGCCGAGTGGTGCGGACCGTGCCGTCAGGTCGCGCCGATCCTCGACGAGATCAATGCCGCCCACGGCGACAAGATCACGTTCCTCAAGATGAACGTCGACGAGAACCCGGTCACCCCGGCGTCGTACCGGGTCACCGGCATCCCGACGATCAACGTCTACCAGAACGGCGAGGTCGTGAAGACCATCGTCGGCGCCCGCCCGAAGGCCGCGATCCTCAACGAGCTCGCTGACTTCATCGCCTGAGCACCGTCGCGCACGACGCCCGTCCCCTCGTGGGGCGGGCGTCGTCGTTTCTCCCCTAGTTCAGGTCGCGGTGGGCGGGCGTGGGCCGCGTGCGCGGGTTGACGGCGCCGACCAGGCGCTCGAGGGCCGCCTCGACCTCGTCGCGCCAGGTCACCAGGGAGCGCAGCTCCATCCGCATCCGGGGCGTGCGCGGGTGGGGGCGGTGGGTCTTGAAGCCCACGCGGGCCAGGAACTCCGCCGGGAGCAGGCACCCGCCGTCCGGCGCCAGCCGGCTCCCGCCGTACGCGAAGGCCTCGACGGCCCTGATCCCGCCGCGGGCGACCAGGTCGCGGGCCATCCCCTGCACGAGCAGGCGCCCGATGCCGCCCCGGTGCTGCTCGGCGACGAACGCGGTCGAGAGCAGGACGGCGTCCGGTGACGGCGGGCCGGTCGAGAAGAGGCCGGCTCCGGGGATGTACGACGGAGGGGCGTAGGTCAGGTAGCCGACCGCCTCGCCGTCGATCAGTGCCACCCGCCCGCAGGAACCCCACTCGCGGAGCACCTCGGACATCCACGACTCCTTGACCTCGGCCCGGGTCTCGGCGTCGGTCACCCGGCCGCGGCGGACCGGGTCGAGCTCCCAGAACAAGCAGGAGCGGCACGGCACCCCCAGCGCGTCGAGCGCGTCGAGGTGGTCGAGCGTGAACGGGACTGTGGTGCGAGCCACCCCCCTAGCGTAAGTCTCCACGGGCCGATATCGACCTGCGTCGCGAGAACCCGGCTGCGAGAATGCGCCTGTGCGCAAGATCCGCCAGAGCCAGAAGCTCCGCAACGTCCGGTACGACGTGCGCGGCCCGATCCTCGTCGAGGCGCAGCGCCTCGAGGCGGAGGGCCACCGCATCCTCAAGCTGAACATCGGCAACCCGGCACCGTTCGGCTTCGAGGCACCGGAGGCGATCCTGGCCGACGTGATGCACCACCTGCCGGAGTCGCAGGGCTACAGCGACTCCCAGGGCATCTACTCCGCCCGCACGGCGGTCGCGCAGTACTACCAGTCCCGCGGGCTGCGCGAGACCGACGTCGAGGACGTCTTCATCGGCAACGGCGTCTCCGAGCTGATCTCGATGGTGCTGCAGGCGTTCGTCGACGACGGCAACGAGATCCTGATCCCCGCCCCCGACTACCCGTTGTGGACCGGCGCCGTCACGCTCTCCGGCGGCACGCCGGTGCACTACCGGTGCGACGAGGACAACGACTGGATGCCGGATCTCGAGGACATCGAGTCCAAGATCACCGAGAACACGCACGCCATCGTCATCATCAACCCCAACAACCCCACTGGTGCCGTCTACAGCAAGCAGATGGTGGAGGCCCTCGTCGACATCGCGCGCCGCCACCAGCTGGTCGTGTTCGCCGACGAGATCTACGAGAAGATCCTCTTCGACGACGCNAGGCGGCGGCCCCCCCCCACGGGGCGGCGCCCGCCGGCCACGACGTCCTCTGCCTGACCTTCAGCGGCCTCTCCAAGGCCTACCGGGTCTGCGGCTACCGCGCCGGGTGGGTGATGATCTCCGGGCCCAAGGAGATCGCCGAGGAGTTCCTCGAGGGCCTCACCCTGATCGCGAACATGCGCATGTGCGCCAACGTGCCGGCCCAGCACGCCATCCAGACCGCTCTGGGCGGCTACCAGTCGATCAACGAGCTGATCGTGCCCGGCGGCCGGTTCTACGAGCAGAGCATGCTCGCCCACAAGTTGCTCAACGAGATCCCCGGCGTCAGCTCCGTGAAGCCGCAGGGGGCGCTCTACTGCTTCCCGCGGCTCGACCCCGAGGTCTACCCCATCCAGGACGACGAGCAGTTCGTCATCGACCTGCTCCGGGCCAAGAAGATCCTGGTCACGCACGGGTCCGGCTTCAACTGGCCCGCGCCCGACCACTTCCGGCTGGTGACCCTCCCCGACGTCGACGTCCTCGAAGAGGCCATCGGTCGGATCGCGGAATTCCTGGCGACGTACCGCTGACATACTCGCCGGGTGCGCGACATCACCTACCCCCCGGTCATCGTCACGGCGAAGCTGCTCTTCAGGCTCCTCGGCCAGCGCTTCCAGCTGTCGGGCACGGAGCACGTGCCGCGCAAGGGGGGCGCGCTGCTCGCGATCAACCACACCGGGTACGTCGACTTCATCTACGGCGGCCTCGGCGCCAACCCGTCGAAGCGGTTGGTCCGGTTCATGATCAAGCGCGAGATGATGGACAAGCCGGGCGTCGGCCACCTGCTCCGCAGCTTCCACCACATCCGGGTCGACCGTGACTCCGGCGTCCAGTCGATGCGCGACGCCACCGAGTACCTCAAGGCCGGCGAGGTGGTCGGCATCTATCCGGAGGCCACGATCTCGCGCTCGTTCGAGATCAAGGAGCTCAAGACCGGCGCGGTGCGGATCGCCGCCGAGGCGGGCGTTCCGCTGATCCCGGTGATCGTCTGGGGCGCCCACCGGCTGATGACCAAGGACCACCCGAAGGACTTCTCTCGCTCGCGCAAGACGATCGCCGTCCGCGTCGGGGCGCCGCTGTACCCGACCGGCGAGGACCCGGCGGCCGAGACCGCCGAGCTCCGCGCGGAGATGCAGCGACTGCTCGACGAGACCCTCGCGGCCTATCCCGAGGACGAGAAGGCGCCCGGCTCGTGGTGGACGCCGGCGCGCCTGGGCGGCTCAGCCCCGACGCCTGCAGAGGCGAAGCTGCTCGACGCCGCGGAGCTCAAGGAGCGGGCCGCCCGGCGAGCCGCCAAGGCCGCCGAGAAGAAGGACTCGTCGACGAAGTGACTCATCGACAAGTCGGCTAATCGACTTGTCGCTTTGTCGACAAAGCACCGGATCCACGCTCAGATCGGGCGGTCATTTCGGTTGCGGGGGTCCATGATGTCGACAATTCGGCGCAGGTCGTCGAGCGTCGCGAACTCGACGGTGATCTTGCCCTTGCTCTTGCCGAGGTCGATCTTGACCCGGGTCTCGAGCCGGTCGGCCAGCCGGTCGGAGAGGTCGACCAGGCCGGGGGCGAACGGCTTGGCGTGCGCGGTGCGGGGCTTCGTCGTACCGGTCTCGCCGACGGCGACGATCTCCTCGAGGCCACGGACGCTGATCCCCTCGGCGATCACCCGCTGCGCGAGCCGGTCCTGGATGTCGGCGTCCTCGATCGCGAGCAGCGCCCGGGCGTGACCGGCGGAGAGCACGCCGGCGGCCACCCGCCGCTGCACGGCCGGGCTCAGCTTCAGCAGCCGGAGGGTGTTGCTGATCTGCGGCCGGGAGCGGCCGATCCGCTGGGCGAGCACGTCGTGGGTGCAGCCGAAGTCCTCGAGCAGCTGCGAGTAGGCAGCCGCTTCCTCGAGCGGGTTCAGCTGGGAGCGGTGGAGGTTCTCCAGCAGCGCGTCGCGCAGCATGTCGGAGTCCTCGGTCTGCCGCACGATGGCCGGGATCTTCTCGAGGCCGGCCTGCTGGGCGGCGCGCCAGCGGCGCTCGCCCATGATCAGCTCGTAGGAGCCGGGGGAGAGCTCGCGGACGACGATCGGCTGCAGCAGGCCGATCTCACGGACGCTGTGGACCAGCTCGGCCATCGCCTCCTCGTCGAAGACCTGGCGGGGCTGCACGGCGTTCGGCTTGATCGAGGTCGGCTCGAGCTCGACGAAGTAGGCGCCGTCGACGGGCAGGAGCTCGCGGCCGCCAGGCGCACTGGCCCCAGCGGTCCCGCTGGTCCCGTCCGTCACAGGGCTCGACGGACCCGTCTCGGTCGACGTCGATGTCGTCGCCTGCGTCGACGGCTGTGCGGGCTCGGGAGGCGCGGTCGGGATGAGCGAGCCCAGCCCCCGGCCAAGGCCGCGGCGCGGCGCGTTGCTGCTCATGACAGCCTCCCTCGGGTCGCGATCTCCCGAGCGGCCTCCAGATAGCTGAGCGCGCCCGGCGAAGCCGGATCGTAGGTCATCACCGTCTGGCCGTACGACGGGGCCTCCGACACCCGCACCGAGCGGGGGATCGCGGTCTTGAGCACCTGGTCGCCGAAGTGCTCGCGCACCTCCTGAGCGACACCGGCGGCGAGGCGGGTGCGGGCGTCGTACATCGTGAGGACGATGGTGGAGACGGCCAGGTCGGGGTTGAGGTGGGCGCGCACCATGTCGACGGTCGCCAACAGCTGTCCGAGACCCTCGAGGGCGTAGTACTCCGCCTGGATCGGGATCATCATCTCGGCTCCGGCCACCAGCGCGTTCAGGGTCAGCAGACCGAGCGACGGCGGGCAGTCGATGAGCACGTAGTCGTAGCGCTCGTCGCCGATGCTCTCCGCGGAGCCGACCAGCGGGTGCGCCTGGATCGCCTTCTTGAGCCGGCCCTCCCGCGCGACGACGCTGACCAGCTCGATCTCCGCGCCGGCCAGGTCGATCGTGGCGGGCACCACGTCGAGCCCCTCGTTGTCGGGGCACGACTGGATGACGTCGACGAGAGCCATGCCGTCGACCAGGACCTCGTAGGTTCCCAGGGTGCCTTGGCGGTGCTCGATGTTGAGAGCGGTCGAGGCGTTGCCCTGCGGATCCAGGTCGACCACGAGCACTCGCTGCCCGAGCTCGCAGAGCGCCGCCGCGATGTTCACGGTCGACGTCGTCTTGCCGACGCCGCCCTTCTGGTTCGCGACCACGAAGACGCGGGTCGCTTCCGGTCGGGGAGCGGGCTGACGCTGGATGCCCTGACGAACGAAGACCGACCTCTGGGCCGCAGCGGCGAGCGGCGTCTGGTCCTCGTCGAACTCGGGGTCGTACGCCGCCAGGTCGGCGGCTGTTCGCACCGAGAAGCTGGTTTCACGTGAAACCTCGGGTGCCTTCGTTTCACGTGAAACATCGCTCATCGGCGGGTCCTGCGCGTGCTCGGTGGGATCACCCGACACCGGGGCCTCCTGTGGAAAAGTCGGGGCTGTCTGTGGACGAACAGGCTCAGCACGAGGGCTTGGAGCGGTGGAAAACTCAGGAAGGGGACCCTTACCAGCCGGTGTGTCCCCATGGTTCTGGCCGGTCACGACGTCCCCCTCTGGTGACGCGCCGCCCGGGTCTTGCCACGCCGCGAACCGCCGTGCTTCCCGGAAGTCGGCAACGATACTCGGGAAGGATCGGACCAGGTAACCCGTACCACCCGGGTCTGTGCAGAAGCGGGCTCGAGCGGCTCCGAACCCGACGGGTCAGCAGCCAACACCTCGACGACGGGCTCGGCACAGCCCAGCTTCCGCAGCACGGGACGGGCGGCCTCGATCTCCTCCTCGGCGGAGTCGCCCTTCATGGCGACGAGAGCGCCGTGCGGGGAGACCAGCGGCATGCACCAGCCGAGCAGGCGGTCCAGGGGCGCCACCGCGCGGGCGGTCACGACGTCGTAGGTCCACCGCCCGTGGAGCGCGTCAGCCCGATCGCGCCGCACGACGACGTTGTCGAGGCCCAGGTCGGCCACCACCTCCTCCAGGAAGGTGGTCCGCCGCAGGAGCGGCTCGATCAGCGTCACCGAGAGGTCCGGGCGGCCGAGCGCGAGCACCAGTCCCGGCAGACCCGCTCCTGAGCCGACATCGGCGACCGTCGCGTCGCGGGGGAGCGCTGCGGCCAGCAAGCCGCAGTTCACGAGGTGGCGGTCCCAGAGACGGGGTACCTCGCGAGGGCCGATCAGGCCTCGCACGACGCCGTCGGTCGCCAGCAGCTCGCAGTACCGCTCGACCAGAGGAAGCCGGTCAACAGGGAACAGGGCCCGCGCCAGCTCGGGCGCGGGCCCTGCACCGCCGGCGTCGCCAGCGGTTGGTTTCACGTGAAACGTCCGCCGTCAGTCGGCGGGGAGGACGACGACGTAGCGTCGCGGCTCCACGCCCTCGGACTCCGACCGGAGCCCGGCGGCGGCGACCGCGTCGTGCACGATCTTGCGCTCGAACGGCGACATCGGCTCGAGGGACACCGGCTCACCGGACGCCTTCACCTCGGCCGCGGTCTCCTCGCCGATCTTGGTGAGTCGCGAGCGCTTGTCGGCCCGGAAGCCGGAGATGTCGAGCATCAGCCGGGACCGCTCGCCGGTCTCGCGGTAGACGGCGAGGCGGGTGAGCTCCTGGAGCGCCTCCAACACCTTGCCGTCGGGACCGACGAGCTGGGCCAGGTCGGCACCGACGATCGAGACTGCGGCCCGATCTGCTTCGACGTCCATGTCCAGGTCGCCGTCGAGGTCGGCGATGTCGAGCAGCTCCTCGAGGTAGTCGGCCGCGATGTCGCCCTCCCGCTCGAGACGGTCGACGAGCGCGTCCCCGCTCTCAGAGGGGGCGTCGGCCTCCTCCTCCTCGCTCACGTCATCGGCGCTCGCCTCGTCCGCGCTCGCGTCGTCCTCGGTCAGGTCGTCCTCGGTCAGGTCGTCCTCGACGACCTCCTGCTCGGTGGCGTCGGTCATGGTCTCTTCGACGTCGGTCTCGGTGCTCATTTGCTGCCTCCCTTGTTCGGGTTGGTTCCAGTGCCCGGCTTGCCGGACTTGCGCTGGGAGCGGGTCTGCCGCTTGGGCTGCACCCGCTGGGTCGGCCGGTGCTCCGGCTCCGCGACGGACTCGCCCTCGGGCACCGGCTCGTACGCGGCGTACTTCTCGGGGTGCTTGGCCGCCTTGGCCTTGTCGCGCTCCTGCTTCGCCGTGAACGCCGGCGTGCCCGGAGCGGGGTTGTTGCGGATCACGTAGAACTGCTGGCCCATGGTCCACAGGTTCGAGGTGGTCCAGTACAGGAGCACGCCGATCGGGAACGCGACACCACCCAGGCCGAAGGCCACCGGGAGGATGTAGAGCAGCATCTTCTGCTGCTGCGCGTACGGGCCGGTGAGCGCGTCGGCCGGCATGTTCTTGGCCATCAGCTGGCGCTGGGTGAAGAAGGTGGTCGCGGTCATCGCGAGCACGAGCACCGCGGCCACGGCGACGACCGCACCGCTGTCCGCACCCTCGCCCCACGGGGTCGCGCCCCAGAAGGACTTCGCGAGTCCGATCACGCCGAAGACCTCGGAGTCACCGAACTGCTCGGCGAGCTTCTCGGTGAGGAAGCCGTGCGCCTTGCCCTTCTTGGCGGCCTGGTCGAGCAGCCGGAACAGCGCGAAGAAGATCGGCATCTGGAGCAGGATCGGGAGGCAGGAGGCGAACGGGTTGGTGCCCGCCTCCTTGTAGAGCTTCATCGTCTCCTCGGCCAGCTTCTGCCGGTCGTGGCCGTACTTCTTCTGCAGCTCACGCACCTTGGGCTGGATCAGCTGCATGTTGCGGCTCGACTTGATCTGCTTCACGAACAGCGGGATCAGCGCGGCGCGGATCACGACCGTCAGGCCGATGATGGACAGCGTCCACGACAGACCGCCGGCGGGGTCGAGACCCATCAGCGTGAACAGCTTGTGCCAGCCGATCAGCACCGCCGAGATCGCGTAGTAGAGCGGCACCATGATGAAGTGGCCGATGTCGCCGAAGATGCCCACTCAGGCTCCTTGTTCGATGTGGTCCGCGCCGCGGTGGCGCGAAGATGCAGGGGGTACGTGGTCGACGCCGCCGGCGGCCCAGGGGTGGCACCGGGCCACCCGTCGGGCGGCAAGCCAGCTGCCCTTGATGCTGCCGTGGGTCTGCACGGCCTCCAGCGCGTAGGCCGAGCACGAGGGGTAGTAACGGCAGACCTCGCCGTAGAGCGGGCTGATCACCAAGCGATAGCCGCGCAGCAGCGCGACCAGCAGCCACTTCACCGGTCCACCCGTCCGGAGCCGGTCATCAGGCTCCTCTCGAGGCAACGGTCGAGATCGCCGACGAGTTCCTCGTACGACGCCGCGGCCGCGGCCGGCTGGGCACGCACGACGAGCAGCGTGTCACGGGGGAGCAGCGGGATCCGCGCTGCGGCAGCGTGCCGGAGTCGGCGCTTCACGCGGTTGCGCACGACCGCCGGTCCGACGGCCTTGCTCACGACGAAGCCGACGCGCGGAGCACTGCCGGACTGCGGGTCAGCGACCGCCAGGTGGGTCACGAGCGTGCGCGCCCCTGAGCGCCGGCCCGCCTTGACGGCGTGTCGGAACGTGGAGGGGCGGGTCAGCCGGTGGTCAGCATGCAGCACGGGAGCCCTCCCGGAGGCTGGGGCACGGCCCGTCGCCTCAGACTGCCAGGCTCTTGCGACCCTTCCGGCGACGGTTCGCCAGGATGGCGCGACCGGCGCGGGTGCGCATCCGCAGTCGGAACCCGTGCACCTTGTGGCGACGACGGTTGTTCGGCTGGTACGTCCGCTTGCTCACGATCGACCTCTCGGCTGGCTATCGATGTACGTCTTGGGGAAGGGCCACCCGGTACGGCCCGGCAGCAGAGCGCAGGAGTGCGCGCTCGGCCCGATGCGTTGGTGCAGCTTCGGCTGGCACCGCGCGTCCGTGGATGCCGGACCCTCCAGAAGCGGAAGGGCAAGCGGCCACGGACATGCGGCACCGGTCGACACCGGATGACCGCACAACGGTACGCGCGAGGCGACAGACCGGTCAAACCGACGAAACTCACGACCTTATGCCGGAAAGCCGGACAGCAGCCCGCACCCCGCCGATGATATGTGGAGACGATCCTGAGATCCTGTGGAGAACGGGTTGATCCACAGGCCGAGCAGGACTAGGTTCGGCCTCTCCGGGATTCCCCGCCGGTTCGGGCAGCATCGTGGCCCACGCGTCGACGTGAACGTCGGCCGCAGATCGAAGAACTGGCGGCTGACCTGCGCAAACGGGTGGATCACCCTCACCTCGGACGGCCTCGGCATGGCGCCAACACCCCGGCGATCATGAGTTCACAGCCTGTGGACAAAGTTGTGGAGGTAGCGCCCGACCGGGTGCGACGAAATTGTGCGACAGATGTGGGAGAGGTAGCCGTGACCGGCAACGACGAGCACGCGGACGACCAGCCGGAGACCCAGGGGGCGGACCCCGCGCTCACCCAGCTGGAGGAGGCGTGGGACGCCGTCATCGGTGACCTCCAGGCACCGCAGCGGGCGTGGCTGCAGGCCAGCCGGCCGGTCACCCTGCACGGAACGACCGCGATCGTCGCTGTCCCCGACGAGTTCACGCGCAAGCGGCTCGAGGGTCGGGTGCGGGGCTACCTCGAGGAAGCCCTCACCGACCGGTTCGGTCACGGCGTGCAGCTGGCCGTGACGGTGGATGCCAACCTGCGCCACCAGGCCCCCGCCGGTCACCCCGTCGAACCGGCGGCGCCGTCGGCACCCGCCGAGCCGGCCCCGTCGAACGGATTCGGCGACATGTCGACAAATCGACTTCTCGATACGTCGACCTACGACTCGGACGGGGGCACCCCGACCTTCGACGCGATCCGCAGCACCTTCCCGCCGGCCGGGGTCCCGACGGGTGGACAGAACGTCCCGCACACGGCCGAGTCGCGGCTCAACCCGAAGTACACCTTCGAGACCTTCGTCATCGGGTCGTCCAACAGGTTCCCCCACGCGGCCGCCGTCGCGGTGTCGGAGGCTCCCGGCAAGTCCTACAACCCGCTGCTCGTCTACGGCGACTCCGGCCTCGGCAAGACCCACCTGCTGCACGCCATCGGCCACTACGTCCGCAGCCTCTACGCGGGGGCGAAGGTCCGCTACGTCAGCTCCGAGGAGTTCACCAACGAGTTCATCAACTCGATCCGCGACGACCGGCAGGACCGGTTCAAGCGGCGCTACCGCGAGGTCGACGTACTCCTGATCGACGACATCCAGTTCCTGCAGGGCAAGACCCAGACGCAGGAGGAGTTCTTCCACACCTTCAACTACCTCCACAACGCGCAGAAGCAGATCGTCCTCACCTCCGACCAGGCGCCCAAGCGGCTCGAGGCGCTCGAGGACCGGCTGCGCAACCGGTTCGAGTGGGGCCTGATCACCGACGTGCAGCCGCCGGACCTCGAGACCCGGATCGCGATCCTCCGCAAGAAGGCCGCGATGGACAGGCTCACCGCGCCGCCCGACGTGCTCGAGTTCATCGCCAGCAAGATCCAGACGAACATCCGCGAGCTCGAGGGTGCCCTGATCAGGGTCACCGCGTTCGCCAACCTGAACCGCCAGGACGTCGACCTCACCCTCGCCGAGATCGTCCTCAAGGACCTGATCCCCGAGGGCGGCGAGCCCGAGATCACCGCCCCGCTGATCATCGCCCAGACCGCGGCGTACTTCGGGCTCTCGATCGAGGAGCTCACCGGCCCCAGCCGCGGCCGGCACCTGGTGATGGCGCGCCAGATCGCGATGTACCTGTGCCGCGAGCTCACCGGACTGTCGCTGCCGAAGATCGGCGCCCAGTTCGGCAACCGCGACCACACCACGGTGATGTACGCCGAGCGCAAGATCAACCAGCTCCTCGGTGAGCGGCGGGCCGTGTTCAACCAGGTCAGCGAGCTCACCAACCGGGTCAAGATGCAGGCGCGGCAGAGCTAGTGACACGACGCGTGGTGCCGCCGAACGGTCCGGCTGCCTGTGGACGACACGCCATGACGGGTACGAACTACACGGGGAGGATTCTGTGGTTCCACGGGGCGCCTCACTCCACAGGTCGCCCGGGTTCCACAGGCACCCGTACGCCGAGCGCTGTTGCTCCACACCGTCGTACACATGTCGAAACAGCCGCTCACCTGCATCTATGCGACTTCTCCACAGATTCCACCGACGCTATGACTACTCCCGAATTCCCTACGTATCGATGCGACGCCAACGAGCTCTCGGGCTCCGATCTGTGGAGAACGCCCTCGGATCGGCTCCGGACTGCACGCGTTGAACCAGTCGTGGCAGGATGCACACTGCGCACATTCGTGTAATTCCCCACGCGACGCCGCTCCTTTGTCAGTCACCTACTCCTCCGCCACGTGAAGGACGCATGAAGTGAAGTTCCGTGTCGACCGCGATGTCTTCGCCGACGCCGTCGCCTGGGCCGCCCGCAGCCTCCCCGTCCGTCCGAGCGCGCCCGTCCTCGCCGGCCTCCTGATCGAGGCCGGGGACGAGGGCCTGGTCCTGTCCACGTTCGACTACGAGACGTCGTGTCGCGCCACCCTCACCGCCGAGGTGAGTGACGAGGGCTCTGCCCTCGTCAGCGGCCGGCTGCTGGCCGACATCTGCCGCAGCCTCCCCGCCAAGCCGGTCGACGTGATGATCGACGGCACCCGCGTCTCGCTGACATGCGGTTCCGCCCGGTTCTCGCTGCAGACGATGCCGGTCGAGGACTACCCGTCGATCCCGTCGATGCCGGCCGCGACCGGCACGGTGCCGAGCGAGGCCTTCGCCCACGCGGTCGCCCAGGCCGTCACCGCGGCGGGTCGCGACGACATGCTGCCCGTCCTCACGGGCGTCCGGCTCGAGATCGAGGGCGACACGATCGCGCTGCTCGCGACCGACCGGTTCCGCCTCGCCCAGCGCGAGCTCGCCTGGACCCCGGGCCAGCCCGACGCGAGCCTGGCCGCCTTGGTCCCGGCCAAGGTGCTCGGCGACACGGCCAAGTCGCTGACCGCCGGCCCCGAGGTCACCATCGCGCTCTCGGCCAGCGGTTCGGGTGACGGCCTGATCGGCTTCGAGGGCAGCGGCCCCGGCGGCATGCGTCGTACGACGACGCGACTGCTCGACGGAGAGTTCCCCAAGGTCCGCAGCCTGTTCCCGAGCGAGCGGCTCACCATCGCCAAGCTCGACAAGGCCGCGCTGATCGAGTCGCTGAAGCGCGTCTCGCTCGTCGCCGAGCGCAACACCGCCGTCCAGCTGGCGTTCAAGGACGGCGTGCTGACGCTCGACGCCGGGTCCGGTGACGAGGCGCAGGCCTCCGAGTCGGTCGAGGCTCAGATCGAGGGCGACGACCTGGTCACCGGCTTCAACCCGCAGTTCCTGCTCGACGGCCTCGGCGCCATCGACGAGGCCGTGGTCGAGCTCGCGTTCACGCAGGCCTCCAAGCCGGTGGTCATCACCGGCACGGCCGACGAGTCGGCCTCCGACACCGCGGGCTCGTTCCGCTACCTCCTCATGCCCCGCCGCCTCTTGGGATAGGAACCCTCGCGATGCACATCGGACTCGTCGGACTCGGGAAGATGGGCGGCCCCATGCGCACGCGGATGCGCAACGCCGGCCTCACGGTCGTGGGCTACTCCCGCACCCCGGAGGACTCCGACGCCGAGAGCCTCGAGGCCCTGGTCGAGGCGCTGCCCGCCCCGAAGGTGGTCTGGGTGATGGTGCCGGCCGGCGACCCGACCCGCTCGACCATCGCCCGCCTCAAGGAGCTGCTGAGCGAGGGCGACCTGGTCGTCGACGGCGGCAACTCCAAGTACACCGACGACGCGATCAACGCCGCCTCGCTCGCCGAGAGGGGCATCGGCTTCGTCGACTGCGGCGTCTCCGGCGGGGTCTGGGGCCTCCAGAACGGCTACGCGCTGATGTACGGCGGCTCCGCGGAGGACGCCGCCAAGGTGATGCCGGCGTTCGAGGCGCTCAAGCCGGCCGACACCACCGACGGCCTGGTCCACTGCGGGACCACTCCGGGCGCGGGCCACTTCGCCAAGATGGTCCACAACGGCATCGAGTACGCCATGATGCAGGCCTTCGCGGAGGGCTGGGAGCTGCTCGAGAAGGTCGACATCGTCGACAACGTGCCCGAGATCTTCGCCTCCTGGCGCACCGGCACCGTGGTCCGCTCGTGGCTGCTCGACCTGTTCGTCGACCAGCTGCGCGCCGACGAGCACCTCGACGCGCTCAAGGGCTACGCCGACGACTCCGGCGAGGGCCGGTGGACGGTCGAGGCCGCGATCGAGAACGCCGTCCCGATGCCGGCGATCGCCGCCAGCCTGTTCGCCCGCTTCGTGTCACGGCAGGACGACGACGTGGCGATGAAGGCGATCGCGGCGATGCGCAACGGTTTCGGCGGTCACGCCGTGACCAAGAAGGGCTGACCGGGCTGAACCGGGCCGCCTTGGTTTCGAGGCTCGCTGCGCTCGCACCTCAACCGGCGGCGGTGGCGCGGCCGCTCGCACCTCAACCAGCGGCGGGGCGCAGCTAGAGCGCGGAGGCCAGGCGCACGAGGGCGTAGACGAGCCAGATGGCACCGATGCCGATGGCGACCGGGTGCTTGAGGAACGTGTCGAGGTCGGGTGGCGAGGCGCGTCGTACCCTCCGCACCACGACGAGTACGGCGAGCGCGACGATCGCAGCGACCACGACCATGCCGAACGCGTTGGCCGCGAACGACTCGCGCCACCAGCCGTGCGCGGCGTAGACCCAGGAACGGGTCAAGCCGCAACCGGGGCACGGCAGCCCGGTGAGAGCACGGAACGGGCAGATGACCGGCCCGTCCTCGATGTGATCGGGGGAGAGCAGGAACGACACCCCGATGCCGGCGACCCCGCCAGCCGCGACGACGTCCGCAGTCGAGATGCGGACGCGTCCGAGGAACCGCTTCGTGCGGGGCTCCTCGTGGGTTGGCGGGGTCGTCGTCGTCATGGGGAATCGGTGCTCAGCGGAAGGGGCGGCCGTCGACGTCGTGCTGCTTGCGCAGCGCGAACATGATCAGGTCGTAGATCGCCCAGATGCCGCAGCCGCCGCAGGTGAACAGCTTGCCGAGGCCGAGCCCGGTCTGGCCGAGGTAGAAGCGGTCGACGCCGAAGCTGCCCAGCAGCCACGACAGCAGGACGACGGTCAGCCACTCCTTGTCGGAGTAGAGACCGGGGACGTCCTTGGCCGCGACGTACTGCTGGCTGTCGCCGGTGCGGACCGGGGTGTCGGCCTTGATCTGGTTGGACACCGCCATCTGGGCGAGGGTGTTGAAGTCGAGCGGCCCCTGCTCCTGGCCGAGCACGTTGACGTAGAACGGGCCGCCGGACATCGGAGCAGGGGAGGGGGAGCCGTAGTCGTAGCCGCCCGGGGGCGGGGGAACTGGAGGTTGAGTCATGGAGTGCAGCCTAGGTCCCCGGGGCACCCTTGAAACATCATCCCCGGGATGGGTTCGTTAAATCGCCACACCTCCCGCGGCTCCGGCGTGGTGCCGCGGGGGATGATGGGGGCGTGCACGTCTCGCACCTCACCCTCCACGACTTCCGGTCGTACGCCGACGTCGACGTCGCGCTCGACGCCGGCGTCACGTCGTTCGTGGGGCGCAACGGGCAGGGCAAGACCAATCTGGTCGAGGCGATCGACTACCTCTCCCGCCTCTCCTCGCACCGGGTCGCGACCGACGCCCCCCTGATCCGGGCGGGGGCCGACCAGGCACTGGTGCGGGCCGCGGTCGAGCGCGACGGCCGCACGGCGGTGCTCGAGGTCGAGATCAACCCGGGTCGCGCCAACCGGGCCCGCATCAACCGGTCGCCGCTGCCGCGCGCCCGCGACCTGGTCGGGGTGCTGCGCACGGTGGTGTTCAGCCCCGAGGACCTGGCGCTGGTCAAGGGCGACCCGTCGGAGCGGCGGCGCTTCCTCGACGACCTGCTGGTGCTGCGGACACCGCGGCTGGCGGGGGTGCGGGCTGACTACGACCGGGTGCTCAAGCAACGCAACAGCCTGCTGAAGACGATCTACGCCGCGCGCGGGGGCAGCCGCGACGCGGCGCTGGCCACCCTCGCCGTCTGGGACGACCACCTGGTCGCCACCGGCACCGAGCTGCTCGACACCCGGATGACGCTGGTCGCCGACCTGGCGCCGTACCTCGGCAAGGCGTACGAAGCGGTGGCCCGCGGGGCGTCCCGCGACGACGCGCGGGCCGTCTACAACACGCCGTTGGTCGAGGAGGTCGCGCAGCGACCGCCACGAGACCAGCTCGCCGACGCCTTCCGGGCCGAGCTGGCGCGCCGCCAGGACGAGGAGGTCGGTCGCGGCCTCACCCTGGTCGGTCCCCATCGCGACGACCTGGTACTGACCCTCGGGCCGGGGGAGGAGAGCCGGCTGCCGGTCAAGGGCTACGCCTCCCACGGGGAGTCGTGGTCCTTCGGGCTGGCGCTGCGGTTGGCGTCGTACGACCTGCTGCGCGCCGACGGCGACGACCCGATCCTGATCCTCGACGACGTCTTCGCCGAGCTCGACGTCGACCGGCGCACCCAGCTCGCCGAGCTGGTCGCGGGAGCCGAGCAGGTCCTGGTGACCGCCGCGGTCGAGGCGGACGTGCCCGCGTTGCTGGCGGGGGCCACCTATACCGTCGCCGCAGGGGAGGTGACCCGTGCCGGACGATCCGACGCCGAGTGACGGCCCTGCTGTCGACCCTGCTGTCGACCCCGCCGACGATTCCGGCGGGGACGAGGCCTACCGCGCCGACGGCCTCGACCTCGCCCGGGCGATGATGCGCGGCGCAGTCGCCCCGGGGGCACCGGCCGCGCGCAAGCGCCGCCGGTCCGGCTCGCCGGCCGCGCGCGCCCGGCGCAACAGCGGGGGCGGCATGAGCGGCGCGTACCCCGACGACCGCGACCCGCAGCTGCTCGGCGGCGAGGTCGGTCGGCTGGTCGACCAGCGAGGGTGGGGGCTCGACCTCCAGGTGCGCGGCGTGTTCGCGCGCTGGGTCGAGGTGGTCGGCGACGAGATCGGCGCGCACTGCGAACCGGAGTCGTTGACCGACGGCACGCTGGTCGTGCGGACCGACTCCAGCGCCTGGGCGACGCAGCTGAAGATGCTCGCTCCCACCCTGGTCAAGCGCCTCAACACCGAGCTCGGCGCCGACACGGTGACGGTGGTCGAGGTGCTCGGACCGCACGCCCCGAGCTGGAAGCACGGCAACCGCGGTCTCCGCGACGGACGCGGGCCGCGCGACACCTACGGCTGACCCGATCAGGCCCCGCCCGTCGTACCGGCCCTTGGCGGACCCCCTGTTCGGCGCTGGAAATGGCCTTAACGGGGCGCTCAGGGCCACTTTTCGTCCACAGACCCCCTGCCGGAGGGGACGCTGACGTGTTCTGGGGCCCTCTGGGCGGTATCATGGCCCTCAGGCCGGGCGCACGCCCCACAAGCGTGAGCGTCGGCCTTCTGCTTGCCCGCGCGCGTGCGCGCGGAAAGCGACTTCATGCCCCACCCGCTCCGACCGATGAGGTGCCGTGACCGCCGAAGAGCCGACCTCGACCCCGACCGACGCGGCGGCCCCCACGGGCCAGGCCGGCGACTACGACGCCTCCTCGATCCAGGTCCTCGAGGGCCTCGAGGCGGTCCGCAAGCGCCCCGGCATGTACATCGGCTCGACCGGTGAGCGCGGACTCCACCACCTGATCTGGGAGATCGTGGACAACGCGGTCGACGAGGCGCTGGCCGGCTACTGCGACCGGATCGTGATCACTCTCCAGGCCGACGGCGGGGTGCGGGTCGAGGACAACGGCCGCGGCATCCCGACCGGCACCGCCCCCGGGCAGGAGCTCCCGGCCGTAACGCTCGCGCTGACCGTGCTCCACGCCGGCGGCAAGTTCGGCGGCTCCGGCTACAAGGTCTCCGGTGGTCTGCACGGCGTGGGTGTGTCGGTCGTGAACGCGCTCTCCCGCAACCTCAAGGTCGAGGTGCGCAACCGCGGCAAGCTGTGGGAGCAGGAGTTCTCGCTCGGCGACCCCGACTACGACCTGCGCGAGGTGCGCGACCTCGAGGAGGGCGAGGGCACCGGCACGACGGTGACCTGGTACGCCTCGCCGGACATCTTCGAGACCACGACGTACTCCCTGGAGACGATCACCAACCGCTTCCGCGAGATGGCCTTCCTCAACAAGGGCCTCGAGATCGTCGTCTACGACGAGCGTCCGGCGGCCAGCGAGCTCGCCGAGGCGGTCGCCGACGACACGGTCGGCAGCAGCGTGGACCAGGCCACCGCCGGCGCGATCGAGCGCTCCGGGCAGGGCCTCAAGCAGGTGTTCAAGTACGAGCGCGGCCTGGTCGACTACGTCGAGCACATCAACCGCACCAAGACCGCGGCCAACCCGACGATCATCTCGTTCGAGGCGGACGCTCCCGAGGACGCCGGCAACATGAGCCTCGAGGTCGCGATGCAGTGGAACACCGGCTACAACGAGTCGGTCCACACCTTCGCCAACACGATCAACACCCATGAGGGGGGCACTCACGAGGAGGGCTTCCGCTCGGCGCTGACCTCGCTGGTCAACGGGTGGGGCGAGCAGTGGGGCCTGATCAAGAAGCGCGAGGACCGGGTCAGCGGCGAGGACATCCGTGAGGGCCTGACCGCGATCATCTCCATCAAGCTGGGCGAGCCGCAGTTCGAGGGTCAGACGAAGACCAAGCTCGGCAACACCGAGGCCAAGGGCTTCGTGCAGCGGGTCGTCAACGATCAGCTCGGCGCCTGGCTGGAGCAGAACCCCAGCGAGGGCAAGGAGATCATCCGCAAGTCGCAGGCGGCAGCCACCGCGCGCAACGCAGCGCGCAAGGCGCGCGAGCTGGCCCGCTCCCGCAAGGGACTGCTGGGCAGCGGCAGCCTGCCGGGCAAGCTGTCCGACTGCCAGTCGACCAACCCGGAGGAGTGCGAGGTCTTCATCGTCGAGGGCGACTCGGCCGGCGGCTCCGCCCGGCAGGGCCGCGACCCGCGGGTCCAGGCGATCCTCCCGATCCGCGGCAAGATCCTCAACGTCGAGAAGGCCCGCATCGACAAGGTGCTCGCCAACACCGAGGTGCAGGCGATCATCTCCGCGCTGGGCACGGGCATCCAGGAGGAGTTCGACCTCGACAAGCTGCGCTACCACAAGGTGGTGCTGATGGCCGACGCCGACGTCGACGGCCACCACATCAACACCCTGCTGCTGACCCTGCTCTTCCGGTTCATGAAGCCGCTCATCGAGCACGGCTTCGTCTACATGGCCCAGCCGCCGCTCTACCGGATCCGCTGGAACAAGCCGCACGAGCACGAGTTCGTCTACTCCGACGCCGAGCGCGAGGCGCTCACCAACCACGGCCTCTCCGAGGGCAAGAAGCTGCCGAAGGAGAACCCGGTCCAGCGCTACAAGGGTCTCGGTGAGATGAACGCCGAGGAGCTGTGGGAGACCACGATGAACCCCGAGCAGCGGCTGATGCTGCAGGTGACCCTCGACGACGCCGCCCAGGCCGACGAGATCTTCTCGATCCTGATGGGGGAGGACGTCGAGCAGCGACGCTCCTTCATCCAGCGCAACGCCAAGGACGTCCGATTCCTCGATATCTAGCTCGCCGCTGGTCGAGGTCCGAGTGCAGCGAGCCTCGAGACCAAGGCCAGTATCCAGGAATCTAGAGATTTCAATAGACAACGCCAGAGAGAGCAATCGTGACTGAGACTCCCACGGACAGCACCGCAACGCCGGGGCCCGGCGGCCGGATCGAGCCGATCGAGCTGCAGACCTCCATGCAGCGCGCCTACATCGACTACGCGATGGCCGTGATCGTGGGGCGCGCGCTCCCCGACGTGCGCGACGGTCTGAAGCCGGTGCACCGCCGGGTGCTCTACGCGATGTACGACGGGGGCTACCGCCCCGACCGCGGGTTCTCCAAGTGCTCGCGCGTCGTCGGTGACGTGATGGGTCAGTACCACCCCCACGGCGACACCGCGATCTACGACACCCTGGTCCGGCTCGCCCAGCCGTGGGTGATGCGCGCCCCGCTGGTGCACGGCCAGGGCAACTTCGGCTCGCCGGGCAACGACTCCGCGGCCGCGATGCGTTACACCGAGTGCCGGATGGCGCCGCTCGCGCTCGAGATGGTCCGCGACATCGAGCAGGAGACCGTCGACTTCCAGCCCAACTACGACGGTCGCTCGGAGGAGCCGACGGTCCTCCCGGCGCGCTACCCGAACCTGCTCGTCAACGGGTCGGCCGGCATCGCGGTCGGCATGGCCACCAACATCCCGCCCCACAACCTGCGCGAGGTGGCCGACGGCGCGCAGTGGGCGCTCGAGCACCCCGACGCGACCCGCGAGGAGCTGCAGGACGCGCTGATCGAGCGGATCAAGGGCCCCGACTTCCCCAACGGCGCACTGATCGTCGGACGGGAGGGCATCGAGCAGGCCTACCGCACCGGCCGCGGCTCGGTCACCCAGCGGGCCGTGATCGAGGTCGACGAGGACGCGCGCGGACGCACCTGCCTGTCGATCACCGAGCTTCCCTACATGGTCAACCCCGACAACCTCGCGCTGAAGATCGCCGAGCTCGCCGACTCCGGCAAGGTCCAGGGGATCTCCGACGTGCGCGACGACTCCTCCGGGCGCACCGGCCAGCGACTGGTGGTCGTGCTGAAGCGCGATGCGGTCGCGCGCGTCGTACTCAACAACCTGCTGAAGCACACCGAGCTGCAGACCAACTTCTCCGCCAACATGCTCGCCCTCGTCGACGGCGTGCCGCGCACCCTGAGCATCGACCAGTTCATCAGCAACTGGATCGCCCACCAGGTCGACGTCATCCAGCGGCGCACCCGCTACCGGCTGGCGGAGGCGGAGCGTCAGGCTCACGTCTTCCGTGGCCTGGTGAAGGCCCTCGACATGCTCGACGAGGTGATCGCGCTGATCCGGCGCTCGCCCGAGGTCGACGACGCCCGCCAGGGCCTCATCGCGCTGCTGGAGATCGACGAGATCCAGGCCAACGCGATCCTCGACATGCAGCTGCGGCGGCTCGCGGCGCTCGAGCGGCAGAAGATCATGGACCGGTTGGCCGAGCTCGAGGAGCTCATCGCCGACCTCGAGGACATCCTCGCCAACGAGACCCGGCAGCGCTCGATCATCTCCGAGGAGCTCACCGAGATCGTCGAGAAGTACGGCAACGACCGGCGCACCCAGATCATCGCGGCCGACGGGGACCTCTCGATGGAGGACCTGATCCCCGACGACGAGCTGGTCGTCTCGATCACGCGGGGTGGCTACGCCAAGCGCACCCTCGCCACCCAGTACCGCAGCCAGAAGCGCGGCGGCAAGGGCGTGCGCGGCGCGACCCTGCGCGGCGACGACGTGGTGGAGCACTTCATCGCGACCACCAACCACCACTGGCTGCTGTTCTTCACGACGGCCGGCCGCGTCTATCGGACGAAGGCCTACAACCTGCCCGAGGCGCAGCGCGACGCGAAGGGCGGCCACGTCGCAGGGCTGCTCAGCTTCCAGCCGGACGAGTCGATCGCCCAGGTGCTCGCGATCCGCGACTACGAGCAAGCTCCCTACCTCGTGCTCGCGACCCGCAACGGCCTGGTGAAGAAGACCCGGCTCGGCGACTACAACAGCCCGCGGCAGGCCGGTGTCATCGCCATCAACTTCCGCGAGGACGACGACGAGCTGATCGGCGCCGAGCTGGTCAACGCCGAGGACGACATCCTGCTGGTGTCGCGCAAGGGACAGGCGATCCGGTTCCGCGCCGGCGACGACCAGCTGCGGCCGATGGGTCGCGCGACGTCCGGCGTCACCGGCATGCGGTTCAAGTACGACGACGACGCGGTGCTGTCGATGTCGGTGATCCGGGCCGCCCAGGTCGCCGCGGAGGAGGCCGCAGGTCTCGCCGAGCACGACGACGAGGCGGCCGCGGTCGAGGCGACCGACGAGCAGGTCAGCGCGGTGCAGGCGCAGTACGTCTTCACGATGACCGACGCCGGCTACGCCAAGCGCACCCGCATCAACGAGTACCGCCTCACCGGCCGCGGCGGCGTCGGCATCACCACCATGAAGCTGACCAACGAGGAGCGCGGCGGGCTCGTCGGCGCCTTCATCGTCGAGGACGGCGACGAGGTGCTCGCGATCACCCAGGCGGGCCAGGTCGTCCGGAGCCCCATCGACGGCAACTTCAAGCCGTCGGTCGGTCGGTCGACCCAGGGCGTGAAGTTCGTGTCGCCCAAGGCCGGCGACATGGTCGCCGTGGTGGCCCGGTCGGTCGAGTCGAAGGTCGACGACGACGACGCGGCAACCACCGCTCCCGACGACGGCGGTGAGCCGGATGCTGGGCCGGATGATGGGCCGAGCAATGGGTCGGTTGGGGAACCGGATGTAACAATCGACGCGGAAGCGCCCGGCGAGTCGGGCGACAGCGGGGACGCCCAAGGCCTCGGGGAGAGTGAGAGTTGATGTCGGACCGCACCAGGGAGCCGACCACTGTTCCCGTCGACCAGGGGCCCGTCGACCAGGGGCCCGCTGGGCCGGGGCCAGCCCCCTCGGGCGCGCCCGTGAGCAAGGCCGACAAGGCCGACAAGGCCCATCGGCCGCGGTTCGGCAAGAAGCCCGCCCAGGCGCTGCCCGACCTGCCGCCGCCCCCGGCGAACGCACCGACCCCTGCTGCCCCCACAGCGGCGACTGCCCAGGCGCTCGCCGGCCGGCCGCGCGGCCCGCGCCGCGCGCGCCTGCGTCTCACCCGGATCGACCCCTGGTCGGTCATGAAGACCGCGTTCCTGCTGTCGATCGCGTTCGCCGTCGTCACCGTCGTGTCGGTGGCGATGGTGTGGCAGGTGCTCGGCGCCGCCGGCGTGTGGGAGTCGATCAACAGCACGATCCAGGAGGGCATCGGCGGCGAGGACGTCTCCACCTTCCAGATCGAGGACTACGTCGGCACCAGCCGGGTGCTCGGGTTCACCATGCTCGTGGCCGCGATCGACGTCATCTTGATGACCGCGAGCGCCACCCTGACGGCGTTCCTCTACAACATGGCCGCGGCACTGCTCGGAGGCGTCGAAGTGACGCTGGCCGAGGACGCCTGAGCCGACCGGTCACCGTTTTGTTGGGCCCGGCTGCGGTCGGGTAACCTCCTCCTCGGTCTGCGGTTCGGGGCTTCCACCCTGCCGCAGGCCACCCGGGCCTATAGCTCAGACGGTTAGAGCGCTTCCCTGATAAGGAAGAGGTCACAGGTTCAAGTCCTGTTAGGCCCACTCCACGCACACGCCCGATCGGGCATGCCACCACTGACGGAGGACCGCGTGATCAAGAAGCTCGTGCTCACCGCACTCGCCACGGCCGGCGTCGCGTTCGCGGTCAAGAAGCTGCAGGAAAGCAAGGCCGAGCAGGCCCTCTGGGCCGAGGCCACCGACCAGCTGCCCGAGTCCTGAAGCTTCCCTCTCGGGGCCTTGGCGCAATTGGTAGCGCACCTGCTTTGCAAGCAGGGGGTTAGGGGTTCGAGTCCCCTAGGCTCCACCACGAGAAATCGCAGGTCAGACTGCGGTTTCTTTCGTTTTGAGTGGCGATCGGTGGTGCCAGAACGGAGCCGTGGTGCCAGATTGGTGCCAGATTGACGGTGGGAATGTCAGAGTTCCGCGGCTCCGGGCGAGCCGTACATTGGGACGCATGGCAACGGACGCAGCCGCGATCCCTCGAGGCGGGTCGTGCTCTCGATCTGGACGATCGAGCCGCTGCTGCGCGCGCCCTGCCCGCCAGTCTGCCGGGATCAGCCGAGGACCAGACAGCGATCTATGGCGCCTGGGCGACTGAGATCGCGCGGCACGTTGATGACGTGCTGGCCGATCGTGGCGAGCTGATCGACGCTGACGAAGCACTACGCACGGCTCCGAAGCGAACTGGCCGCTCGGCCCGCGTGAGTCTTCCGCAACGTGAGCACCCGGAGGCGGGCGCGGAGTTCGACGCGGCTGTGCGCTGGTGAGAGGACCTCGAGACGGGTCTTGGTCCGGCCCTGATCGACCGGGCGGAAGCGGCGCGCGCTGACATCAGTGCCTGGCCGGCGGTCGCACAGGCCATTCCCAGGCTGGACAGGCGACGAGACCTTTTCGTGCTGGTCAAGGGGTATCCGTATCGGATCGCCTACCTGGTCCGCGAGACCGAGATCGTCCTCCTGGCCTACGCCCAGCGGAAGCGTCGCGCAGAAATCCGCAGGCCCGGCGAGGTGCGAGAACCCCGCCGGCCGGGGGTGCCAGCGGCCGTCGCAAAGACAGCGGATCGCCTTCGAGCAGGGGTTTGGTGTGCGTGCCGCAGCTGCCACAGGTGCGTAGCCGCCAGGGGCGAACGGATTGTGTAGGGCGACAGCGCCCCGCCAATCACTATCGGGATTGTCGTGACGCTGTCACGGGAATTGGTGGGGGGAAGACGCTGCCGATCAGAGTGGCCTCATCAGATTGTCGAGGTCCTCGCGGCGTACGCGCAGGCCCCGCTTGCCGCACAAGTACGCCGGCAGGTCGCCTGCGGCGATCAGCCGGCGGATCGTCTTGACGGACGCGGCGATGTAGACGGCGGCCTGCTGGAGGGTCATCCAGATGGTCTCGGTGCCGGACGTCTGCGGGTGGGCAGAGGTCACGTCACTCACCGGCCCGGATGAAGCGCCTGATCTCGGCGACGGTCGTGTAGAGGCGCCCGGTCCCGTTGAAGCGCCACCACTGTGGGCCGTGCTCCTCGACGCGCCAGCACCTGACCGTTCGCTGGGGAGTGCGGATCAAGGAGCAAAACTCCTCGAAGAGGACGATGTCGTTGTCGTCCCACTCGGTGGGGATATCGATCGGAGCGGTGGTCATCGTCCGACCTCCTTTCCTGGTGGTTGTGAATGCAGATGTTCTGATGACCGAAGAGGCAACCGACCGGCGGGTGGATCGGACATCTGGAGCCGAACTTCTTCCGCACGGTGCGTCGACGCGCTTGTCGAGCGCACCGGCCCAGGCCGGGGCGAACTCGTGCACCTCACTGGCCGCACCTGGGAGATCGCGCTCGAACAACTCGACCAGGCCAACAGGGGGATCGTCCTGAAGGCCGAGGCTCGCCCGGCCTCAGCACCCTGCAGGCGCTCGCACTGGGTCACCTCGCCGGCGGGCCCGCACGGTGGATGGCCGAGGACGCGCCCGGACAGGCACGGTCGACCACAACGCCAGATCAGTCACAGACAAGGTGTCCGATTCGCCGGATGCGCGGTTGCTTCTTGGGTCAGTCCCTTCCCAACCGTGAGTAGGTGGTTCTTCGATGACTGACACGCGCACGATCCGCTCGCACGACGAGCTGATCTCCTACATCCGTCACCTCATGGGGTTCCATCCGGAATCCAGCCTGGTCTGCGTGAGCGTCGGCGGCGGTCCGCACTCCCGGATCGACCTCCCGCACTCGCCCGAGGGGATGGAGCAGCTTCTCCAGCAGCTCTCCGACGTCTACCTCCACCGCCACCCGGTCCGCCGCCTCGCGTTGGTCGCCTACGGCGAGAAGGGCTATGACTGCCTCGAGGCACTGACGTCGCTGAGCGCGACTCTGAACTACGGCGGCGGTGGGCCGGAGATCGGTCCGATGCTGTGGGTCAAGGGCGACCAGTGGTACGACGTCCTCAACGACTCCCGCGGAACCGTGGATCCGGTCGTGCGTGACCGCGTGGACGCGGAGTTCGCGCTCATGGGCCGAGCGATCCCCACCGGCCGCCGGGAGGACCTCGCGGCCGCGATGCAAGGTGATCCGTCGGGAGTAGCCGAACACCTGGTCGCAGCGGAGGCGCGGGTTCTCGACATGGACACCTCCGCCAACGTCGCGGAGGTCAGGTGGCTGAGGTCGTGCCTCGACGGGTTCCTCGAGACCGGGAAGTACCTCGAGGACGATGCTGCTGCTCGCGTACTGGCGATCATCCACGACAGCGGCGCCCGCGACGCCGCCGTGTTCAGGATGAGCCGAGAGAACGCGCCCGCGTTCTCCGACTTCTGGCAAGACCTCGTACGTCGGGCCCCCGAGGAGGTTCGCGACAGCCCGGCGACGATGCTCGCGCTGAGCTCGTTCCTGGACGGCAAGGGGGCCAAGGCTTGGACCGCGCTCGACCAGATGACTGAGGGCGACCGGCTGGCCGACATGGTCGCCACGGCCCTGGAGCAGGCCATCGACCCGGCCGTATGGGACAAGGCAGCCCCAGTCGCAGCACAGGCGCTCATGCAGCACGCGGCGCTGCGCGACACCACCGCACACGAGCGCAGCAGTCACGACCACCGCCGGCGGGGGCCGGGCATCGAAGAAACCGGCCCAGCATCGTCGGCGCCGGGCCGCTGACCCAAGGACTGGAGGTGAATCACATGAACAGCACGCCGTCGCGGCTGGAGCAGCACCTGGCGCGGCTCCTCCCCACCACTCCCCCACCCACGGTCGGCCGCAACCCGTTGCAGCCCAGGGCGAAGGTCGACTTCGTCTACCTCACCGGGGCGGACCAAGACCGGCTCGACGACACCGTCCGCCAGTAGCGGCGGCCGCTGTTTGTCAAGCATCCGACCCACTGCCTGTGGATAGCGAGCGGCTATCCACAGGATCGGGGCGGTTCGGTTGCGCTGTCGGTGGATCGGCGCACACTCAGGACTGAGGTGTCGGCACGATCGGGTGCTGCCGACCAGGGGCCGAGCTTCAAACGACAGGGGCTCCCCCAACGGAAAGGGAGGTGAGGACGGATGCGAACGTCGACCAAGATCCTCCGCCTCTTCGCGGTCGTCCCGGCCGCGCTCGCCGGAAGCTTCCTCGCGATCATCGGCCTTGGCTTCCTGCCCGGCGCCGGCCTGGTTGCCGCGTTCGCGGCCACGCTCGTCGTCTCACTTGTCTTGGCGACAGGGCTGTGGGAGCCCCCCGCTGCGCGGGTCTTCGGGTTCGCCCGCGGTCTACGCCCCGGAGAGCGCGCAACCCTCGCGCCGACGCTGGCCCTGCTCAAGGCTCTCGACCTGGCCCCGGGCCGGGTGCTGATGCGCGGGATCGACACCGGCGGTCTGGTCGCCTCCCCCAGCGGGCGCCGCACCGTGATCGTGGAGCCGAACGTGGTCCAGGGGCTCTACGAGCGGCGGCTCACCCGCGAGGACGCTGCTGCGGCGATCGGTCACGCGGTGGCCAGCCAGCGCGTCGGGCCGGCCCGGTTCGACCTCGCGGCGCGGCTGTGGGCGTTTCCCTGGACGCTCCTGTACGTCGTCGTTCGGCAGATCGCGCACGCCTTCTCGTGGGTGCCGGCGGCGGGGTTCGCCTGGCATCTGCGGGCCGTGGTTGGCGTGATCGTGGTCGTGCAGGGCTTCCAGCCCGGCGGCGACCCCGCACTCGGGGTTGCGAGCGGCGTCCTGGTCGCGATCAGCTACATCGCGCCCGCGGCCGGCCGGGCGTGGCGTGGCGTTGTCGAGCGCGACGCCGACCGCATCGTGGTTCACGCCGGCCTTGCTGGCTCGCTGGTCCACTACGCCCAGTGGCAGCTCGGCCCCGACTCGATGGAGCGGGTCGTAGATCAGACAGGCGTCGCCGTTCGCGACGACCTCGATGTCGTTGCTGACCGCATCCCTGAGCACCAGGTCAGGCTTCGGGCCGGTGCTGGCGAAGATCAGGTTCTTCGTTCTGCCCTGTACGCCGTCCCCTTGCTCGTACGCCTCCACCAGCGAAGCCAACTGCTCCTGATTGAGCTTGTAGATGTCGGCGTAGGTGCTGAGTTGTTGCGCGAGGGATGCCAACTGAGCGATCGACCAGTCCTCGATGTAGCCCGTGATGAGGTCGCGCTTCGTGTCGGCCTGGCCGGGCTCTGCACCAGCGCGCCGCCATTCCAGTCGGAGCTCCTCAGGGAGGACAGACTCCAACGCGACCCGGGTATAACGCTGGATCAGCGCGTCGCAGATCGCAGCGGTAAGTGTGCGCTTCGACGCGACCGCCGGCAGCGGGTTCACCTCGGTCGGGCGGAACCATCCGTCGAAGTACTCGGCCACGAGACTCAGTCTGCCGGTTCGATCCGACGAGTTTGCCCATCCGGCGGCTCCGCTGTACACACCGAAGATCCCGCCGATGGCCGCCTACGTTAGGCAGCCCCGCCGTGGTCCCCTCAAACCCCACCACTCCCGGGGACTCTTACGAACGGTGTCAGCCAAATCCCCCGCGGTAACCGCCCCGCGAGAATAGGGTTCTGCGTCGTGACGTCGAGTAACCAGCCCGTGCACAGGGTCGCGGCCAGTCACGTTGCCAACGGGCGCACCATCCGCGGAACGCTTGCGCTGACGAGTTGGCCTGCTCGGACACTGACGTTCACTCCGAGCGGGATCTTCAGCCGGCGCACTGAGCTTCAACTCTGGCTGGCTGATCTCGTCGAGGTGTCAGGCGGCGTCGTTTCGGATGAGCTGTCGATCAAACTCAAGACCGGCGAGCACGAGACGTTCTCGATCCAACCGGGCAGCGACCTCGCGAAGGCGCTTCACGATCTTGCTCCCCGTCGCGCCGAGCGGTCCACCCAAGCGGCAGCGCCGCCCCCGGCCAAGCTGGCGCAGACCGGCCCTTTGACGCGCAAGGCCGACGGCATCTTTGGTTCGCCCGTGTTCTCAGACCATCCGAGAGGCTGGCAGACGCCATCGGACCTCGTCGCTGGCTTCACACTTGCGTGGGCGCTCGAACTCAAGGAGCGCATGAGGTTGTCGCCTCACGCCCCGTCCGCGCCCGGGGTCATCGACCGTCTGCCGCCGCGATACCGCTATGACACGCTCGGTCGGCTGATTGACCTCGGTCCGGGCGCGACCGGCGCGTCCTTCGGTCTGAACCCGATCGTCCGGCTGACGACCATCTGCGGCGCGTGGCAGTTGTTCGACCTGATGAACCAGGGCTGGAGGATCAGGGCGAACGATTTCGGGCAGTTCGCAGACTTGCTGGCATTCGTGACCGGCGGTCAGGATCGGCCGTCGCTCTACAAGGGTGAGAGTGCGGACATCAGCAAGTGCCTCCTCGCTGTGCGGGTCCGTCGCGCGTCCATGCAAACTGATGAGCTTGACCTCGCCGAACAGTGGTTCTTCAGCGGCGACGATGAGCTCACCTTTAGGGATTCGCGTGGGAACGACTCGCTGCAGTTCCACTTCAGCGGCATGGACGTGGTGCCGCTCGCCCTCTTCTCCCACCAGTTCGTCGCCGCGATCTGGTCGACTGCACGAGTGACCGTGGAGCAACTCGGCCCTGACCAGGTGATCGCGTCGCATAGCGACCGCCTGGACTCTCTTCTCGACCTGTTGGACCGCGGCGGCGCGAAAGCCGAGCATGCCCAACAGGAACTCACGCCGATGGAGTTCCGGTGGTTCGACAACTGGCCAGGATGGTCGCAGCAGCCATAAGCGGCAGGGACTTCTCTCCCTGTGCGTTTGTGACGGATCGCCCTTGCCGGCGCCCGTGGCCGTGACGGTGATGAGTTCGGTGCTGGTCAAGTTCCCGCGGCGCAGGTTCGGCGGGACTCATGGATCGGCACGTTGCTTCCGGGCCGCTTCACGATCAGGCCTCCCTCCTCGGGCCAGCGTTCGGCGGACGATCCCTCGCTGTAGTCGGCCTCGGCGACAGCACTCACGCTTCGAAGATTCCCCTGCCGCGTTGATTGACGGGCACGACGGAGCCGTCGACGGCGAACTCGAATAGCGCCATCCCGACCTGATCCGCCCACGCCTGCGCTTGCGCGCTGAACCCCGCCGAGGAGAAGAACGCAGTGACCGTTGCGCCAGCGGCAAGGCCCGCCCCATAGAGCTCCTGCAGCTTGGGACGGCCGGCCGGCACCGCCTCGAACTTCACCTGTGCGGCGATCACCCCGTTCGCGCCGGGACCGATCACGTCGATTCCGCCATCTGTCCCTGCCGGTGTCACCGCCGCCCCTGGGAACCCCATCCAGCGGATCCACTCGGCAGCGAGTTCCTCAGCCTCGGCGGCCCTGCTGATGAGGCGAGGTGTGGGGATGGCAGGTCGCGATGCCAACTTCGCGCGTTCGGCCTCGGCCGCCACGCGCTGCGCCTCGGCTGCCTTGCGCTCGTCCTCGACCCGCCTCTCTCGGGTCGTGAGGATCCACCACTCCCTCTTCTGCTTGTCCCACACGTAGGTCGCTACTGGGTCCCGCATGTCTCCTGCTACCCAGATTCCATCCTCGTAGAGGAGGCTCCCGCAGCCTTCGCAGAAGCCAGAGAGCCGCCGAGCCGATGCGCGTCCGCAGTGCGGGCAGACGCGCGGGTTCGTCTGAGGGATTCGCTTTGCCAATGCAATGCCTGATGTCGGCGAGCCCGACTTCCTTGAAGCATCGGGTTTCGCGCCTTGCCCGCTGGCGCCGAGGACATGATCGAGCCCGGCGAAGATGAGTGTACCGGGGATCGCGCCTCCCACCAGACCGCAAATGAAGAGCACGACGCCCCCGCCGACACCCTTGCTCGAGGTGCTCGCGAGCCAACCCGCAAACACCACAACCATGACAAGAATGACGATCAGCAGGGCGTTGGAGGTCCTCTCCGTGGCCGCCGACTTGTAGTTGGACACCCTTAACACCATCTCCCAGGAATTCTTGCCACCGACGACCGGATCGTCCACTGAAGCATCCCAGGTTCTCCGCCGCTCCCCATGCGGGTTGCGGCTCTCAGCGAGGGAACGCCAGTGGGTCTGCGTCGGTCAGGCGATGAGTTCGACGTCGAGCCAGGCGCACTGGCCACACGAGCACCCGGTCCGGTGCCCGAGCGCGTTGCGTCCCCGGCTCGACTCCGCCGGCTGCGGTCGATGTGTGGCGGTCCACGTCGGCTTCTTGGTCAGGTGCCATCCCTTGCAATCAGGACACCGGTAGACGCGGAGCGCCAGGCCCGCGTGCCGCGACGAGGCGATCGCCCTCCGGATCGCCGTGCGCTCGCTGGTGTAGCGCACCTTGCCGCAGGGTCTGTGCTGCCTGACCGTCATCGTGGTCACCTCCTCCGAGGACACTCCGCCCACCATCCGACACAACTCGTTGCGCCCGCGCAGATGCCACCGTCCGAGCTCGGCTCAGTTCGGATCCGGTGGACTCTCCCGCGGACGCCCGACGCGTCAATGTCTACCGATTCAGTCTTCTTGAGGCGAAGTTTCGATCGCCTCATATTCGCTGCATCTCGACAGCATCATCGGGGGAGCGGGAATGGGGCCGCGCGCACCCCTGCAGGAGGGCCGGATGGTCCACGCGGGCTCTCAGAACGCCTTCTGGCGAACCCTGGGAGCCTTCGATCGGGCAAATTGCGACACGCGGGTGTTGTTCCTTCGCTCAGAGCGATTCTGAGCGACGTCGCGTCAACGCGCCGGGCCTTGGTGATCGGTACTGGAAGTCGGTGTTTCATCGGGTGCGGGTCGGGGCGTGCTGGCTGTGGTTGCGAGCCGTTTCTCGGCTGCCCGGCGCCGTGACATCGGGCTGGTCTTGGCGGTCCTCTTGCGCTCTTCGGCGTTGATCTCGTCGATCCGGGCTTGGGCGTAGGTCGGGCGGTTGCGGTCGCGTTCGATGCTTTCGGTGACGGTCTGGTGCTCGAGGATGCCCGGGGCGAAGTGGAGCTTGCAGCGCAGATGCTCGAACCCGTCGAGCCAGTGTTCGGACCCGCGGGAGGCGAGGATGCGGGCAGCCTGGTGGATGACCTGCTGACGGACGTCGGTCTCCGTCCAGTGCCCGGCGGTGCGGAGCAGGTGGTCGATCATCGCGTCGCCGAGCGGGGCTCGATTCTCGAGGGCAGCAGTGATCGCGGCGGCTCCCTGGGTCTCGAACAGGTTGGCGGGGTCCAGTCCGTCGGGTAGGTCGAGGTGGGTGGGGTCGAGGTCTGCGGCGGTGAGGTGCCAGAAGGCCTTCTGTGCCGACGTCCATCCGGCGGGGTCGGAGTCGGTGGCGACGGCGATGCGGTCGCGGCCGTTGACCGTGTCGATGTGGGCACGTAGGAGCCGGATCTGGTTGACGGTGAGCGCGGTGCCCATCGGCGCGATGCCGACGGCGTCGCCGTTGCTTCCTAGGGTGATTGCCAGCGCGTCCATGGGGCCTTCGACGATGACCGGGAGCGCCCTGGCTGCGAGCAGGTCGCGCGCTTCGGCGTAGCCGAACAGTGCCTCGCCCTTGGTGAAGACCGAGGTGGTGCGGGTGTTGAGGTACTTCGGTCCGGCGTAGTCGTCGTCGGTCTTGGTGGGGTTGCGGCGGCCGACGAAGCCCAGGATGGCCTGCCCGCTCGGGTCGTGGGGGTCGCGGATGGGCATGATGAGTCGGTCGCGGAAGAAGTCGCGGTAGTAGGTCGTGCCGTCGTCGCGTTCGCGCCGGGAGATGAGGCCGGCGTGCTCGAGCTCGTCGAGGGTGGCGCCTTGGTCGGTGAGGTGGCGCATTAGGCTGCGGCCACCGCCGGGGGCGTATCCGACGGCGTAGTTCGGGTCGTCGGCGAGGTCGGTTCCCAGCCGCTCCCGCAGATAGCCCGGCGCCCAGGAGCGCGGGGAGCAGGATTCGAAGTAGGCCATAGCCTGCTGGTTGAGCTCGTGGATCCGCTCGGCCGGGAGCTGGTTCGGGTCTGGGAAGGCGTTCTCGGGGGTGACGTTGGCGGCCTGCTCCCACGGCAGCGGCGTTGCGTACGGGTCGTCAACGTACGGGTAGCCGCTGACGGCAACGTCGTCGTACGCCGGTGGCTCGTTGGCGTCGATGGGCGGCTCCCAGTCGCTCGGCTCGGTCGCGAGGTCGCGGTACTCGCCCGGGCCGGGGGAGTGGAGGGCAGGTGTGTTGTCGTCGTCGGGTAGGTCGCGGTAGAAGGCGGCCATGAATGCGTCGGCGTCCTCGGGGGGCAGCATGTCCGGGTCCGGGGGAACGTCGTCGTCGCCGTACGGCGCTGGCTGGGCGCCGTGGATAGGGGGTTCTGTGGGCTGGTCGGTGAGCATGGCGATGCGCAGCACGAGTGCGTCGGCGACCTCGACGCCGGTGAGGCTGCCGTCTTGGGGGAGGCCGGCCAGGGCGCTGGAGAGGATCTCGGTCGGGGTCCAGCCGTGGTGTTCGCAGGCTTCGTCGACCGCGGCCACGAGCGCGGGCCACGCGGGCGCGTTCTGCAGGTAGTCGGCCTTGGTTGTGCCGACGAGTTCGGCCAGCGCGGTGCGCCATGTGGGCTGCAGCAGGTTCGCGGAATGCTCGTCGGCTCCGAGTGCGGCCGGGCCGAGGTGAGGAACCAGACGCCACCACAGCGCGGCGGCCTGCTGCTCGTCGGGGAGGGGCCGCGCGGCGACGGAGGTGTCCGTGTCGGTGGCGGAGTGGCAGCCGGAGAGCGATGGATCGGTGGCGAGCGCCTGCTTGATGTAGTCGGTCACGGGCAGCCCGGCGCGCTCGAGACGGGCGAGTCGCTGGCACAGCGGGGTGATCCACGGGTCTGCGTGGACAGCCTCGGGCAGCACCTGGTACCAGGTGCGCTGGGAGAAGGGGTAGCTCGGACGTGCCGAGCGGACGGCCCGGTTGAGCTTGGTCTGGTGGGCGCCGGGGGCGCCGATGGTGCGATCGCCGGTGGGGCGCAGGTCGTTCTCATCGGTCCCGGCCACTGCCCGCCACACGGCGAGGTCGGCCCGCAGTTCGGCGTCCTCGTCCTCGAGGAAGGGCTGTGCCCACACGGGCGCGGTAGCGCCGGTCCATCCGTGGGCCTGTGCTCGTACTGCGTCGATCTGTTCGCGGACGAGCTGGTGGTAGGTGGCTGCGAACGGACCCCAGTCGTGGGCCTCGGCCAGCCGGGCGGGGATGGCTGGCAGCCAGGGCAGTGGCCCGTCGGTGGGCGGAGGAGTGTCGGGATCGTGTGGCCGGGCGGCCGTGAGTTCGGCGACGAGGTCGTCGATGCGGGCGTCGAGCACGGCGGCGGGGTCGCGGGCGTCGGCGAGCGACCCGACGCCGACTGCTGCGGTCAGGAGCTTGAGAGGGCTGTGTTCGTCGAGTGCGATGAGCGCGAGGTGGGAGCGGAGTGTCGGCCAGGCGGGGGCCTCGGTGAGCCCGGTGAGGAGTGCTTCGGCGTGGGCGTCGATCTTGTCCATGCCGACGGGACCGATGAGGGTCTCGGCGCCGGTCGTGACGGCGTCGTGGTAGCGGGCGGCCATGTCGCCGAGCAGCTGGTGCGGGTTGGTCTGCTCACGCAGCGCGGTGGTCGTGGAGACCGGCGAGCCGTCGCGGCGCAGCATCTGGGCGATCCGGTCGAGTGCGGTGGGCGGGATGAGTGCCTCCGGCCTGATGAGGTTGTGCGGGTCGCCGTCGCTGGCGACGTTGAGGTAGAGGTGGTTGGCGAACTTGCCACGCGAGAGCGCGACGTAGAGCAGGTTCCGGTCTTCGTCACCGGTGAGGACGACATGGCAGGTGCCGGTGGTGATGCCCTGTGCGCCGTGAACGGTGGTGGCGTACCCGAGCTGGACGGTCTTGGAGACGTAGTCGGCGGGCAGGGTGATGGTGTTGCCGAGGTGGTCGTGGACGACGAGCAGGGAGCCGTCGGCGTTGACTTTCGTGACGTGCCAGCGGTCGCCGTTCTTGACCCAGTTGGTTCGGCTGATGCGCAGGCGGCGGTCGTTCTCGCGGGTGATGATCCGGTCGCCTTCGGACACCTTGGTGCCGTCGGCCAGCGTCAAGACGCGCCCGATCTCCGCGTCGTCGAGTCCGGCGAGGCGGTCGTTGCGGGCGCGGGTGTTGAGCTCGGCGACGAGGTCTCGGGTGGGTGCGATCAGGACTGAGTCGGTGCCGTCGGCCCGGTCGGTGGCCCAGGCGGCGTAGGCCTGGTCGGCGCAGGCGCCGAGGTCGCCGACGTGGATGCGGCCGCGGTCGGCGTAGAACGCGATCGCCGACGGGTCGCCCTCGCGCAGCGCGAGGGTGGCGGCCGCTTCGGCGTGGTTGAGGCTGCCGTCGGGGTTGCGGAAGCGGTGTACCTCGCTGAGGGTGACGGCGCCGATCTGGTGGGCGATGTCG
>NZ_JACEHF010000069.1 GCF_014180685.1 Nocardioides pelophilus | reverse complement strand
CTCGGCCGTGGACTCGACACGGACCACCTTCACGCCCGCCGGGTCCGGCAGCGTCACGTTCGCAGCGACCACGGTGACCTCGGCACCTCGGGCGGCCGCCGCCCGGGCGAGGGCGAAGCCCTGGCGGCCCGAGGAGCGGTTGCCGAGGAACCGGACCGGGTCGAGCTTCTCGCGGGTGCCGCCGGCGGACACCACGACGCGGCGCCCGGCGAGGTCGAGGTGGCCTCCGGCGGTCGCGGTGGTCGAACCGGTGGAGATCCGCTCGAGCACGTCGCGGCAGAGCTCGAAGATCTCCTCCGGCTCCGGCAGCCGTCCCTTGCCCGTGTCGGCGCCGGTCAGCCGGCCCTCGGCGGGCTCGACCACCAGCACCCCGCGGGAGCGGAGGGTGGCGACGTTCGCCGCCGTGGCGGCGTGCTCCCACATCTCGGTGTGCATCGCAGGGGCCATCACGACCGGGCAGCGGGCCGTCAGCAGGGTGTTGGTGAGCAGGTCGTCGGCGAGACCGTGGGCCGCCTTGGCGAGCAGGTCGGCGGTCGCCGGGGCGACCACCACCAGGTCGGCCTCCTGGCCGATCCGGACGTGCGGCACCTGGTGGACGTCGGTCCACACGTCGGTGGCCACGGCCTTGCCCGAGAGCGCCGCCCAGGTCGGCGCTCCCACGAACTCCAGCGCAGCCGCCGTGGGCACGACGGTGACGTCGTGCCCGGACTCGGTGAAGCGGCGCAGCAGCTCACAGGCCTTGTAGGCGGCGATCCCGCCGGAGACGCCGAGCACGACGCGCGGGCGGCCTGCCATCGGAAGGCTCAGATCACTCGGCAGAGGTGGGCGAGGAGGCAGCGGCCGCGGCCGCGGCCTCCTCGGCGGCGAGCTCGGCGGGGTCGATGTCCTCGCAGGTCAGGAGGTCCTCGTTGATCTCGCGAAGCGCGATCGACAGGGGCTTCTCCTGCACGTGGGTGTCGACGAGCGGGCCGACGTACTCGAGGAGGCCCTCGCCCAGCTGCGAGTAGTAGGCGTTGATCTGCCGTGCGCGCTTGGCGCTGTAGAGCACCAGCTTGTACTTGCTGTCGGTCTTGCTGAGCAGGTCGTCGATCGGCGGGTTGGTCACACCCACGGCGTCGATGTTGGGGGCAGACACGCGGTTGGCCTCACAGTGCTTGATTGGGCCGAGCGTGTCGTCAACGGTGCTTCGCCGCCCGGGGCTTCGCCCCAGGGGCTCACACCGTGCCGCTTCGCGGCGGTACGACACGCTGCCGGCCAGTTAGTCGTCCGACTGTTCGTCGGACGGGATACTCATCAAGGCTACCAACTCGGCTGCTGCATCGTGAACTTCGTGGTTGACGATGGTGACGTCGAACTCCGCCTCGGCCGCCAGCTCCTCGACCGCGGTGGCGAGTCGACGCTCGCGTTCCTCGGCCGACTCGGTGCCCCTCCCGACCAGCCGGCGGACCAGTTCGTCCCACGACGGAGGCTTCAGGAACACGAACAGGGCCTCGGGCATGGTCCCCCGGACCTGGCGGGCGCCCTGGAGGTCGATCTCCAGCATCGCCGGCCGTCCGGCCGCGAGCGCGGCCTCGACCGGGCCCCGCGGCGTGCCGTAGCGGTGGGTGCCGTGGACGACGGCCCACTCGAGCAGCGCGTCCTCGGCGATCATCCGGTCGAACTCGGCATCGTCGACGAAGAGGTAGTGGACGCCGTCGACCTCCCCCGGCCGCGGCGACCGGGTCGTCGCCGACACCGAGATCCACACCTCGGGGTGGTCCTCCCGGACCGCGGCCGCGACGGTGCCCTTGCCGACTGCCGTCGGCCCAGCGAGTACGACGAGACGGCTCGGTGCGCTCGTCGGGCTACTCACCCGGGGCGAATTCGCGCTTGAGGGCGGCGACCTGCTTCGCCCCGAGGCCCCGGACCCGCCGGGACTCGGCGATGCCGAGCCGCTCCATCAGCTGGCCCGCGCGCACCTTGCCCAGACCGGGAACAGCCTGGAGCAGGTCGAGCACCTTCATCTTGCCGACGACCTCGTTGGTCTGCCCCTCGGCCAGCACCTCGGCGATCGAGGCGCCGGAGTTCTTCAGCCGGTTCTTCACCTCGGCCCGCTCTCGCCGGGCCGCAGCCGCCTTCGCGAGCGCGGCCTGGCGTTGTTCGGGGGTCAGAGGAGGCAGAGCCACTTAACGGTTCCTTCTGTCGAACGCAGGCGTAGGGCGGCGGATCCGGCCACCTCGCGTCACCCTAGTCAGGTCCGCGGGGACGCGGCAATGCGGGGCGTCCCCGCGGACGAGGACCGGACGAGGACGGGACGAGAACAGGCCTAGGACAGGACTAGGAGAGGGCCAGCGGCGTCTTGCACACGTCGCGTGCCTGCTGCTGGACGCCGGACATCGCTGCCCCGGTGGTGGTCGAGACCAGCGCTCTCGCGGCCGCGTCGATGGCGTCCCGCTGCTCCGGGTCGAGTCCGGCCGGCGGGTTGCGCCGGTCGTAGGTGTCCGGGTCGACGCCTGCCGCGTCCAGCGCGTCGACGAGGTCGTCGATCCGCTCGACGATGACCTCCCACTCGTCGGCGATGTCGTCGGGGGCCTCGGCGGCGAGCTCCTCGAAGCTCGGCAGCGCCCTGATCAGGCCGCTCGTCTCGCCTCCCGACGCGAGAGCGTCCGTGATCGGCCGCTGCTGGGTCTCGACCTCCTCGCAGTAGGCCCGGAACTCCTCCGGGATCGCGTAGGGGTCGTCGTCACCGCCGCAGCCGCCGGCGCCGAGCAGCGCCACCGCGACCGCGGTCGCGGCTCCCAGCCTGACGTGGACGCTCGGCCTCACCCGAGCAGGCTCCGCAGCTCGTCGTTGGCGCGGTCGACCGCGCCGCGCATCGCGGCGGCGTCCGGACCGAGCCGGAGCACGCCGCGGGAGGAGCTGGCGACGACGTGGTGGGCAGACGCCCCGAAGATCCGGAGGATGTCGGAGGCGGTGCCCCCCTGCTCGCCGTACCCGGGCGCGAGGATCGGGCCGTTGATCGCGAAGTCGAGGCCGGTGCCGCTCGCCGGCTCCGAGGAGGCGAGGAACGAGCCGTCTCCAAGGGTCGCCCCGACGACGGCACCGAACGAGCCGACCGGGCGCGCGCCGACGTTGAGGTCGCGGAGGTGGGCGAGCATGGCCGAGGCGACGGTGCGACCGCCGAAGTCGCCGGCGCTGTCAGGGGTCACTGCCCCCTGCACCTCGGGCCCCTCCTTGTTGGAGGTGGCCGCGAGCACGAACAGTCCGGCACCGTGGAGCCGGGCGACCTCGATGAACGGCGTCAGCGACCCGAAGCCCAGGTAGGGGCTGATCGTGATCGCGTCCGACGCGAGCGGGGAGGACGGGTCGAGGTAGGCCTCGGCGTACGCCTGCGAGGTCGACCCGATGTCGCCGCGCTTCACGTCCAGCAGGACCAGCGCGCCGGCCGCGCGCGACTCGGCGATCACCCGCTCGAGGACCGCGATCCCCCGGCTGCCGAAGCGCTCGTAGAACGCCGACTGCGGCTTGACCACCGAGCAGTACGGCGCCACCGCGTCGACCGCCGTGAGCGCGAACCTCTCCAGCCCCTCGACGGTGTCGTCGAGGCCCCAGTCGCGGAGCAGGCCGGCGTGGGGATCGATGCCGACGCAGAACTGCCCGCGCGCGGCGATCGCGGCGGCGAAGCGCGCGCCGAACGGCTCACTCATCGACCTGGACACTCACAGACCCTTCAAGATGCGTCGCGGCCACAACGGGCCACCGTAGATGAGGCCCGTGTAGGCCTGGATCAGGTCCGCGCCCGCTGCCAACCGCTCGCGCGCGTCCGCGGGCGTCGAGATGCCGCCGACGCCGATGAGGGTCAGGTCCGGCCCGACCCGGCCGCGCAGCAACGAGACGACCTCGGTCGCCCGCTCGCGCAGCGGCGCCCCGGACAGGCCGCCGGCACCGGCCGCCTCGACCAGCTCGGGTGACGACCGCAGGCCGGCCCGGCTGATGGTGGTGTTCGTGGCGATGATCCCGGACAGGTCCTGGGAGAGAGCCAGGTCGGCGACCTCGAGCACGTCGTCGTCGGCGAGGTCGGGGGCGATCTTGACCAGCAGCGGCACCTGGTCGCGCCCGCACTCCTCGGCCGCCCGGTCGGCGACCCGGCGGACGTGGGCGAGCAGCGGCGCCAGCTTCTCGACGGCCTGCAGGTTGCGCAGTCCCGGGGTGTTGGGCGAGCTGACGTTGACGACCAGGTAGTCGGCGTACGGCGTCAGCAGGCGGGTCGACGTCTCGTAGTCGGCCTCGACCGCGGCCTGCTCGTCGTCGGGCACCACCTTGGACTTGCCGATGTTGATGCCGAGCACCGGCCCGCCGGACCGCCGGCGGCGCTTGCCGAGCCGCTGCGCGACGGCGGCGGCGCCGTCGTTGTTGAAGCCCATTCGGTTCACGACCGCCCGGTCCTGCGGCAGCCGCGCCAGCCGCGGCTTGGGATTGCCGGGCTGGGCGAGGGCGGTCACGGTGCCGACCTCGACGTGACCGAACCCGAAGGCACCGAGCTCCTCGTAGGCCTGCGCGGTCTTGTCGAACCCGGCGGCGAGCCCGAGCGCGTTCGGAAAGGTCAGCCCCATCGCCTGGACGGGCGTGCCACCGGGCCGCTTCGCGTGCCGCAGCACGGGACCCGCGGCACGCAGCGCGTCGAACGTGCGGTGGTGGGCGACCTCGGCGTCGACCCGGGACAGACCGAGCTTGAAGACGGTGTCGTAGACAGCTGTCACCGGCGGGCCCAGTCCTGGAGGGACTTGACGCCGACGTCGCCGCGGTGCAGCGCCTCGATGCCGTGCACCGCCGCGCCGAGCCCCTGCACCGTCGTGATGCACGGGATGTTGGCCCGGACCGCCGCCGTGCGGATCTCGTAGCCGTCGAGGCGCGCGGACCCGCCGCTGGTCGTGCCGTAGGGCGTGTTGACGATCAGGTCGATCTCGCCGTCGAGGATCAGCTGGACGGTGGTCTTCTCCCCCGCCGGGCCCTCTCCCTCGAAGTGCTTGCGAACGATGGTCGTCTCGACGCCGTTGCGCCGGAGCACGTCGGCGGTGCCCTTGGTCGCGAGGATCTCGAACCCGTGGTCGGCCAGGGCCTTGACCGGGAAGATCATGTGCCGCTTGTCGCGGTTGGCCATGCTCACGAACACCCGCGTCGGCCGGTGGGCATGCATGCCGGGCTGCGGCAGCGACCCGAACGCGCCGGCCTGGGCCTTCGCGAACGCCGCGCCGAAGTCGGCGTCGAGGCCCATCACCTCGCCCGTCGACTTCATCTCCGGCCCGAGCACGGTGTCGACCTGGCGACCGTCCGGAGTCCGGAACCGGTTGAACGGCATCACGGCCTCCTTGACCGCGATCGGCTGGTCCGGCGGGAGGGTGCCGCCGTCGCCCTCCGCGGGGAGCAGTCCGTCCCGGCGGAGGTCGGCGATGGAGGTGCCCATCATCACCCGCGCACAGGCCTTCGCCAGCTGGGTGCCGGTGGCCTTGGAGACGAACGGGACCGTGCGGCTCGCCCGCGGGTTGGCCTCGAGGACGTAGAGCACGTCGGAGCCGAGCGCGAACTGGATGTTGATGAGCCCGCGCACCCCGACGCCGTCGGCGATGGCCCGGGTCGCCTCGCGGATCCGCAGGATCTCGGACGCACCGAGCGTGATCGGCGGCAGCGCGCACGAGGAGTCACCGGAGTGGATGCCGGCCTCCTCGATGTGCTCCATCACGCCGCCGAGGTAGAGCTCCTCGCCGTCGTACAGCGCGTCCACGTCGATCTCGACCGCGTCGTCGACGAAGCGGTCGACCAGCACCGGGTGCTCGGGGGTGACCTCGGTGGCACGGGAGATGTAGTCGCCGAGCGAGCCCTCGTCGTAGACGATCTCCATGCCGCGGCCGCCGAGGACGTACGACGGCCGCACCAGCACCGGGTAGCCGATCCGCCGCGCGACGTCCCTGGCCTCGGCGAAGCTGGTCGCCATGCCGTGCTGCGGGGCGGTCAGCCCGGCCTCGGCGAGCACCCGGCCGAAGGCTCCCCGCTCCTCGGCGAGGTGGATCGCCTCCGGGCTGGTGCCGACGATGGTGACGCCGTTGTCCTTGAGACCCTGCGCGAGCCCGAGGGGCGTCTGGCCGCCGAGCTGGCAGATCACGCCCGCGACCGGTCCGGCCTGCTCCTCGGCGTGCACGATCTCGAGCACGTCCTCCAGCGTCAACGGCTCGAAGTAGAGCCGGTCGGAGGTGTCGTAGTCGGTCGACACGGTTTCGGGGTTGCAGTTGACCATGACCGTCTCGTAGCCCGCCTCGCTCAGCGTCAGGCTCGCGTGGACGCACGAGTAGTCGAACTCGATGCCCTGGCCGATCCGGTTCGGGCCGCTGCCGAGGATGATCACGGCCGGCTTCTCGCGCGGCTGGACCTCGCTCTCCTCGTCGTAGGACGAGTAGTGGTACGGCGTGCGCGCGGCGAACTCGGCCGCACACGTGTCGACCGTCTTGTAGACCGGCCGGATGCCGAGCGCGTGCCGGACGCCGCGGACCACGTCCGGCGTCATGCCGCGGATCCTGCCGATCTGGACGTCGGAGAAGCCGTGCCGCTTGGCGTTGCGCAGCAGTGCGGGGGTCAGCTCCTCGGCCTCGATCAGGTCCTGCGCGGTCTCGTTGATCAGCATCAGCTGGTCGACGAACCAGGGATCGATGCCGGTGGCGTCGAAGACCTCCTCCGGCGTCGCGCCGGCCCGGATCGCGTCCATGACCTTGCGGAGCCGGCCGTCGTGCGGCTTGGCGATCTCCTCGAGCAGGCTCGCCTTGGTCTCGGCGGAGCCGAGGTCGTGGTCGAAGTCCTTGTGCCAGTCGAACGGCGCCTTCTTGTCCTCGAGCGACCGCAGCGCCTTCTGCAGCGCCTCGGTGAAGTTGCGGCCGATCGCCATCGCCTCTCCGACGGACTTCATGTGGGTGGTGAGGACCGGGTCGGCGCCGGGGAACTTCTCGAAGGCGAACCGCGGCACCTTCACGACGACGTAGTCGAGCGTCGGCTCGAAGCTGGCCGGCGTGCTCTGGCCGTCCTCGCGGACCGTGATGTCGTTGGGGATCTCGTCGAGGGTGTAGCCGATCGCCACCTTCGCCGCGATCTTGGCGATCGGGAAGCCGGTCGCCTTCGACGCCAGCGCGCTGGACCGGGACACCCGGGGGTTCATCTCGATGACGATGACCCGCCCGTCGTGCGGGTTGACTGCGTACTGGATGTTGCAGCCGCCGGTGTCGACGCCGACCTCGCGGATGATGGCGATCGCCAGGTCGCGCAGGTGCTGGTACTCGCGGTCGGTGAGCGTCATCGCCGGCGCGACCGTGATCGAGTCACCGGTGTGGACGCCCATCGGGTCGAAGTTCTCGATCGAGCAGATGATGACGACGTTGTCGGCCTTGTCGCGCATCACCTCCAGCTCGTACTCCTTCCAGCCGATGATCGACTCCTCGATGAGGACCTCGGTCGTCGGGCTGGCGTCGAGGCCGGAGCCGGCGATCCGAGCCAGGTCCTCGTCGTCGTAGGCGATGCCGGAGCCCGTGCCGCCCATGGTGAACGACGGGCGCACGACGACGGGGAAACCCAGCTCGCCGACCGCCTTCTCGCAGTCCTCGAGCGAGTGGCACACGAAGCTCCGTGCGACCTCGCCGCCGACCTTCGCGACGATCGCGTTGAACTGCTCGCGGTTCTCGCCGCGGTGGATCGCCTCGAAGCTGGCCCCGATCATCTCGACGCCGTACTTCTCGAGCACGCCGTTCTCGTGCAGGGCGATCGCCGCGTTGAGCGCGGTCTGGCCGCCCAGCGTCGGGAGCACGGCGTCGGGCCGCTCCTTGGCGATGACCTTCTCGACGAACTCCGGGGTGATCGGCTCGACGTAGGTCGCGTCGGCGAACTCCGGGTCGGTCATGATCGTCGCCGGGTTGGAGTTGACCAGGATCACCCGGATCCCCTCGGCCTTGAGCACCCGGCACGCCTGGGTGCCGGAGTAGTCGAACTCGCAGGCCTGGCCGATGATGATCGGCCCGGAGCCGATCACCAGGACGGACTTGATGTCGTCGCGCTTCGGCATCAGTTGCCCTTCATCAGGTCGCAGAATCGGTCGAACAGGTAGGCGGCGTCATGGGGTCCGGCGGCGGCCTCGGGGTGGTACTGCACCGAGAACGCCTTCAGGTCCCCGTCGGCGGAGCGGAGCTCGAGGCCCTCGACCACGTCGTCGTTGAGGCAGACGTGGCTCACCGTCGCCACGCCGTACGGCGTCTCCGTCGCGGCGTCGAGGGGAGCGTCGACGGCGAAGCCGTGGTTGTGCGCCGTGACCTCGACCTTGCCCGTGGTCCGGTCCATCACCGGCTGGTTGATGCCGCGGTGGCCGTAGGTGAGCTTGTAGGTGCCGAACCCGAGGGCCCGGCCGAACAGCTGGTTGCCGAAGCAGATCCCGAAGTACGGGATGCCGCGTTCGAGCACCGCCTGCAGCATGGACACGTCGGCCGTGGCCGGGTCGCCCGGTCCGTTGGAGAAGAACACGCCGTCGGGCGCGATCGCCTCCACGTCGGCGATGGTGGCCGTCGACGGCAGGACGTGGACCTCGATCCCGCGCTGCGCCATCAGCGCCGGGGTCATCCCCTTGATGCCGAGGTCGATCGCCGCGACCGTGAACCGCTTCTCGCCCACGGCCGGCACGACGTGCGGCTCCATGACGGTGACCTCGCCGGCCAGGTCGGCGCCCTTCATCTCGGGCTGCAGCCGCACGCGGGCCAGCAGCGCCTCGGGATCGGTCTCGGTGGTGGAGATCCCGCAGCGCATCGCGCCTCGCTCCCGCAGGTGCCGGGTCAGGGCGCGGGTGTCGATCCCGCTGATCCCGACCACGCCCTGGGCACGCAGCTCGTCGTCGAGGGAGCGGCGGCTGCGCCAGTTGCTGGCGCGGCGGGCGGGGTCGCGGACGACGTAGCCGGCGACCCAGATCCGGCGGGACTCCTGGTCCTCGTCGTTGACCCCGGTGTTGCCGATGTGCGGAGCCGTCATGACGACCACCTGGCGGTGGTACGACGGGTCGGTCAACGTCTCCTGGTAGCCGGTCATGCCGGTGTTGAAGACCGCTTCGCCGTACGTCTCGCCCTCGGCGCCGTAGGTGTCGCCGTGGAAGGTCCGTCCGTCCTCGAGAACAAGAATCGCCATCAGGCGGTGCCTCCCCAGAGCTTGCCGTCCAGAACCGTCGGTCGTCCCCGGAGGAACGTCGCCTCGATCCTTCCAGGCAGCTCCATCCCGGCGTACGGGGTGTTCCGCGAGAGGGACGCGGACTCGGCGGCGTCGATGGTTCTGGTAGCCGCCGGGTCGTGGAGCACGATGTTGGCCGGGGCGCCGACCTCGATCGGCTGCCCGTGGTCGGCCACCCGGCCGATCCGCGCCGGCGCGTAGGACATCCGCTCGGCGACCCCCGCCCAGTCGAGCAGACCGGTGTCGACCATCGTGTGCTGGACGATCGACAGCGCGGTCTCGAGCCCGAGCATGCCGAACGCGGCGGCCGCCCACTCGCAGTCCTTGTCCTCGTGGGGGTGTGGGGCGTGGTCGGTCGCGACGATGTCGATCGTCCCGTCGGCCAGCCCGGCCCGCAGTGCCTCGACGTCGGCAGCCGAGCGCAGCGGCGGGTTGACCTTGTAGATCGGGTCGTAGGTCGCCGCCAGCTCGTCGGTCAGCAGCAGGTGGTGGGGGCAGGCCTCGGCCGTGACGTTCCACCCCTTGCGCTTGGCGTCGCGGACGATCTCGACCGAGCCGGCGGTGGAGACGTGGCAGACGTGCAGCCGGGAACCGACGTGGGCCGTGAGCAGGCAGTCGCGGGCGATGATCGCCTCCTCGGCGACGGCCGGCCAGCCGGCCAGGCCGAGCCGCCCGGAGAGCTCGCTCTCGTTCATCTGCGCGCCCTCGGTCAGCCGCGGGTCCTGCGCGTGCTGGGCGACCACGCCGTCGAACGCCTTGACGTACTCGAGCGCCCGCCGCATCAGCAGCGGGTCGCTGACGCAGTGGCCGTCGTCGGAGAAGACCCGGACCCGCGCGGCCGAGTCGGCCATCGCGCCGAGCTCGGCGAGCCGCTCGCCCTTGAGACCGACGGTGACCGCACCGATCGGGTAGACGTCGCAGTAGCCGGCCTCCCGGCCGAGCCGCCAGACCTGCTCGACCACGCCCGCGGTGTCGGCGACCGGGTCGGTGTTGGCCATCGCGTGCACCGCCGTGAAGCCGCCCAGAGCCGCGGCCCGGGTGCCGGTCTCGACCGTCTCGGCGTCCTCGCGTCCCGGCTCGCGCAGGTGGGTGTGCAGGTCGACCAGGCCGGGGAGCGCGATCAGGCCGTCGGCCTCGATCACCTCCGCACCCTCGCCCCCGCTGGTCGAGGTGCGAGCGAAGCGAGCCTCGAGACCACCGGGGGGCTCGATCCCCGCGACGACACCGCCCTCGATCAGGATGTCGGTGGGCTCACCTCCCAGGATCCGCGCGTTCTTGAGGAGGTAGGTCGTGCTGGTCACTCGTTGCTCTCGCTTTCGGATCCTCCGAGGAGGAGGTAGAGGACGGCCATCCGGACGGCGACACCGTTGGTCACCTGCTCGACGATGACCGACCGGGAGGAGTCGGCGACGTCGGCGGTGATCTCCATGCCGCGCACCATCGGGCCGGGGTGCATGACGATCGTGTGGTCCTGCAGGGTCGCCATCCGGCGGCCGTCGAGGCCGTAGCGGCGGGAGTACTCGCGCGGGGTCGGGAAGAACCCGCCCTGCATTCGCTCGCGCTGGACCCGCAGCATCATCACCGCGTCGACCTTCGGCAGGACCGCGTCGAGGTCGTACGACGTCTCGGCGCCCCAGTTCTCGACGCCCACCGGCAGCAGGGTCGGCGGCCCGACCAGGGTCACCTCGGCGCCGAGGGTCTGGAGCAGGAGCGCGTTGGACCGGGCGACCCGGCTGTGCAGGACGTCGCCGACGATCGCGACCCGGCGGCCCTCCAGGCCGCCCGGCTTCGAGTCACCCAAGTGGCGCCAGAGCGTGAACGCGTCGAGCAGCGCCTGGGTGGGGTGCTCGTGCGTGCCGTCACCGGCGTTGACCACGCTCGACCGCACCCAGCCGGAGTGGGCCAGCCGGTGCGGCGCGCCGCTCGCGCTGTGGCGGATCACGACCGCGTCGGCGCCCATCGCCTCGAGCGTGAGCGCGGTGTCCTTGAGGCTCTCGCCCTTGCTCAGGCTGGAGCCCTTGGCGGCGAAGTTGATCACGTCGGCCGACAGCCGCTTGGCAGCTGCCTCGAAGGAGATCCGGGTGCGGGTGGAGTCCTCGAAGAAGAGGTTCACCACCGTCCGGCCGCGCAGCGCCGGAAGCTTCTTGATGGGGCGGTCCGCCAGTGAGCGCAGCTCGGCCGCGGTGGTCAGGACCAGCTCGGCGTCGTCGCGGGTCAGGTCGGCTGCGCTCAGCAGGTGCCGCTTCATGCCGACTCCCCCTTCGTCGCGGGCGCCGGGACACCGATGGCCACCGAGTCGACGCTGCCGTCGTCCTCGAGCTCGGCCAGTCGGACGCTCACCCGCTCGGCCAGCGACGTCGGCAGGTTCTTGCCGACGAAGTCGGCCCGGATCGGGAGCTCACGGTGGCCGCGGTCGACGAGCACGGCCAGCTGGACCGCGCGGGGGCGCCCGACGTCGCTGAGCGCGTCGAGCGCGGCCCGGATCGTGCGGCCGGAGAACAGCACGTCGTCGACGAGGACCACGACCTTGCCGTCGATGCCGCCCGCCGGGATCTCGGTGGGGAGCAGGGTCCGCGCCGGCTTCATCCGCAGGTCGTCGCGGTACATCGTGATGTCGAGCGAGCCGACGGGGACGTCGTACTCCTCGACCGCGGAGATGCGGTCGGCGATCCGGTGCGCGAGAGGTACGCCGCGCCGTGGGATGCCGAGGAGCACGAGATCGCCCGCGCCCTTGTTGCGTTCGAGGATCTCGTGGGAGATCCGGGTGAGCGCCCGGGCGATGTCACGGGCGTCGAGCACTTCGGCAGGCATCAGCGCGCCTGACCTCCTTCTCCGCCTCACAGGACGGCTCGTTAAAGGATGTCGATCGGGGTCCACCTTAGCCGCTCGAGACACGACGGGACGAACCGGCACCCCGACCGGACCGTCGTTCAAAGTTCTGCGTGAAGCAGCCACGAGACAGTCCGGCCAGCACTACTTTGAGGCCAACCTGCGGAGGCCGCCATGAACCCTGTCCTTCCCCGCTCGAGGCATCTCGCGCTCGTCCTGCTCGCCGCCGCCCTGGCACTGCCGCTTCTCGCGGGGTCCCCCGCGCCCAGGGCAGCGGCCGGGCCGGTCGCTTCCGGTGAGTTCCGGGTCAACACCACCACCGCCGACACCCAGTACCAACCGGCAGTGGCGATGGACGCCGACGGCGACTACGTCATCACCTGGGCCAGCTACGGCCAGGACGGCAGCGGCGCCGGCGTCTACGCCCAGCGCTACAGCGCCTCCGGCATCCCCCGAGGCGTCGAGACCCGCGTCAACACCTTCACCACCAACCACCAGTACGAACCGGCGGTCGCAATGGGTGCCGACGGCGACTACGTCATCACCTGGACCAGCGACTTCCAGGACGGCAGCGGACAGGGCGTGTACGCCCAGCGCTACGACGCCGTCGGCACCCCCCAGGGCACCGAGACCCGCGTCAACACCGCCACCGCGCTCAGCCAAAGCCGACCAAGCGTGGCGATGGACGCCGACGGCGACTACGTGATCACCTGGCAGAGCGATGAAGCCAGCGGCGGCGTCGACATCTATGCCCAACGTTACGACGCCGCCGGCGCTCCCCAAGGCACCGAGACACGCGTCAACAGCTTCGACACCAGCACCCAGTACGACCCCGCAGTCGCCATGGACGCCGACGGCGACTACGTCATCACCTGGACCAGCTACAACCAGGACGGCGGCTGGCTAGGGATCTACGCCCAGCGCTTCAGCGCCGCCGGGACCCCCCGAGGCGTCGAGACCCGGGTCAACACCACCACCGCCGAGGCCCAGAGCGAGCCGAGCGTGGCGATGGACGCCGACGGCGACTACATCATCACCTGGACCAGCAATCTCCAGGACGGCAGCGGCGAAGGCGTGTACGCCCAACGCTACGACGCCGCCGGGACCCCCCGAGGCGTCGAGACCCGGGTCAACACCACCACCGCCGAGGCCCAGAGCGAGCCGAGCGTGGCGATGGACGCCGACGGCGACTACGCCGTCACCTGGACCAGCCACCTCCTGCTCGGTGGCTGGCTGGGGGTCTTCGCACAGCGGTACGACGCCACGGGCACCCCCCGCGGCACCGAGACGCGCATCAGCGCCCCCACCAGCGCCCCGTACGAGACCGAGGTCGCCATGGACGCCGACGGCGACTTCGTCACCACGTGGACCAGTGACGGACAGGACGGGGCCGGCGGCGGGGTCTACGGGCGGCGGTTCCGTGGACCGGAGACCATCGACGTCGCGCTGACCCAGGCGGACAACGTCGACCCCATCGCGGTCAACGGTCGCGTCAAGTACTTGGTCCGGGTCCGGAACCTGGCCGAGCCAGCCGGGGAGACCAGTGTCGAGGCGATCGACACCGCGATCGGCGCGGCCAGCGGCGTCTACGTCCTCAGCAGCATCCCCGCGGACGCCACCTTCATCTCCGCCTCCGGGACCGGGTGGACCTGCACCCAGTTCCCCGCCTCGGTCAGGTGCCGGCTCGCCGCGCCGCTACCAGCCGGCGAGGTCTCGACCGGTCTCGCCTTGGCCTACCAGATGCCCGACACCGCGCAGCCCGCTCTGCACCCGGCACGGGTCTACGAGAACCAGCTGGATCCCGTCAGCACCAACAACAGCGAGGTCGAACAGACCGACGTGATGTGCTCGCTGGCGTTCGCCGGCCCCACCTTCTCCACCACCGAGACGGGCAGCCTGACCGCGACCATCACCCGCACGGGCAGCGAGTGCGGCAGCTCGGGGGTGTCGTACGCGACCTCGGCTGCCACCGCCACCGCCGGGGCGGACTACACCCACGTCGCCGACACCCTCACCTGGGCCGAGGGCGACACCACGAAGTCCTTCACCGTCTCCCTGGTCGACGACGGCCTCGACGAAGGGAACGAGCAGCTCGTCCTCCAGCTCACCGGTCCCACCGGCGCGCTCCTCGCCACTCGCAGCACCGCCACCGGCATCATCCTCGACGACGACGATCCACCCCGGATCAACTTCACCACCACGTCAGCCACGGCCGGGGAGCCCGGGGCCCTGCTCGAGGTCACCCTCCGGCTTTCCGAGGTGTCCGGCCGGCAGGTCAGCGTCACGCTCAGCAAGACCGGTACGGCAACCCCGGGCGTCGACTACTTCGCGCCGGCCAAGGCGACCATCCCCGCGGGTCAGCGGAGCATCAGCTTCGACGTAGAGATCGCCGACGACCGCTCGGTCGAGTCCACCGAAGCGGCCAACCTCATCCTCAGCAGTCCGGTCAATGCCACGTCGGGATCGCTCAGGACGTTCCGCCTGATCATCAACGACGACGACTGAGCCGGAACATGACGAGAGGCCCGGAGCGTGTCCGGGCCTCTCGTCATGGTTCGGTCTCGTAGACAGACCTACTTGAAGGCGTCCTTCACCTTCTCGCCGGCCTGCTTCAGGTTGGCCTTGGTCTGGTCGGCCTTGCCCTCGGTCTTGAGGTCGTCGTCACCCGACGCCTTCCCCAGCGCTTCCTTGGCCTGACCGACCTTCTCGTCGGCAGTGTTCTCGAGCTTGTCCTGGTTACCCATGAAGAGATTCCTCTCGCTCGGATGTGCGGTCACTCCCAGCGGTACCCGGTCGGTCGAGGTCGATCCGGGGCCGCCGGAACATCGACCGGATCAGCCGTCGAGCTCCAGGCGCTCAGCGCCGGCGTACACGTTCATCGAAGCGCCGCGCAGGAAGCCGACGAGGGTCAGCCCGTGCTCGTCGGCCAGCTCCGCCGCGAGCGACGACGGGGCGGAGACGGCTGCCAGCATCGGGATGCCGGCCATCACCGCCTTCTGCACCAGCTCGAACGAAGCGCGGCCGCTCACGACCAGGATGGTGCTGCGCAGCGGCAGCAGGCCGCTGCGCAGCGCGTGCCCGACCACCTTGTCGACCGCGTTGTGCCGGCCGACGTCCTCCCGGACCACGAGCAGCTCGCCGTCGGCGGAGAACAGGCCGGCCGCATGCAGGCCCCCGGTGCGGTCGAAGACCTGCTGCGCGGCGCGCAGCCGCGTCGGCAGCTCGACCAGCACCTCCGGGCCGACGCGCAGCGGGTCGGCCGCCACCGACCAGGTCGCGGACGTCCGGACGGCGTCGAGGCTGGCCTTGCCGCAGATCCCGCAGGACGAGTTCGTGTAGAAGGAGCGCTCCAACGACGCGCTCGGCGCCGGAACCGCCGGGTCCAGCTGGACGTCGACGACGTTGTAGGTGTTCGTCCCGTCGTCGCCCGCGCCGGCGCAGTAGCGCGCGGCGACGACGTGCTCGGTGGCGTGCACGACGCCTTCGCTGACCAGGAAGCCGACCGCCAGGTCGAAGTCGTCTCCGGGGGTGCGCATGGTCACCGTCAGCGGGCGACCGTCGACGCGGATCTCCATCGGCTCCTCGGCGACGAGCGTGTCGGGCCGCTCCGTGACCACGCCCTCACGGATGCGGACGACGGGTCGCCGGGCGGTCACCCGGCTCACCGGTCGGCCTCCGCAGCGCCGACGACGGGCTCGAGACGCACGATGACGCCCTTGGACGTCGGGGTGTTGCTGGTCTCCGCGACGCTGTCGAGCGGAACGAGGACGTTGGTCTCCGGGTAGTACGCCGCCGCCGACCCCCGCGCCGCCGGGTAGGCCACGATGCGGAACTGCTCGGCGCGGCGCTCGCTGCCGTCCTCCCAGACGCTGACGACGTCGACCAGCGTGTCGTCGTCGATGCCGAGGTCCGCGAGGTCCTCGGGGTTCACGAGCACCACCCGCCGCGCGTCGTGGATGCCGCGGTAACGGTCGTTCATCGCGTACGGGATGGTGTTCCACTGGTCGTGCGAGCGCAGCGACTGCAGCACCAGGTGCCCCTCGGGGGCGTTGATCATGGCGAAGTCGTTGCAGGTGAAGACGGCCTTGCCGCTGGGCGTCGGGTAGACGCCCTCGTTGACCGGGTGCGGGAGCCTGAACCCGCCGGGGCGGGCGGCGCGCTCGTCGAAGTCCTCGAACCCCGGCACGACGCGCGCGATCCGGTCCCGGACCAGGCCGTAGTCGCCCTCGAACTCCTCCCACGGGATCGAGCCGCCGGAGCCGAGGGTCCGGCGCGCCAGCCGGCAGATGATCGCGACCTCGCTCAGCAGGTCGGGCGCCGCCGGGTCGAGCCGCCCCCGGGACGCGTGCACCACGCTCATCGAGTCCTCGACGGTGACGAACTGCTCCCCCGTCGCCTGGACGTCGCGGTCGCTGCGACCCAGCGTCGGCAGGATCAACGCCGACTCGCCGCACACCGTGTGGGAGCGGTTGAGCTTGGTGGAGACCTGGACCGTGAGCCGGCAGCCGCGCAGCGCCTGCTCGGTCACCGCGCTGTCGGACATCGCCCGGACGAAGTTGCCCGCCACGCCCACGAAGACCTTGGCCTTGCCGTCGCGCATCGCTCGCACGCCGTTGACCGAGTCGTAGCCGTGCCGGGTCGGCGGGGTGAACCCGAACTCCTCGCCGAGGGCGTCCAGGAACCACGGCGGCATCCGCTCCGAGATGCCCATGGTCCGGTCGCCCTGGACGTTGCTGTGACCGCGCACCGGGCAGACCCCCGCCCCGGGGCGACCGAGGTTCCCGCGCAGCAGGAGGAAGTTGACGATCTCGCGGATCGTGGGGACGGCGTGCTTGTGCTGGGTGAGCCCCATCGCCCAGCAGACGATGACCTTGTCGCTGGCGAGCACCCGACCGTGCAGCTCCTCGATCTCCTCCCGGCCGAGGCCGGTGGCGTCGCGGACGTCGTCCCAGCTCGTCTTGCGGGTGTGCGCGGCGAACTCGTCGAACCCGATCGTGTCCCGCTCGATGAACGCGTGGTCGAGCACGGTGCCCGGAGCGGCGTCCTCGGCGTCGAGCAGCAGCCGGTTGAGCATCTGGAAGAGGGCGAGGTCGCCGCCCGGTCGGATGTGCAGGAACTGGTCGGCGATCGTCGTACCGCGGCCGACGACGCCCCTCGGCCTCTGCGGGTTCTTGAACCGCTTCAGCCCGGCCTCGGGCAGCGGGTTGACCGCCACCACCGCTCCCCCGTTGCGCTTCGTGGTCTCCAGCGCGGTCAGCATCCGCGGGTGGTTGGTGCCGGGGTTCTGCCCGACGACGAGCACCAGGTCGGCCTCGTGGATGTCGTCGAGGGACACCGAGCCCTTGCCGACACCGAGGGTCTCCACCAGCGCCCAGCCGCTGGACTCGTGGCAGAGGTTCGAGCAGTCGGGCAGGTTGTTGGTGCCGTACGCGCGCGCGAACAGCTGGAGCAGGAAGGCGGCCTCGTTGTTGAGCCGTCCCGACGTGTAGAACATCGCCTCGTCGGGCGAGGCCAGGCCCAGGAGCTCGTCGGCGATCAGCCCGAACGCGCCGTCCCAGCTGATCGGCTCGTAGTGGGTGGCGCCCGGTCGCCTGACCATCGGCTCGGTCAGTCGCCCCTGCTGGTTCAGCCAGTAGTCGCTCCGGCCGTCCAGCTCCGCGATGGAGTGCTCGGCGAAGAACTCCCGGGTGACCCGCCGGTCGGTGGCCTCGTCGCTGATGTGCTTGGCGCCGTTCTCGCAGTACTCGTTCTTGTGCCGATGGCGCGGCTCCGGCCAGGCGCACCCCGGGCAGTCGAACCCCTTGACCTGGTTGAGGCTGAGCAGCGTCTGCGCCGTACGGCGGGGCGAGGTCTGCGACAGCGAGTACTGCAGCGCGTGCGTGACCCCGGGAACGCCCCCCGCCCAGGTCTTCGGCGAAGTGACCGACAGGTCGTCTTGCGGGTCCTCGATCGGAAGCATCGCGCTCTCTCCCCACTTCTCGGCACCGTCCTCGGTGCCACTCCCTGCCGGCGACGCCATCGTAGGCTGCGGGCGTGGACGCCGTCCTCGCCCAGCTGGTCGCCGACCTCCCCGACGGGGTGGTCGTCACGGGCGCGACCGAGATCGAGAAGTACCGCGAGGACTTCGCGCGCGACGGATCGGCCGGACACCCGGTCGCGGTGGTGCGCGCGGAGACCGCCGACCAGGTGCAGCGGGCGGTGCGGTGGGCTGCTGCGCACCGCGTTCCGGTCGTCCCGCGCGGTGCCGGCACCGGCCTCTCCGGCGGCTCGTCCGCGGTCGACGGCGGCATCACCATCTCGCTGGAGCGGATGAGCGCGATCGAGATCGACCCGGCCTGCCAGGTGGCGATCGTGGAGCCCGGTGCCCTCAACGTCGAGGTCAAGCAGGCTGCCGCCGCGCACGGGCTGTGGTACCCACCCGACCCGTCGTCGTACGAGATCTGCTCCATCGGCGGCAACCTCGCCACCAATGCCGGTGGGCTCTGCTGCGTCAAGTACGGCGTGACCACCGACTACGTCCTCGGCATGGACGTCGTCCTCGCCGACGGCACCCTGGTCAGGCTCGGCGGCAAGCAGATCAAGGACGTCGCCGGGCTGTCGCTCATGAAGCTCTTCGTCGGCAGCGAGGGGACGCTCGGCATCATCACCCGCGCGATCCTGCGGCTGATCCCTGCTCAGACCGCCGGGGCGACCCTGGTCAGCAGCTTCCCGACGATGACCGCGGCCTCCCGGGCCGTGGTGGCGATCAGGAGCAAGGTCCGCGCATCCATGCTCGAGCTGATGGACAGCACGACGATCAACGCGGTGGAGGGCTGGCGCTCCCACGGCCTGGACCGCACCTCGGGCGCACTCCTCATCGCCCAGTCCGATGCGCCCGCCGCCTCCTGCGCGGCGGAGGTCGAGCTCATGCGGGCAAGCTGCGAGGAGGCCGGGGCTCGGGAGGTGTTCGCGACGACCGACCCCGAGGAGGCCGCGATGTTCGTCGCCGGCCGCCGCAACGCGTTCCTCGCGCTGGAGCACCGGGGCAGCGTGCTGTTCGAGGACGTCGGCGTCCCGGTGCCGCTGCTGCCGGACCTGGTCGACGGCATCGCGGTGATCGCCGCGCGAGCGGGCGTCGAGATCGCGGTCGTCGCCCACGCCGGCGACGGCAACACCCACCCGATCATCGTGTACGACGCAGCCGACCCCGACTCGGTCGCCCGCGCCCGGCACGCGTTCGGCGAGGTGATGGCGCTGGCGATCTCGCTCGGCGGCACGATCACGGGCGAGCACGGCGTGGGACGCGCCAAGAAGGCCGCCCTGCCCGACCAGCTCGGCGCCGACGTGATGGCGCTGACCTGGCGGATCAAGGACGCGCTCGACCCGGCCGGGATCCTGAACCCGGGTGCGGTGCTCCCGGACCGCCCCGCCGCTGGTTGAGGTGCGAGCACAGAGTCAGCGCCGCTGGTTGAGTGCGAGCGCAGAGTCAGCGCCGCTGGTTGAGGTGCGAGCGAAGCGAGCCTCGAAACCAAGGCGCTGACTCAGACCTCCAGCTCGTTGATCGCGTTCTCGATCGCGCGGTGGAAGGTCGGGTAGGCGTAGTGCATCGTGCGCAGCTTCGCGACCGGCACCCCGGCGTGGACCGCCGTGGCGATCAGGCCGATCATCTCCCCGCCGGAAGGCCCGACCGTGGTGCCTCCGACGAGGACGCCCCGGTCTGCGTCGGCGACCACCTTGATCACACCGTGGTTGCCGGTCTTGTGCATCCAGCCCCGGCTGGAGCTCGGCAGCGAGTAGCTGCCGGTCGTGACCCGGATCCCGGCCTCTCGTGCCTGCGCCTCGGTGAGCCCGACGGAGCCGACCTCCGGGTCGGTGAAGGTCGCGCGACTGACCGCGGTGTAGTCGGCCCAGGGGCCGTCCTTGCCGAGGATCGACCGCACCGCGATCTCGGCCTGGTACATCGACATGTGGGTGAACAGGCCCTTGCCGGTGATGTCGCCGACGGCCCACAGGCCG
>NZ_JACEHF010000068.1 GCF_014180685.1 Nocardioides pelophilus | reverse complement strand
TCCCCGCGACCGGCGGCCCCGCCCGAGCCACGGCCGAGCTGGTGCGTGCGTGCGCCGGCACGGTCGCCGCGATGGCGTTCCTGATGGAGCTCTCGTTCCTTCCCGGGCGCGCGACCGTCGGCGACGTACCCGTGACCTCCCTCGCGGTCGTCTGACCGTGCGGCTGGACCAATAGACTCTGTGCATGAGTGAGGAACGGGCCAGCGACCGGCCGGTTCCCGCGCGCCCGATCGAGGTCCCGGCGACCACCAGCGACACCGTCGTGGGCGGTCGCGGCATGCGCGCGCGGCTCGCCCGGATGGGCACCCGCACCTCGACGTCCAACCCGGTGCTCGAGCCGCTGTTCCGCGCGGTCCGCGCCAACCACCCGAAGGCAGACCTCGCGCTGCTGGAGCGGGCCTACACCACCGCCGAGCGCCTGCACGGCACCCAGATGCGCAAGAGCGGCGACCCCTACATCACCCACCCGCTCGCGGTGACCACGATCCTCGCCGGCATCGGCATGACCGAGCCGACGCTGGTGGCCGCCCTTCTCCACGACACCGTCGAGGACACGCCGTACACCTTGGAGCAGTGCCGCCAGGAGTTCGGCGACGAGGTCGCCCGGCTCGTCGACGGCGTCACCAAGCTCGACAAGGTCGTCTACGGCGACTCGGCCCAGGCCGAGACCATCCGCAAGATGATCGTTGCGATGTCGCGCGACATCCGGGTACTCGTGATCAAGCTCGCCGACCGGCTCCACAACATGCGCACGCTGCGCTACGTCCCGCAGAAGAGCCAGGAGCGCACGGCCCGCGAGACGCTCGACATCTACGCGCCGCTGGCCCACCGGCTCGGCATGAACACGATCAAGTGGGAGCTCGAGGACCTGGCGTTCGCGACCCTGCACCCGAAGATCTACGACGAGATCGTGCGGATGGTGGCCGAGCGCGCGCCGTCGCGCGACCAGTTCCTCGCCGAGGTGATCACCCAGGTCGAGAAGGACCTGCGCGAGGCCAAGATCAAGGCGACGGTCACCGGCCGCCCGAAGCACTACTACTCGATCTACCAGAAGATGATCGTCGGCGGCCGCGACTTCTCCGACATCTACGACCTGGTCGGCATCCGGATCCTGGTCGAGGAGGACCGCGACTGCTACGGCGTGCTCGGCGTGCTGCACTCGCGGTGGAACCCGGTGCTCGGCCGGTTCAAGGACTACGTCGCGATGCCGAAGTTCAACATGTACCAGTCGCTCCACACCTCGGTCATCGGGCCGCAGGGCAAGCCGGTGGAGATGCAGATCCGCACGTTCGGGATGCACCGCCGCGCGGAGTACGGCGTCGCGGCCCACTGGAAGTACAAGGAGGACGGTCGCGTCGGCGCCGACACCGACAAGCGGGGCGACATCGACGACATGAGCTGGGTCCGCCAGCTCCTGGACTGGCAGAGCGAGGTCGACGACCCGGGGGAGTTCCTCGAGTCGCTGCGGTTCGAGATCAACCAGACCGAGACCTACGTCTTCACGCCGCGCGGCGACGTCATCGCCCTGCCGTCGGGCTCGACGCCGGTCGACTTCGCCTACGCCGTCCACACCGAGGTCGGGCACCACACCATCGGCTCCCGGGTCAACGGGCGCCTGGTCCCGCTGGAGTCGACTCTCGAGAACGGCGACGTGGTCGAGGTCTTCACGTCCAAGTCGCCGACGGCCGGTCCGTCCCGCGACTGGCTGAACTTCGTCAAGTCCCAGCGCGCCCGCTCGAAGATCAAGCAGTGGTTCACGAAGGAGCGGCGCGAGGAGGCGATCGACCACGGCAAGGACGAGATCGCCAAGCTGATGCGCAAGGAGGGGCTGCCCCTCAAGCGCCTGCTGACGCACGAGTCGCTCAACCAGGTCGCCGAGCACTTCCGGCTCGCCGACGTGACCGCGCTCTACGCGGCCGTGGGGGAGGGCAACCTCGGCGCCCAGGCCGTCGTACGCCGAGTCATCGAGATGCACGGCGGCGACGAGGGCGCGCAGGAGGACCTCGCCGAGGCGGTCACCATCACGGGTCGCCGCAGCCGTCCCCGGCGGCTCGCGCCCGGCACCGACGCGGGTGTCGTGGTCAAGGGCGCCGCCGACGTGTGGGTGAAGCTCGCGAAGTGCTGTACGCCGGTCCCGCCGGACTCGATCCTCGGGTTCGTCACCAAGGGCGGCGGGGTATCGGTGCACCGCACCGACTGCACCAACGCCGCGAACCTGATGGGGCAGCCGGAGAAGCTGCTCGAGGTCGAGTGGGCACCGACCGGTCAGACGACCTTCCTGGTCAACATCCAGGTCGAGGCGCTCGACCGCTCACGCCTGCTGTCCGACATCACCATGGTGCTGTCCGACGCCCACGTGAACATCCTGTCGGCCAACCTCACCACCACCCGCGACCGGGTCGCCAAGACCCGCTTCACCTTCGAGATGGCCGACGCCAAGCACCTCGACACGGTCCTCAAGAACGTCCGCAGCATCCCCGGCGTCTTCGACGCCTACCGCGTCACCCAGTAGTTCGGGGCGGGTGGGCGCCTGGCGCAGGAATCCCCGGTCGACCGGGGATTCCTGCACATGTCGGTCATCGCAACGGCCGACAAGCGCCAGTTGGCCCCGTCCAGTCAGCGGTTCACGCTCCCATCCACAGGTTCGCCGGACCGTAGTTTGAGCAGGTGCCCTCGTCGGGCAGCCAACCCGGCATGCATCTGTCGCCCGTGGATCTGCGCCTCACCCCGATCTGGCTTCGCCTGGAATTGCTTGCGGCGGGGGAGTCTGATCGAAGCCTTGCCCGGGCGCTCAAGGCGGGCACGGTCGAGAGGCCCCGGCGTGGCGCTTATGTGGACGGCCCGGCTTGGCGATCCATGTCCCCGGAGCAGCAGTACGCCGTCCGCTCGCGGGCTGCCTATCGCCAGGCGCGGACCAACGTCTTCATCAGTCACACATCAGCGGTGCCGCTGCTGGACGGACCGCTGTGGGGCTTCGACCTCGGGGATGCCCACCTCACTCGCTTCGATGGGAGGACAGGACGGCGAGAGGCCGGTATCCAGCAACATCGCGGCGCCGTCGCGGAGGGGGACGTCGTGACCGCCCACGGTCTCCAGATCAGCTCGCCGCTCCGCACCGCTCTCGAGGTCACAACGGTCGGGTCTGTCGAAGCCTCACTCGTCGTCGCCAATCACTTCCTGCATCGCGCCGACTTCACGCCCGAGCAGCTTCGAACCCGGTACGACGATTCCATCGCTCGTTGGCCGTTCTCGCTCAAGTGCGAGCTCGTGATCAAGCTGGCGGACCCGCGTATCGAGTCGCCTGGTGAAAGCCGCACCTTCTACTTCTTGTGGAAGCACCAGTTTCCCCTCCCCGAACCCCAGTACGAGGTCTTCGACAACGGTCGCCTGGTTGCACGGCTGGACTTCGCCTACCCCGCGCTCGGGATCTGGATCGAGTTCGACGGCAAGGTCAAGTACCAGCGTCGCCGGACCGCCGAGGATGACGAGGAGGACGTCACGCGGATCGTGCTCCGTGAGAAGCGCCGTGAGGAGCGGATCGCGGAGATCACCGGTTGGCGATGCCTGCGAGTGACCTGGTTCGACTTGGCCAACCCGGAGCGTCTCGTTGCCCGGCTGCGGAACCTCATCGAGTCCGTGGCCCGGTCTCGGCGTACCGCCTGAGTGCCCCAGCTATCCCAGCATTCACACCGGACGGGCAATCCTGGCACTTGTTGGGCATTGCAGTGGCCGACAAGCGCAGGAATCCCCGGTCGACCGGGGATTCCTGCAGGAGGCCCCACCACCCCCAACAGGTCAGCGGTAGTCGGCAGACGCCCGCTTGGCCATCTCGAGGAAGGACCGGCGGCCTTCGAGGTTCTCCTCGAGCTCCTTGATCCGCTTGGCGTCGCCAGCAGCGCGGGCCTTCTCGAGCTTCGCCTGGGCCTCGGCGATGGCGGTCTCGAGCTTGACGACCATGTCGTCGGCGCGGGCCGACTTCTCGGGGTCGGTACGGCGCCACTGCTCGTCCTCGACCTTGCGGATCGCCTGCTCGACCACGCGCATGCGGCCCTCGAGGTCCTTGATCCGGTCGCGGGGGACCTTGCCGGCCTCATCCCACCGGTCGGCGATGTCCCGGAAGCTGCGCTTGATGGCGTCGAGGTCGCCCGAGCCGTCCTTGAGTGCCGGCAGCAGGGCCTCGGCCTCGACGATCAGCTGCTCCTTGACGACCGCATTGGCGGCGAACTCGGCGTCGAGCGCGGCATTGGCCTCGTCCCGGGCACCGAAGAAGGTGTCCTGCGCGCCGCGGAAGCGCTTCCAGAGCTCGTCGTCGACGCCCTTGGGCGCCGGGCCGGCGGCCTTCCACTGGCGCATCAGGTCGCGGTAGGCGCCGGCGGTCGGACCCCACTCTGTGGAGCCGACGAGGCTCTCGGCCTCCTTGACCAACCGCTCCTTCACGACCCGCGCGGCGTCGCGCTTCTCGTCCTGCTCCGCGAAGTGCGCCTTGCGGGCCTTGGTGTAGGCGGACCGGGCCGAGGAGAACCGCTTCCACAGGGCGTCGTCGGCCGCCTTCTCGATCCGCGGCAGCTGCTTCCACTGGTCGAGCAGCTCGCGCAGCCGGTTGGCGCCGTTCTTCCAGTCCCGCCCCTGCGCGATGGCCTCCGCCTCGGCGGCGAGCTTCTCCTTCTGCTCCTTCGCCTCGACGGACTTGCGCGCCTTCTCTGCGCGCCGCGCCTCGCGCTGGGTGGCGATCACCGGCCCCAGCTCGTCGAGGCGGGCGCTCAGCCCGGCGAGGTCGCCGACGGCGTGGGCGTCGACGAGCTGCGCCCGCACGATGCGTACGGCGTTCGCGGCCTCGTCCGGCGACAGCACCCCTGAGTTGACCCGCTTGTGCAGCAGGTCGACCTCGAGCGCCAGCGCGTCGTACCGCCGCGTGTAGAAGGCCATCGCCTCCTCAGGCGACGCATCAGGCATCTGTCCCACCGGCCGCTCGCCGTCGGCGGTCTTCACGTAGACAGTGCCGTCGTCGTCGACGCGGCCGAACTCGCTGGCAGTCACAATGGGCAATGCTAAGGGAGAGGGCTCCGGCCGATAGGCTGGGTCGATGCTGATCGCCGGCTTCCCCGCAGGGCCCTGGGGCACGAACTGCTACGTCGCGGCCACCGCCGCGGGTGCGGAGTGCGTCGTGATCGACCCGGGGAAGGACGCCGCCGCCGGTGTCGCCGAGGTGATCCGCGAGCACAAGCTGAAGCCGGTGGCGGTCCTGGTCACCCACGGTCACATCGACCACATGTGGAGCGTCGCACCCGTCGCCGGCACCTACGACGCGACCGCGTGGATCCACCCGCGCGACCGCCATCTGCTGAGCGATCCCCTCGGCGGCATGTCCCGCGAGTCCGCGGCGATGCTGCTCGGCATGCCCGACGGCTCCTTCTCGTTCGCCGAGCCCGACGACGTCCGCGAGCTGGCGGACGGTCTCGACCTCGAGCTGGCCGGCCTGCGGTTCGTCGTCGACCACACGCCCGGGCACACCGAGGGGTCGGTGACGTTCCGCACGCCGTACGACCAGGCAGACATCAGCGAGGTGATGTTCTCGGGCGACCTGCTGTTCGAGGGGTCGATCGGCCGCACCGACCTGCCCGGTGGTGACCACCCGACGATGCTGCGCAGCCTGCGCGACAAGGTGCTCACCCTCGCCGACGACGTCGTGGTGCTGCCCGGCCACGGCGGACAGACGTCCATCGGTCGCGAGCGCGCGACCAACCCCTTCCTGCTGGAGCTCCTGGATGACCCCGACTTCTCGGGGAGCCCCGCCGGACGAGTCACCCGAGGAATGTGAGTTGAGCAAGCCGGCGCCGCTCAGCGGCTTCCCCGAGTTCCTGCCTGCGCAGCGGGTGGTCGAGCAGCACGTCATCGCGACCCTCGCGACGACCTTCGAGCTGCACGGCTTCGCCAGCGTCGAGACCCGTGCGGTCGAGCCGCTGGACCAGCTGCTGCGGAAGGGCGAGACCTCCAAGGAGGTCTACGTCCTCCGCCGCCTGCAGGAGGCGGAGGGCGGCAAGGACTCGGGGATCGGTCTCCACTTCGACCTGACCGTCCCGTTCGCCCGCTACGTCCTCGAGCACGCCGGCAAGCTCGAGTTCCCGTTCCGCCGCTACCAGATCCAGAAGGTGTGGCGCGGCGAGCGGCCGCAGGAGGGCAGGTTCCGCGAGTTCCTCCAGGCCGACATCGACATCGTCGGCCGCGACGAGCTCCCGTTCCACCACGACGTCGAGGTCACCCGGGTGATGCTCGACGCGCTCGGCAGGCTCGCCAACCCCGGCTCGATCGGCCTGCCCGGCTTCCGGCTGCAGGTCAACAACCGCAAGCTGATCCAGGGCTTCTACCTCGGCATCGGCGCGTCCGACGTCGACGAGGTGATGCGGCTGGTCGACAAGCTCGACAAGCTGTCGCCCGAGCAGGTCGCCGGCCAGCTGGTCGCGGAGGCCGGGTTGACGTCCGCCCAGGCCGAGCAGTGCCTCGCGCTCGCCGCCATCCGCGCCGCCGACGACTCCTTCGTCGCGCAGGTCCGCGCTCTCGGCGTCGAGCACCCGCTGCTCGACGAGGGCCTCGACGAGCTCGCCCAGCTGCTGCGCGGCACCGCGGGCCTGTCGACCGACCAGGTCCGGATCGAGGCGGACCTCTCGATCGCCCGCGGCCTGGACTACTACACCGGCACCGTGTTCGAGACCCGGCTCGACGGGTTCGAGTCGCTCGGTTCGATCTGCTCGGGGGGCCGGTACGACGCGCTCGCCAGCGACGGGCGGACGACGTACCCCGGCGTGGGCATCTCGCTCGGCGTCAGCCGGGTGCTGGTGCCGCTCATTCATCGTGGACTGGTGACCGCTGACCGGTCGGTGCCGAGCGCCGTCCTCGTGGCCGTCAGCGACGAGGAGTCGCGCGGCGCCAGCGACGCTGTCGCCACCGCGTTGCGGGCCCGCGGCATCCCGTGCGAGGTCGCCCCTTCCGCGGCGAAGTTCGGCAAGCAGATCCGTCACGCCGACCGACGCGGCATCCCCTACGTGTGGTTCTCGACCACGGACGCCGACGGCGTCATCCAGCACGAGGTCAAGGACATCCGCAGCGGAAACCAGGTGCCGGCCGAGCCGGCGACCTGGGAGCCTCCTGCCGAGGACCTGCGACCGACCATCCGGGTCTCGACCGACCCGACCAACGAAACGGAGACAGACCAGTGATCCGCACCCACGACGCCGGCGCCCTGCGCGCTGAGCACGTCGGCCAGACCGTGACCCTCGCCGGCTGGGTGGCCAACCGGCGCGATCACGGCGGGGTTGCGTTCATCGACCTGCGCGAGGCCAGCGGCATCGTCCAGGTGGTCATCCGCGACGAGGCGGTCGCGCACGCCCTGCGCTCGGAGTACTGCCTCAAGGTGACCGGCGAGGTCACCGCCCGCAAGGCGGGCAACGAGAACCCCAACCTGCCCACGGGTGCGATCGAGGTCGTCGCCCTGCCCGGACAGGCGGGCGTCGAGGTGCTATCGGCGTCGGCGGCCCTGCCGTTCCCCATCAGCGACCACGTCGACGTGGGGGAGGAGGTCCGGCTCAAGCACCGCTACCTCGACCTCCGCCGGACGACGCCCGGCGCCGCCCTCCGACTCCGCAGCAAGGTCAACCAGGCCGCCCGCGCGGTCCTCGACGCGCACGACTTCGTCGAGATCGAGACCCCCACGCTGACCCGCAGCACCCCCGAGGGTGCTCGCGACTTCCTGGTGCCGGCCCGCCTGCAGCCCGGGAGCTGGTACGCCCTGCCGCAGAGCCCCCAGCTCTTCAAGCAGCTGCTCATGGTCGCCGGCATGGAGCGCTACTACCAGATCGCGCGCTGCTACCGCGACGAGGACTTCCGCGCCGACCGCCAGCCCGAGTTCACCCAGCTCGACGTCGAGATGAGCTTCGTCGAGCAGGACGACGTGCTCGCGCTCTCGGAGGAGATCCTCGCGGCCCTGTGGCAGCTGATCGGTCATGAGATCCCGCGCCCGATCCCGCGGATCACCTTCGCCGACGCGATGGCCCGCTACGGCTCCGACAAGCCCGACCTGCGGATGGGCCAGGAGCTCGTCGAGTGCACGGACTACTTCAAGGACACGCCGTTCCGCGTCTTCCAGGCCCCGTACGTCGGTGCCGTGGTGATGCCCGGCGGTGCCGGCCAGCCCCGCAAGCAGCTCGACGCCTGGCAGGAGTGGGCCAAGCAGCGCGGGGCCCGTGGCCTCGCCTACGTGCTGGTCCAGGAGGACGGCGAGCTGGGCGGCCCGGTCGCCAAGAACCTGTCCGACGAGGAGAGGGCCGGCCTCGCTGCACACGTGGGCGCCCAACCCGGTGACTGCGTCTTCTTCGCCGCCGGTGCCGTCAAGTCCAGCCGGGCGCTGCTCGGCGCCGCCCGACTCGAGATCGGCCGCCGCTGCGGCCTGATCGACGAGAGCGCCTGGAGCTTCGTCTGGGTCGTCGACGCCCCGCTGCTCGAGCCCGCGTCGGACGCGACCGCCGCCGGCGACGTCGCCGTGGGCCAGGGGGAGTGGACCGCGGTCCACCACGCCTTCACCAGCCCGCAGGACCCCGACGCCTTCGACCAGGACCCCGGCAACGCCCTGGCCTGGGCCTACGACATCGTCTGCAACGGCAACGAGATCGGCGGCGGCTCGATCCGTATCCACCGCGAGGACATCCAGAAGCGGGTGTTCGCGCTGATGGGCATCGGCGAGGAGGAGGCGCAGGAGAAGTTCGGCTTCCTCCTCGAGGCTTTCAAGTACGGCGCGCCGCCGCACGGCGGGATCGCGTTCGGCTGGGACCGGATCAGCGCCCTGCTCGCGGGCGCCGACTCGATCCGCGAGGTGATCGCGTTCCCGAAGTCCGGCGGCGGCTACGACCCGCTCACGGCGGCGCCCGCTCCCATCACTCCCGAACAGCGTAAGGAGGCCGGGGTCGACGCCCTTCCTGCGAAGGATGTCGAGTCCGAGGCCTGACTCAGGGGAAGCCCTCCAGTGGTCGGGCCGTTCGGCCGGAAGCGGCTACCGTGACCACATCGTTACCGCACGGTGATCCCCATCACTGTCGCGCTCGCCTAGAGTCTCGGACGGCGCCCATCGGGAGCGCCGGGGAACGGCTGGGTGCCGGACCTCAATTCCGTGGCCTCCGGGCCGAGCGAGGTGAGCATGTCGGACCCCAGCGCGGGCATCCAGGTCGCCGAGAAGCTGCACGATGGTGCGACCGACGATGAAACCCGAGGGGATGAGTTCGCCGGCCGTTCGCCGTTGCGGATCGCGCTGACCCGGCTCCGTCGCGACAAGGTCGCGGTGGTCTGCTTCGCGGTGGTGATGTTCTTCGTCTTCGTCGCGGTCTTCGCGCCGCTGCTGGCCAAGATGTTCGGCGTCTCGCTCGACACCGTCTCGGTGTGCGAGGTCGTGGAGTGCAACTACGCCTCTCCCGACGCGGGCCTCCCCAAGGCCGGGCCTCCCGCGCACGGCTTCGACCCGGAGCACCCGTTCGGCATCAACCCGCGCACCGGGTCGGACAACCTGGCGCACTGGCTCTACGGCTGCCGCACGTCGCTGATGATCGCGGGCGCGGCCACCCTGGCCGCCTCCATCGTCGGCGTCCTGATGGGCCTGATCGCCGGGTTCATGGGCGGCATCGTCGACAAGGTCCTGTCGTTCATCATCGACTTCTTCCTGACCATCCCGTTCCTGCTCGCCGCGCTGGCGATCGCGCCGATCATCAACGAACGGTTCGCGGCGTCCGACAACTATCCGACGATCCAGAAGGTCTCGTTGATCGGGGTGCTCGCGGTCTTCGGCTGGATGGGGGTGGCCCGACTCGTCCGCGGCGAGGTGCTCTCGCTGCGCGAGCGCGAGTTCGTCCACGCCGCGCGGGTCATCGGCATGCCGACCCGGCGGATCCTGTTCCGCGAACTGCTGCCCAACCTGGTCGCCCCGATCGTGGTGGCCGTCTCCCTCATGCTGCCGGCGTTCGTCGCACTCGAGGCGGGCCTGGCCTTCCTCGGCATCGGCGTCACCGACGGCGCTTCCTGGGGCCAGACGATCCTCAAGGCGACGCCGTACTGGGACAGCTACCCGCTGTTCCTCATCGAGCCGATGGTCGGCGTGGTCCTCCTCGTGCTCTCCCTCAACCTCCTCGGCGACGCCATCCGCGACGCCCTGGACCCCAAGACCCGTCGCTAGGCGGACACAGATGTCGCTCCCGTGACTTTCGGGCGCGCAACCAGAGAAAGAAAGGCTGGAACATGAGACGGAGCAAGGCGCTGGCCACACTGGCCACGAGTGCCGTGTTGGTCTCCCTCGCCGCATGCGGCGGGAGCGACGGCAACGAGGGCGAGGGTGAGGGCGGCGAGTTCGAAGACGCCGCCGAGACCATCGACAAGGATCCCGACCGTCAGGGTCCGGCTCCGGAGGTCGAGGGGGCGACCGAGGGTGGAACCATCACGGTCTACCTGCCCGACGACCCGGGCCCGGAGGACCTCGACCCCACCAACGGCTGGTCGGTGACCGGCAACTCGATCCAGCAGGCACTGACTCACCGCTCGCTCACGCAGTACGCGCGTGACAACGAGTCCGGCGAGATGGTGCTCGTGCCGGACCTGGCCGAGGACCTCGGTCAGCCGAACGAGGACTTCACCGAGTGGACCTTCACGATCCGTGAGGACGCCACCTGGGAGACCGGTGCTCCGATCACCGCCGAAGAGGTCGCGTGGGGCATCGAGCGCTCGCTCGACTCCGACGCGTTCCCGTCCGGTCCCGGCACCGAGTACTCCAAGCACTTCTTCGCAGGTGCGGCCGACTACGCCGGTCCCTACACCGACAAGGGCAAGGAGTACGACGCGATCTCGTTCGACAACGACGCGCGTACGGTCACCATCCAGATGGAGACCCCCTTCCCCGACATGGACTACTGGGGTGCGTTCATGGCCATGGGCCCGGCGCCTCTCGGTGACGAGTCCCAGCCGCCCGAGTACGGCGCCATGCCGCTCTCGAACGGCCCCTACAAGGTCGAGTCGTTCCGCCCGAGCGAGGAGCTCGTGCTGGTTCGCAACGACGAGTGGATCGCCGAGTCGGACCCGGCCCGCCACCAGTACGCCGACCAGTGGGTCTTCAAGTTCTCCGAGGACTCCACCCAGGTCGACGAGTTGATCCTGAGCGGCAACGACGAGTCGCAGACCGCGCTGTCGACCGGCATCAACTCCGAGAACTACACCGACCTGCGGTCGGCCCTCGGCGACCGTCTGGTGCAGCAGTCCGCCCAGTGCACCAGCTTCTGGGCTCCTGACTACACCAAGATCACCGAGATCGAGGTCCGCAAGGCACTCGCGTACGCCTACCCGTACGAGAGCGTGTGGCAGGCGTCGGGCGAGGTTCCCGGCGTGACCCGGGTCCCGGCGAACTCGGTGATGCCTCCGGGCATGGCCGGCAAGTCGGACTACCAGGTCGACGGTGAGCAGATCACCACTGACCCGGAGAAGGCCAAGGAGCTGCTTGCCGAGGCCGGTTACGAGCCCGGTGAGTACGAGATCACCATGGTCTACAACGAGGGCACCCCGACCACCGAGGCGGCGCAGGAGCAGATCGAGAAGGGTCTGACCGACGCCGGCTTCAAGGTGAAGGGCATCCCGATCCCGATCGAGACCTCGCTGTACACGATCTGGACCGACCCGGACAACCGGATCAACAAGACGCTGAACCTCCGTGGCGTCAACTGGTGCTCCGACTGGCCGTCCGGCCTGACCATGCTCCCGTCCCTGCTCCGCACGGGCGCGACCTACAACACGGCGTTCTTCTCCGAGGAGGAGATCGACGCTGAGTTCGAGGCCATCCCGCTTCTCCCGCTCGAGGAGCAGCCGGACGCCTGGGGTGCGCTCGACGAGCGCATCGCGACCGAGTACTACCCGATCATCCCGACCGCGTTCCGCAACGACCTCTTCACCTTCGGTGAGAAGATCGGGAACCCGACGGGTGACGGCGCGCTCGGCGCACCCAACTACAAGGATCTCTTCGTCGCTGAGTGATCCTGGTGCCGGGTCGGCCCGTACGGGCTGACCCGGCCACCGCCCCCGGTGGGGGTCCCGGACCCCGGGGCCCCCACCGGTACGCCGGTCGTCTTGTGCGACCTCCCTGACCGACACCTCGGAGGAACTGTGTTCGCCTACCTTGTGAAGCGAGTCCTGTCGGGCATCGTGGTGCTCTTCCTGGTCTCGCTGAGCATCTTCCTCCTCTTCTGGTTCGGGCCCAGCGAGCCCGCGCAGTCGATCTGCGACCGCGAGACCAGCAACCGGTGCACGCCCGAGCGGCTCGAGGTGTTCCGCGAGACGCTGGGCTTCAACAACCCGTGGTACCAGGAGTACGGCACCTTCATCGACGGCGTCTTCACCGGCCGCGAGATCAAGTTCAGCAAGAACACGAAGGTCTACGACTGCGAGGCCCCGTGCCTCGGCATCTCCTACCGGACCAAGCAGGACGTCTTCGACGAGATGAAGACGCGCATGCCCGCGACCCTGTCGGTCGCGCTCGGCGGCGCCACGCTCTACCTCCTCCTCGGCATACCCATCGGCGTCGCCGCAGCCAAACGAAGAGGCACGCTCGCGGACAAGGCCCTGGTCTCCTCGTTCCTCGCCATCAGTTCGATCCCGTACTACCTGTTCGCGCTCTTGGCATGGCTCTTCGTCACCATCAACCTCCAAGTGCCCGTCATCTCCGACACGGGCTACTTCCCGATCACCGACAACCCAGGGAAGTGGGCCAGCGGGATGCTGCTGGCGTGGATCGCGCTCGGCATCTTCGGCTGCACGCAGTACACGCGTTATTCCCGCGGTTCCATGGTCGAGGTCCTGAGCGAGGACTACATCCGCACGGCGAAGGCCAAGGGACTCCCCAACCGCACCGTGATCTACAAGCACGGCCTGCGGTCCGCGCTGGTCCCGGTCGTCACGATCTTCGGTATCGACTTCGGCACGCTGCTGGCCGGCACCATCTTCACCGAACGCATCTTCGACATCGAGGGGATCGGGCTCTGGGGCCTCGAGGCGGTCTACCAGAAGGACCTTCCGGTGGTCTCTGCCACTGCGCTCTTCGGCGCCGCGATCCTGATCACCAGCAACCTGATCGTCGACGTGATCTACAGCGTCCTCGACCCACGGGTGCGACTCTCGTGAGCGCGGCCGAACCGATGACCGCGCCCACCGCTGCGCCCGAAGGAGGTTCCGTGGACGACCCGCTGCTGGTGGTCGAGGACCTGACCGTCCAGTTCCCGACCGAGGACGGCGTGGTCACCGCGGTGTCCAACCTCAGCTACCAGGTCGAGCTCGGCAAGACCCTCGGCATCGTGGGTGAGTCGGGCTCGGGCAAGTCCGTCTCGAGCATGGCCGTGCTCGGTCTGCACGACGCCCGGTCCGCCCGCATCACCGGATCGATCCGGGTGCGCGGCACCGAGGTCGTCGGCATGTCGGAGGCCAAGCTCCGCAAGCTGCGCGGCAACGAGATCGCGATGATCTTCCAGGACGCACTGGCCGCGCTGCACCCGTTCTACCGGGTGGGCGGACAGCTCGCCGAGGCCTACCGCGTGCACCACCCCAGCGCCAGCAAGCGCGACGCCCGACGCAAGGCGATCGAGATGCTGGACCGGGTCGGGATCCCGAAGCCGGACCGTCGGGTCGACGACTTCCCCCACCAGTTCTCGGGCGGCATGCGGCAGCGCGCCATGATCGCGATGGGGCTGATCAACGACCCGTCGCTGCTGATCGCCGACGAGCCGACGACCGCGCTCGACGTGACGGTGCAGGCCCAGATCCTCGACCTGCTGCAGGACCTCCAGCGCGAGTTCAACTCCGCCGTCATCATCATCACCCACGACCTCGGGGTGATCGCGGAGATGGCCGACGACGTACTGGTGATGTACGCCGGCCGCGCGGTCGAGTACGGCCCGTGCAAGGAGATCATGGTCCACCCGGAGATGCCCTACACGTGGGGGCTGCTCTCGAGCGTCCCGGACGTCACCTCCGACACGAGCGCGCGGATGATCCCGATTCCCGGCAACCCGCCCAGCCTGTTGTCACCGCCGACCGGTTGCGCCTTCCACCCGCGCTGCGTTCACCGCGACAAGGTGCCGGGCGACCTGTGCTCGACCACGCTGCCCGAGCTGATCCCCGGCGGACGCGGCCCCCAGCACCTGAAGCGCTGCCACCTGTCGAACTCCGACGCGATCTACGAGGCCGAGGTCCTGCCCGAGATCGCTCCTGACCTGGTTGAGGAGCCGTGATGGCGAGCATGAGTCCCGAGCAGGGGTCGGGGGACATGGCGGCCTACCAGGCGACCGACACCCCCGAGCCCGAGAGCGACGTGCCGTCGTTCGCGGACGTGGCCGAGCACGGGCACGCGGCGAGCGAGCTCGACCCGGACGCGGAGCCGGTCCTGACCGTCGAGAACCTCCGGATGTACTTCCCGGTGAGGTCGCCGGGGCTGATCCGTCGCAAGATCGGTGACGTGCAGGCCGTCGACGGCATCTCCTTCGAGGTGCCGAAGGGGGGCTCCCTCGGCCTGGTGGGCGAGTCCGGCTGCGGCAAGTCGACGACCGGACGCCTGATCACCCGGCTGTACAAGCCGACCGGCGGCTCGATGCAGTTCGAGGGCGTCGACCTGGCCAAGCTCTCCAACCGGGAGCTCAAGCCGCTGCGCCGCAACGTGCAGATGATCTTCCAGGATCCCTACACCTCGTTGAACCCGCGCCAGACCGTCGGTGCGATCGTCAGCGCCCCGCTACAGGTTCACAACATCCTGCCCCGCAACCAGATCAAGCGTCGGGTGCAGGAGCTGCTCGAGGTCGTGGGACTCAGCCCCGAGCACTACAACCGCTACCCGAACGAGTTCTCCGGCGGGCAGCGGCAGCGCATCGGCATCGCGCGGGCGCTCACGCTCAACCCGAAGCTGCTGGTGGCGGACGAGCCGGTGTCGGCGCTCGACGTGTCCATCCAGGCGCAGGTCATCAACCTGCTGCAGGACATCCAGCAGGAGTTCGGCGTCGCGTTCCTCTTCATCGCCCACGACTTGGCGGTGGTCCGGCACTTCTGTCCCGAGGTGGCGGTGATGTACCTCGGCAAGATCGTCGAGATCGGCGACCGCGACAGCATCTACTCCAACGCCCACCACCCCTACACGCAGGCGCTGCTCTCGGCCGTGCCCGACGTGAAGCAGGCGGTGACCGGCGAACGCCGCGAGCGGATCCGCCTCACCGGCGACGTGCCGAGCCCGATCGACCCGCCGTCGGGCTGCCGGTTCCGTACCCGCTGCCCGATCGCCCAGGAGATCTGCGCCCGGCACGAACCGCCGTTGCTCCAGATCGGCAAGCGTCACAAGGTGGCCTGCCACTTCCCCGGACGACTGGGCGAGCACCCGCGGGAGCCGTTCACGGCCAGGCTGCTCGGCGTGGATGCCGAGGGTCAGCCGGACCCCGGCTCGAGCCCGGCAACGGACCTGGTCGAGCAGCCCGGCTACGCCGACACCTGGTTCGACCTGGATGCAAAGACCATCGGCCGCGCCTGAGGGGTGCCAGCGGCGCTTGGTTAGGCTCGGCGGGTGAGTGAGCCCGGGCTGTTCGACGCCCCCGAAGCCGGTCGCCCGGCTGCGACCGGCGGGTCGCTGAGCGACTCGGTCCACGTGGCCGCGCCGCTCGCCGTACGGATGCGTCCGCGCGACCTCGACGAGCTCGTCGGCCAGCCTCAGCTGCGCGCGCCCGGGTCCCCGCTGCGCCAGCTGGTCGAGGGGGACCAGGCGATGTCGCTGCTGCTGTGGGGACCGCCCGGCACCGGCAAGACGACGATCGCCTCGATCCTCAGCCGGCAGACGGACCGTCGGTTCGTCGAGGTCTCGGCCGTCTCGGCCGGCGTGAAGGAGGTACGTGCGGCCATCGATGCCGCGCGGGCCACCCTGGTCGGGGCCGGGCGCGAGACGGTGCTGTTCGTCGACGAGGTCCACCGATTCAGCAAGGCGCAGCAGGACGCGCTGCTGCCCGGCGTCGAGAACAGGTGGGTCACGCTGGTCGCGGCCACCACCGAGAACCCGTCCTTCAGCGTGATCTCGCCGCTGCTCTCCCGCAGCCTGCTGCTCCGGCTCGAGTCGCTGACCGACGACGACATCCGCGAGGTGGTCGAGCGGGCGGTGGCCGACGAACGCGGGCTGGCCGGGCGGTTCGACCTCGACGACGACGCCCGCGACCACATCGTGCGCCTGGCCGGAGGCGACGCCCGCCGCTCCCTGACCTACCTGGAGGCCGCGGCCGGTGCGGCGAGCCTCGCCGGTGCCGAGCGGATCACGCTGGAGACGGCCGAGACGGCGGCCGACCAGGCCGCCGTCCGCTACGACCGTGACGGCGACCAGCACTACGACGTGATCAGCGCCTTCATCAAGTCGGTCCGCGGCTCCGACGCCGACGCTGCGGTGCACTACCTGGCGCGGATGCTGGAGGCGGGGGAGGACCCGCGGTTCATCGCGCGGCGGCTGATGATCCTGGCGAGCGAGGACATCGGGCTCGCCGACCCGACCGCGCTGCCGACCGCGGTCGCCGCGGCCCAGACCGTGCAGCTGATCGGGATGCCCGAGGCCCAGCTCACGCTCGCCCACGCGACGATCGCGCTGGCAGTGGCGCCGAAGTCCAACGCGGTCACGACCGCGATCGGCGCCGCGGTCGCGGACGTCCGGGCGGGCAAGATCGGCACCGTGCCGCCGCACCTGCGCGACGCGCACTACTCCGGGGCCGCCAAGCTCGGCCACGGCACGTCGTACGTCTACGCCCACGACGAGCCGTTCGGCGTCGCCGAGCAGCAGTACGCGCCGGACGTCGTCGCCGACGCCGAGTACTACCTCCCGACCGAGCACGGCGCCGAGGCGGCGGTGAAGCAGCGCTGGGAGCGGGTCCGGAGGATCATCCGCGGTCACCAGTCCTGAACGGTGCCGATAGGCTTGGCTCCCATGACGAGCGCGCTGGTGGTCCCGGGATGGTTGGCCTTCCTCACCGTGCTCCTGGTCGTCGGTCTGCTCGCTGCGCTCGGGTGGCTGGCTGCCGAGCTGCGACGCGTTCGGGAGCAGGGTGACGAGGTGCTGTCGAACGCTGCGGCCGACGTCGACGCCCTGCGCGAGGAGCTCGACCTGCTCCAGGCGCGGCTGATGGAGGAGGCCGAGCAGCTGGACGAGGCTCGCCGGACCCTCCGGCTCGCCGACCTGACGATCGTCGACGACAAGGACTACGTCATCACCCAGCTCGGCCAGCGCAAGGCGACGGGCCCGATGGCGCTCGTCCCGACCGTGCCCGGTCCGATGTTCGTCGACATCCTGCTGCGCGAGAGCCTGGTGCGCACCGCGTCGATCGCTGCGGGGCTCCGCCGCGCGCTGGCACCGGAGGTGCGCAACCGGATCCGCTTCGAGATGAAGCGTGAGGTGAAGCGCTCGCGCAAGCAGCGCAAGATCGACACCAAGCAGGCGCGGCGCGAGTGGGAGGCGCGGCAACGGGCGTCGATGACCGGCCCGACCGCCTCGGAGATGCCCGGATGACGCGGCCGGCGGTGCCACCCGTGAGGCAGGCGTGAGGCACCCGTGAGGCGTGGCTTCTGGTTCGCTGCGGGCGCGGCCGCCGGTGTCTACGGGATGGTGAAGGCACGTCGGGTGGCAGAGGCGTTCACCGCCGACGGCCTGCGCGACCGGGCGAGCGCCGCCTCGGTGGGCGCCCGGATGTTCCGCGACGAGTTCCACCAGGGGATGGCGGACGCCGAGGTCGCCCTCCGCGACCGATATGAGGTCGCGGCGGCCCGGCACCGGGAGCTAACGTCCGGCACCCGACCCGGGCATGGCCCCGAGCCCTCCGCGATCGAAGGATCCGAACCTCCGAAAGGCGACAACTGATGGACAGCGGCTTGAGCACTGCGGAGATCCGCGCTCGGTTCCTGGCGCACTTCGAGGCGGCCGGGCACACCGCGGTGCCGTCGGCGTCGCTGCTGCTCGACGACCCGAACCTGCTGTTCGTGAACGCAGGGATGGTGCCGTTCAAGCCCTACTTCCTGGGTCAGGAGACGCCGCCCTACCGGCGCGCCACCAGCGTCCAGAAGTGCATCCGGACCCCTGACATCGAAGATGTCGGCAAGACCACCCGGCACGGCACCTTCTTCGAGATGTGCGGCAACTTCTCCTTCGGCGACTACTTCAAGGAAGGCGCGATCGAGCTGGCGTGGGACCTGGTCACCAAGTCGGTCGCCGACGGCGGGTTCGGCCTCGACGAGAGCCGGCTGTGGCCGTCGATCCTGCACGGCGACGACGAGGCGCTCGAGTACTGGATGAAGGTCACGGGCCTTCCGGCCGAGCGGATCGTCAAGCTCGGCAAGCGCGAGAACTACTGGTCGATGGGCGTGCCCGGCCCGGGCGGCCCGTGCTCGGAGATCCTGTACGACCGCGGTCCGTCGTACGGCCCGGACGGCGAGTTCGCGACCACCGAGCGGCTGGCCATGCCCACCGAGCTCGAGGACCGCTACCTCGAGATCTGGAACCTGGTCTTCATGCAGGACGAGCTCTCGGCCGTCCGCAGCAAGGAGGACTTCGACATCGCGGGGTCGTTGCCGAAGAAGAACATCGACACCGGCATGGGCCTCGAGCGGGTCGCCTTCCTGCTGCAGGACAAGCAGAACATGTACGAGATCGACGTGATGTACCCCGTCATCGAGAAGGCCGAGCAGCTCACCGGCAAGAAGTACGGCGCCAACCACGCCGACGACGTGCGGTTCCGGGTCATCGCCGACCACATCCGCTCCTCGATGATGCTCATCAACGACGGTGTCACCCCGGGCAACGAAGGTCGCGGCTACGTCCTGCGGCGGCTGGCCAGGCGCGTCGTCCGCTCGGTGCGACTGCTCGGCTACGACGACCCGTGCCTGCCCGAGCTGATGCCCGTCAGCCGCGACAAGATGGGCGAGACCTACACCGACCTGCTCACCAACTGGGAGCGGATCTCGACGGTCGCCTACGCCGAGGAGGACGCGTTCCGCGCCACCCTCAAGTCGGGCACCAGCATCTTCGACGTCGCCGCCGGCGAGGTGAAGAAGTCGGGTGGAACGGTGTTCTCGGGCGACCGGGCGTTCCAGCTGCACGACACCTACGGCTTCCCGATCGACCTGACCCTCGAGATGGCGGCCGAGCAGGGCCTGCAGGTCGACGAGGAGGGCTTCCGACGGCTCATGAACGAGCAGCGGGAGCGCGCGAAGGCGGACGCCAAGGCCAAGAAGGGCGCGCACCGCAACACCGACTCGTACCGCCAGATCGCCGACGGGATGGGCGGGGCGGTCGAGTTCACCGGCTACGACACGATCGTCGACGAGGGCACCGTCCGCGGCATCGTCGCCGGCGGCAGCGTGGTCGGGGCCGCGCACGAGGGCGATGAGGTCGAGCTGGTGCTCGACCGGACGCCGTTCTACGCCGAGGGCGGCGGCCAGCTCGCCGACCAGGGCGTGATCGAGCTCGCCAACGGGGCCGTGCTCGAGGTGCGCGACGTGCAGTCCCCGATCGCCGGCCTCGTGGTGCACAAGGTGAAGGTGCTGTCGGGCGAGGTCGCCGCGGGGGTCGCCGCCCAGGCCAAGGTCGACACCGAGCGCCGGCTCGCGATCTCCCGGTCGCACACCGCGACCCACATGGTGCACAAGGCCTTCCGGGAGGCGCTCGGCGAGACGGCGACCCAGGCCGGCTCCGAGAACTCGCCCGGCCGGTTCCGCTTCGACTTCTCGGCCACCGGATCGGTGCCGGCGTCGGTGATGGCCGACGTCGAGGCGCGGGTCAACGCCGTGGTCCTCGACGACCTCGCGGTCCACGCCGAGGTGATGAGCCAGAAGGAGGCCGTGGCGTCGGGCGCGATGGCCCTCTTCGGCGAGAAGTACGGCGACAAGGTGCGGGTCGTGTCCGTCGGCGAGTGGGCCCGCGAGCTGTGCGGCGGCACCCACGCCCAGAGCTCGGGCCGGCTCGGCGTGATCAAGCTCCTCGGTGAGGCGTCGATCGGCTCCGGCGTGCGCCGGGTCGAGGCGCTCGTCGGCACCGACGCCTACCAGTTCCTCGCGCGCGAGCACGTGCTCGTCGCACAGCTCGCCGAGACGCTCAAGGCCCGGCCGGAGGACCTGCCCGAGCGGGTCAACGACCTGGTCGAGAAGCTGCGGACC
>NZ_JACEHF010000067.1 GCF_014180685.1 Nocardioides pelophilus | reverse complement strand
GGCGGCAGTAGCGTGCCGCTGCGCGAGCACGCAGGGCGGCAGTAGCGTGCCGCTGCGCGAGCACGCAGGGCGGCAGTAGCGTGCCGCTGCGCGAGCACGCAGGGCGGCAGTAGCGTGCCGCTGCGCGCGCACGCAGGGCGGCAGTAGCGTGCCGCTGCGCGAGCACGCAGGGCGGCAGTAGCGTGCCGCTGCGCGCGCACGCAGGGCGGCAGTAGCGTGCCGCTGCGCGCGCACGCAGGGCGGCAGTAGCGTGCCGCTGCGCGCGCACGCAGGGCGGCAGTAGCGGGCGGACGGCAGACTGATCCTTGTGAGCGACTACGACCGCATCAGCAGCGAACTGGCGGCATCTATTCGGCTCGGGTACGAGGTCGAGCAAGACGACCCGAACTTTCACTTCCCGGTGCCCGAGGACGACGAGATCCATTGGCTGGGGAGTTGGCTCGCGAGCGAGGGTTGGGTGCGCGAAGCGGGCTGGGCGAGGGAGGGCGGGCGGGCGGCAATAGCGGATACCCAACGGTGCCGTCAGACTTGTCAGCGTGACCGACTTGGAGTTCTGGCCTGACTACGGACCTGGCCCCCTGTGGACCCAGGACGGCAAGCCAGTTGATGTCCCATCGCTCGGTCTCGGCGACGAGTTGGCGGCGCAGTTGACTGATTGGAACGCCGCCTATGCGGAGGACAAGGTTCCGCTTGAAGGCGCTGGCGACGAGGCCTGGCTTGCCGAAGGGCGGCGGCTCCTCGGTGAGGTCCGTGCAGCCCTCGGCGGTCGGCATCGAGTCGTCGTCACCGAACCGTGGTGGGGCGAGCAGCCGACCTGATGGGTGCCCGCTGCTCGGCAGCAGAGGGGCCGTCCGCGTGAGGCTAGGCCGTGCCGCAGTTCCTGAGGGACGGTTCGGCCAAGGCGAGAGATCGCGACGTTCCGTATCGCAGGTTGCGCGAGCCACATGTCCGCTGCTGAAAGCGGCCACGAAATGCCCGCCGGCGCCGGACGGCTGAGACCGTGGAACTACTCTTAGCGATCTCCAGCCGCGCGGCTGGTCGCTCGTCGTTCGACTGATCAGCAGCCCGCCGAACCAAGGTGCGGAGCGCGCTGTCGACCGACCATGGCAGGGTAAAGAACATGGACGACAGCAGCGGAGATCTGTACGTCATTTGGGGCTATGTCGCGGGCACCGTGCTGCCTCCCAACATCACAAGCGGCGACACCAGCGGGGACAACTGGTTCCGAATCACTCAAGATGTTCCCGAGTCATTCAAGCGGTTAGATCCGCCAGGCATCGTCGAGGCACGGATGTCGAGCGGAACGTGGGTCACCGGAATTGCCCGGCGGACCCGCGCCCACTCACGAGCTGTTTTTCAGGTCCCGGTACGTGTCGACCATCCCGACGACGCGATGCCTGCGGTGGAGCGCGAGGTCCTACCGAACCGCCTCGCTGCCATATCTGCGATCGCCGGCAGCCCGCTGGTGGGCGTGCCACTTGCCTTCCATGCCGCCGGTGAGCCCGAGGCCTGGCTACCCCGCCGAAGTGACGCCGAGGTGCACTACTTCGCGGCTCAGCAGCACGACGCAGAGGCCATCGACTCCGACGAGGCGGCCGGCGTGATCTGGGCAGCGGAGCACGATTACACGGCCCGGCGCGCCGCGGCAGACATGTACCGGGGCAACCACCGTCTCTATTCCCATGCGGACGACCCGGCTGACGTGCGCGCGGCTCTGCTGACGTACTTCTTCGTGCTGGAGCGAATTTCCGATCGGATCGAACGCTTCTATCCCCTGAGACCAGCATCGGACGAAATGGAGCCCCTGATCGACAACCTGGAGGTTGGGCTGGACCACGCGGAATCCGTGGCCGACAAGGTCCAGGCGGTGAAGGTGGCCGCCCAGAAGTTGCAAGCGCTTCACTCACGGGGGATGCATCGCCGTGTGAAGGAGGCAGGTCGAACCTTCGGGCTTGATGAGGACGTCACGCGCACTGCGGGCGAGTTGACCGACCTGCGCAACTCAACACTCGGCCACGTGCCTAAGGCGGAGGAACAGCCTGCAGAGCTGCTCGACTGGCTGCCCAAGGCGCAGCGGTGCGCGCACATGTACCTGTCCGCGTACCTGCATTGGGTGAACAATCGCGGTGTGGCCGCACGCGACTGAAAGCCCGCTAGCCCCGGGCGTAACCGATTTGGCCAGCGCGTGCGGTGGTCAGAACGGCTTGCCGTCGAGGATCGTCCCGTCCGCTTTGAACCGTGCAGCAACAGCGTTACGCGTGTCGGTCACCCACCGTTCGAGCCACTCGCTGGACTGCACCGACGGTCGTGATAGCCAACTCTCCGCCGCGGCGCGAACAACGGAATGAAACTGCTCGGGGGTCGAACGACCGATCTCGTAAAGATCCTCGAGTTCGGCCCAAGCGCAGAAGAGGTCGCCGGTGTGGGACAACTGCGGGTCGTCGAGCAATTCGTTTCGGGACCAGATGAAGAGTGCTTCGTAAGCAGCGTCGGCATTCGTTGCAGCGAGCGCGGCCCGCGCTGCGGGGTCTGCCTTCGAGAGCAACTGCCACTCTCGTTCCAGCACGTCGTCGATCACCGCGCAAACCTATGACAACAGCGGCGGACCCGGGTCTCGCACGATCACACTCAACTCGGCACGATCGAGCTCGTGGCGGCAAGAGCGGACGGTCTACGGAGACTGGGGCGCGCCGTCAGGCCCGAAGAAGCGCCCAAGTTCGGACCATCGAGTGACCACTTGTGCGTACCAGCGTCTGGTCGGAGTGCGCTCGTCCACTCGCTGCGGTAGGACCTGAACCTCATCCGGGTCCGACGGCTCACCGAAGACGATGAAACCCATCGCCTCATCTTCCCGGAGAGGCATCGGGGCAAGAACCGCTGGAAGTCGGTGTGCATCGCGAAGGGACTGCTGTTGCCCGTCCCAGTCAACGACCACCACGACGGGTGCGCGGCCACTCTTGTCCTCGTGGATTCTCACAACTCGTAAGAGCACCGGTCCGCCGGGGAGCGGCATCACGACGTGCTGGCCCGGCTCGAGGGAGGTCGTCCCCTTGCGCCGTGGGCGGAGCTTCTTCGGATCGGGCGCTGGCTGGAGCAACTCATCCCGGAGCTTGTTCAGCGCGGCCTTGCGCCGAGTCCGTTGAGCAGGTTCCCACCTCGCCAACTCGCTCGGGTCGTCTATGAGGTCGAAGGCGCGGCCGATCACTTCGGGCACGATGTGTCCGAGACGGTGCTGAGTGCTCGCCAGCCCAAACCAGAAGTCGTTGTCGTCGGGTCCGTTCTGGCCGACGCCGTACTCCTCGACGAGACGCTGAGTGGCTTGGGCAGGCGCGACGCCTTCAGCGATCAAGTCTCGGAAGCCCTCACGAACGTCCGACGCGTCATCGTTGCTGAAGATTCCAGTGCCCCACGAGCCCATGCGGCGAGATTCTGTCAGAGGACGCCATTCATGGACCGGCGATCGCTATTCGGCAGTAGGGGGCGGCTCGTCGACGCACGCTGTGCTGCTGCGTGGCTAGGGGCGGCGGTGGAATCGGAGGTCGCCGTTGGGGAGCTTGTCTGCTTGGAATCGTCTGTCGTGGGCGCGGTGGTGGTGGAAGGAGCAGAGGAGTACGCCGTCGGCGAGATCGGTGCGCCCGCCCTTGGACCAGGGTTTCAAGTGATGTGCTTCGCACCAGGTCGCGGGGATCGTGCAGCCCTCGGCTCGGCACCGCTGGTCGCGGTAGCGCATTGCCTTGCGTTGCGGGGGCGAGAAGAGCCGTCGGATGCGGCCCAGGTCGAGGATCTCGCCCTTCCCGCCCAACACCACGGGGATGATGCCCGCGGTGCACGCCATCCGCCTGGCTTGAGTGGCGGTCAGGTTCGCCCCGGCGGACAGGTCGCCGTCGATCACCCCTGCGGTCGCCAGCTCCTGCGTCAGGTGGGCCAGGGGGATGGTGACCATGACGGTGGTCGCATCACCGCCGTGGACCGGCAGCTTCGCGGGGTCGAGGTGTTCGAGCAAGGCGCCGAAGGCTTGGCCGAGGAGGCGGTGGCGCGGGATGCGGTCTTCTTCCCCGGTCAGGGCGTCGTCGGCTTTGCAGGGGCTGGTGTAGGCGTCGAGGTAGGTCAGCAGCCGGTCGGCGTCGAGGTCGGGGTGCACGATCGTGGTGCGGGTGGAGCCGTCGCCGAGTCGTTTGGTGCGCAGGCTGGTCTTCTCCCGCGCCCGTTGCTCTTCTTGTTCGAGGAGTCTGGCTTCGTGGGCCTCGGCGATCTCGGGAGCGACGACCTCGAGGATCCGGCGCCCGAGGCGGCGCAGCTCGGAGGGGTTGAACTCGCCACACCACTCCACCAGCTTGATCTCAGCATCGGCCAGCAAGTCCTGGTCCAGATCAGCCGGCAACGCCTCCAGAGCTGCGACCACGACCCGGGCCTGCGCGAGCGCCACGAGGCCTTCGGCCATCCCGGTGGCGACGCGGGTCCAGCGGCGGTCCAGCGCCTCTGCGAGCCGGGCGTCGGCACGAGCCGTGGACGGCTCGGCCTGAGTGATGCAGGCGGCCCAGGACCCGATGTCACGGGCACCGGCGGCCTCCGCGACATCCCCAGCGCTGGCCAGCACGCGGAGCCGGAGCTCCTCCAGCGCCGCGGTCGCGCGGCCGAGCTCGATCAGGGCGGTGGTCTTGTCGGCCGGGGCCAGGTAGAGCGGCTGCACGTCCCGCACCCCGGCCACCGCGGCCTGCACCTGGTCGGCGCACGCCAGGATCGGGTGCGGCTGGGGGACGAGCTGTGCGACCACGATGTTCCTTCCCGAGAGGGCTCCATTCTAGCTCGATCGAGTTCGGAATGAAACATCTGTTCGAGAGATTGTGGATTGTTTTGCGATGTCACTTTGGTCTCGTGACGGTCGCCAGGGCGACCTCCTCGACCAGCGAGGGCCAGGGCGACCTCCTCGACCACCGGGGGTGCCTTGGTTTCGAGGCTCGCTTCGCTCGCACCTCAACCAGCGGCACAGCACCGCTCGGCCTACCTCGACCAGCGGCTACCGCGACCTTCCTGTCGTCGTACCCGCCCCTTCCGCAACCACAGCAAGCACCTCAGGCCTCCTGAAGCCCGGGCAGGGCCAGGGGGACCGCACCGCAACCAGCGACGGCGGGCCACCACGTCGTCCGCTTGTCCCTCCGCTCCCCCACGAGCAGGCCGCAACAAGCCCGCACAGGGTCTCGTGACGGTCGCCAGGGCGACCTCCTCGACCACCGGGAGCAGCAGGTCTCGTGACGGGTCTCCGGCGCGACCTCCTCGACCACCGGGAGCAGCAGGTCTCGTGACGGGTCGCCAGGGCGACCTCCTCGACCACCGGTCCGGACCACAGCAGGGCCGGGCGGCTTCGGCCTCAGAGGGCGGCGAGCACTCTTGCGGCCGCTTCCGCGTCCGACCGGCTCACGTCGAGGTGGGTGACCAGGCGGACGGTGCGGGCGCCGACGGCGCCGACCAGCACGCCGGCGTCGCGGGCGGCGGCGACGAAGGCGGCGGCGTCGGGACGCTCGAACGCGACGATGTTGGTGTCGACGCCGGCCGGGTCGACCCCGCACGCCTCGGCCAGCAGTCGGGCGTTGGCGTGGTCCTCGGCGAGGCGCTCGACGTGGTGGTCGAGGGCGTAGAGGCCAGCAGCGGCGAGGATGCCGACCTGCCGCATCCCACCGCCGAGCCGCTTGCGCCGGACCCGCGCCTCGACCACCAGGTCGGCACGGCCGACCAGCAGCGAGCCGACGGGCGCACCCAGCCCCTTCGACAAGCAGACGCAGACGACGTCGGCCGCGGCGCCGTACTCCTCGAGCGCGACGCCGGTCGCGACGTGGGCGTTCCAGATCCGCGCGCCATCGAGGTGGACCGCGGCCCCCTGCGAGTCGGCGAAGGCCCGCAACGACTTCAGGTCGGCGAGCGGGAGCACCGCTCCCCCGGCGAAGTTGTGGGTGTTCTCGACCGAGATCGCGGACGTCGGCACGAAGAACGGCCCGAGGTCCGGCGCGAACAGGTCCTCGATGGCCGGCAGGTCGATCTGGCCGCGCGGGTGCGACCAGGTGCGCATCGTCACCCCGCTGACGGCGCCGTGCGCGCCGAGCTCGGCGCGGGCGATGTGGGCGCGCGCCTCGCACAACACCTCCCGGCCCGGCGCCACCACCAGGCCCACTGCGAGCACGTTGGCCATCGACCCGGTCGGCGTGAACAGGGCGGCCTCGTGCCCGAGCAACGAGGCGACCCGCTCCTCGAGCCGCCGGACGGTCGGGTCCTCGCCGTACACGTCGTCGCCGACCTCGGCGTGCGCCATCGCGGCGCGCATCGCCTCGCCCGGCCGGGTGACCGTGTCGGAGCGGAGGTCGATCACGAGATCTGCCGGGAGATGACGGCAGACCAGCCGGACTCCTTGTCGGGGCTCGCCGCGGTGTTCGTCGTCCGCGCGCGCAGCTGGTAGGTCCCCGTCCGTGCGGGGTTGAAGAGCCCCGTCGCGGCAGTCGTGTTGGTGCGGAAGGACTGCCAGCTCGTCGTGCCCTGACGCCGGAACTGCACGTCGAAGGCGCGGCCCGCGGGCGCTGCCGAGGCCGACCACCGCAGCGTCCAGCCGCTGGCGGCCGAGCCGCTCGACTTGAGGGGTACGGCGATGCTGCCGTTCATCCCGGCGTGGATCGTGCAGTGGTAGGGGAACCTCCCCGCCGACGGCATCCCCTTGGTGTAGGTCGCGCCGGTCGACCGCGAGCGGCTGTTCCAGAACCCCTGGTCCGACGTGGTGGTGTGGGTGCCCTGGAAGGACCAGGTCACCGAGGTGCCCTGACCGACCGAGGTGTTGGCAGGAGAGAAGCTGGTGCCGGAGGCGAGGATGGTCGAGGCGCCACCGACCGCGGACGGAGCCGTGGCGAGCGCGGCGAGCAGCGCGGCAGCGCCGAGGCCCGCCGGCGCGAGGAGCGATCGGATGCGCATCTCGCCACCATAGGACCCGGCTCAGGCGCGGCGCAGCATCTCCGCGACCTGGAAGGCCAGCTCCAGCGACTGCACCCGGTTGAGGCGCGGGTCCACCACCGACTCGTAGCGGTGCGCGAGGCCGTGCTCGGTCAGCTCCTCGCCGCCGCCGATGATCTCGGTGACGTCGTCGCCGGTGTTCTCCACCAGGATGCCCGCGGGGACGGTGCCGAGCGCCCGGTGCACGTCGAAGAAGCCCTGGACCTCGTCGAGGACGTCCTCGAACCGCCGGGTCTTGTAGCCGTTGGACGTCTCGAAGGTGTTGCCGTGCATGGCGTCGCAGACCCAGGCGACGTCGACGCCCTCGGCGGTGACCTTCTCGACCAGCTGCGGCAGGCCGTCGCGGATCCGGCCCGCGCCGAACCGGGTGATGAACGTCAGCCGGCCGGGCTCGTTGGTCGGGTTCAGCTTCGCCGCGAGCGCGAGCGCGTCGTCTGCGGTCGCGGTCGGGCCGAGCTTGCAGCCGATCGGGTTGTTGATGTGGCTGAAGTACTCCACGTGCGCGCCGTCGAGCTGGCGGGTCCGCTCGCCGATCCAGACCATGTGGCCCGAGACGTTGTAGGGGGTCTCGGTCCGCGAGTCGATGCGCGTCATCGCGTGCTCGTACTCGAGCAGCAGCGCCTCGTGCGAGGAGTAGAAGTCGACCCGGTGGAACTCGTCGGGGTCTCCGGCGCCGATCGCCTTCATGAAGGTGAGCGCCCGGTCGATCTCGGCCGCCATCGCCTCGTAGTGCTGGCCGACGGGGCTGTTGCGGACGAACTCGGAGTTCCAGGTGTGCACCTGGCGCAGGTCGGCGTAGCCGCCGGTGGTGAACGCACGCACGAGGTTCAGCGTCGAGGCCGACGCGTGGTAGACGTCGAGCAGCCGCTGCGGGTCGGGACGACGCGACTCGGGGGTGAACTCGAACCCGTTGACCGCGTCACCGCGGTAGGCCGGCAGCGTGACGCCACCACGGGTCTCCATGTCGGACGAGCGCGGCTTGGCGTACTGACCCGCGAGCCGGCCGACCTTCACGACCGGCACCGAGGCGGCGTACGTCAGCACGACCGCCATCTGCAGCAGCACCCGCAGCTTGTTGCGGACGTTGTCAGCGGTGGCGTCGACGAAGGTCTCCGCGCAGTCGCCGCCCTGGAGGATGAACGCCTCGCCACGGCTCGCCGCGGCGATCTTGGCCTTGAGGTCGTCACACTCGCCCGCAAACACCAGCGGCGGCAAGGTCCGCAGCCGCGCGACGGCGGCAGCCACGGCAGCCGGGTCGTCGTACGTCGGCTGCTGCGCGGCGCCAAGGGCGTGCAGCTGCTCGAGGGTCGGGATCTGCGTCACTGAACAAGGGTACGGCGCTCGCGCCGTCGCCGCGCTATCGCGGGTCGTCCGTGGGATCGACGTCCAGGTGCTCGAGGTCGGCGTACCGCGGGTCCGCGTCGTCCTGGTTGGTCGCCCGGTTGACGACGAACGTGACCATCCCCAGCGCCACGCCGACGGCGAGCAGCCCGCCCGCGATCTGGTAGACGATCAGGTCGCGATCGACCCAGGGGCCGGCGAGGTAGAGGCACAGGACGGCGGCGACCACCGGCAGCGGGCCGGGCGAGGTGAAGAAGGTCGGGACGTCCTCACCGCGCCGGCCGCGCAGCACGATGCAGGCGACGTTGACGATCGCGAACACGCAGAGCAGCAGGAACGCGGTCACCGACGACAGGTTGCCGACGACGTTGCCCCCGGGGTCGGCGAGACGGAGGTAGAGGATCAGCCCGAGCGCCAGCGCCGTGGTGAACGCGATGCCCGCCCAGGGGCTGCGCCGGCCCGGGAGGACGGCCGCGAGCTGCCGCGGCAGCACCCGCTGCTTCGCCATCCCGTAGACCAGGCGGCTCGCCATCAGCATGTTGATGAGGGCGGTGTTGGCCACCGCGAAGACCGCCAGGAACGGGAACACCTTGTCGATCGGGAAGTCGGGTGCGCCGATCGTGACCACCGAGATGAGTGCCCGCCCCTCCTCCTCGTAGATCGTCTTGAGCTGGGCCTCGGTCAGCACGGTGACCACGGAGATCGCGACCAGGATGTAGAGCAGGGCAGCCACCCCCATGCCGGCGAGCATCGCGCGGGGGAAGAGCCGCTCGGGGTCCTTCGTCTCCTCGACCATGTTGACCGAGTCCTCGAAGCCGACCATCGCGAAGAACGCGATCGAGGTCGCCGCCGTCACGGCGAACAGCAAGCCCATGTCCTGGTAGTCGTCGAAGCTGAACAGCTCGGACACCGACGCGCCCTCGCCGCGGAGGACGACCCAGAAGCCGACGCCGATCACGATCGTCAGCGCAGCCATCTCGACCACGGTCAGGACGATGTTGAACTTGACGCTCTCCCCCACGCCGCGCAGGTTGATCAGCGCCAGCAGCACCATGAACGCCATCGCGACCGCGGTCACGACGGCGGAGTCGACAGCGCTGACGGTGGCGCCGGTCTCGTCGGCGGTCTCCCAGACGCCGTTGAGCGCGAGGCCCTGGAAGAGGTTCTGGGCCAGCGTGTTGGCCGACGTCGACGCGCTGGTGATGCCGGAGCAGGCCACCGCGAAGGTGACCATGAAGGTCAGGAAGTGGATGCCGAACGCCTTGTGCGTGTAGAGGGCGGCGCCGGCCGCCTGGGGGTACTTGGTCACCAGCTCGAGGTAGGACAGCGCGGTGAGCGCGGCCACGACGAAGGCGCACAGGAACGGCAGCCACAGCATGCCGCCGACGTAGCCGGCCATCTGGCCGGTGACGGCGTACACGCCTGCGCCCAGGATGTCGCCGACGATGAACAGCAGCAGCAACCACGGGCCCATGACCCGCTTGAGCTCGTGTGGCTGCTCGGCAGCTGCGTCGTCCGGCGGGGTCGACAGGGTCAGACCTGCGATCCTCGGGCCAGGACCGCCTGCGGACGGCCCAGGCCGGCCGGATCACGCGCGAGGTCGCCGTCGGCGACGAGCAGGTCGGCGTCGTACCCCGNCACGCGCGAGGTCGCCGTCGGCGACGAGCAGGCCGGCGCCGTACCCCGCGGCGAGCCGTCCGGTCACGTCACCGACCCCGCAGGCGTCGGCCGCGCCCGAGGTGCCGGCGGCGAGCGCCTCGTCCACCGAGTAGCCGCACTGCAACAGGTCGGTGACCGCGATCCAGGCGCCGCCGTGGGGCTTCAGCGGCATCGCGCCGGAGTCGACACCGGGGACGACCCGGATGCCGTGCTCGCGCATCCGGCTCACCGTGGCCTGCTGCTTCGCGAACATGGTCATCATGTCGAGACCCATGCGTCCGAAGGTCTCGGCGACCTGCGGTGGCGGTGGCGGCATCATCGCGAGAAGCGTTCGGTCGAAACCCATCGTCGGGTCGACGACCGTGCCGGCCGCTGCGACCCGGGCGAGCAGGTCGTCGGAGACGTCGGGGCCGTGCTCGGTGATGCCGCTGAAGTGCTCGATCCCGTCGACGCCTGCGGCGAGCGCCACCTCGATCCCGTTGATCGAGTGGGCGTGGGCGAGGACCTGCAGTCCGACGGCGTGGGCGGCCTCGACGAGGATCCGCAGGTCGGCTGCGGCGTACTGGGCTCCGAACATGTCCGAGCCGGGCGTCAGGAACCCGCCGCTGGCCATCACCTTGATCACGTCGACGCCGCGCTCGTTGTGCTCCGCGAGCTCCCTCATCAGCTCGTCGGCCGTGGCGGCCGTCGAGCCGAGGAAGTGGCAGTGCCCGGCCGGGACCGTGATCGGCGGCCCGGCCGCGACGATCCGGGGCAGGCCGGCGGTCCGGCGGTCACGGAAGGCGAGCGTGCGGTAGTCGCGGTCGCCCAGGTCGCGCACCGTCGTCACCCCGCGCGCCGCCTGCGCGGCGAGGGACTTCGCGATCTCGGCGTCGACCTCCTCGGCGGTCATCGAGCCGGCACGCTCGAGCGAGCCCGGGCTGCCGTCGGCCACGAGGTGGACGTGCGCGTCGACGAGACCCGGCAGGAGCGTGCCGTCGTACGACGCCACCGCGCACCCGTCGGGCACGGGGAAGTCGAACGACTCGACACCGACGATCCGCTCGCCCTCGACGAGCACGGTCGCGCCCCCGGGGAGGAACCGGGTGCCGTCGAACGCGTGGGGAGCTCTCCAGGCGAACATCCGACGAGTCTGTCCCCGCCGGGGAACACTGTCATCCGTCGATCGACGGAATCAGCCGAAGAAGACCTGCGCCTCGGCGTACTCCGCCGGGCTGACGAGCTTCAGCTCGCCGGTCCCCTCGATCAGCGGCACCCGGACGATGTCCTTGCCGCGCAGCGCGACCATGACCCCGAAGTCGCCGTCGGCGACGGCCCCGATCGCCTGCAGCCCGAACCGCGTGGCCAGCCAGCGGTCGAACGCGGTCGGCGTGCCGCCCCGCTGCACGTGGCCGAGTACGACGGCGCGCGACTCCGCGCCCGTTCGCTGCTCGATCTCCTTGGCGAGCCGGTCGCCGATGCCGCCGAGGCGCACGTGGCCGAACGCGTCGGTCTCGCCGCTCTGCAGCGTCATGCCGGAGCCGTCGCGCGGCACGGCGCCCTCGGAGACGACCAGGATCGGGGCGAACTTGGACTCGAACCGCTTCTGCACCAGCGCGCAGACCTCGTCGATGTCGAACGGCTGCTCGGGGATGAGCACGGTGCTCGCCCCGCCGGCGATCCCCGAGTGCAGGGCGATCCACCCGGCGTGCCGTCCCATCACCTCGACCACGAGCACCCGGTGGTGGGACTCGGCGGTGGTGTGCAGCCGGTCGATCGCCTCGGTCGCGATGTTGACCGCAGTGTCGAAGCCGAAGGTGAAGTCGGTGCCGGACAAGTCGTTGTCGATCGTCTTCGGCACGCCGACGACCTTGACCCCGAGGTCGGCGAGCTTCGTCGCCACGCCGAGGGTGTCCTCGCCGCCGATCGCGACCAGCGCGTCGACGCCGAGGGACGTGAGGTTGTCCTTGATCCGCTGCACCCCGTCGTCGACCTTGAACGGGTTGGTGCGGGAGGAGCCGAGGATGGTGCCGCCCCGGGGGAGGATCCCGCGGCACTCGGCGATGCCGAGCGGCATGGTGACACCCTCGAGCGGTCCCTTCCAGCCGTCGCGGAACCCGATGAACTCGAAGCCGTGCTCCTTCACCCCCTTGCGGACCACCGCCCGGATCACCGCGTTGAGGCCGGGGCAGTCGCCCCCACCGGTCAGCACTCCCACCCGCATCCGACAGCTCCCTCTTCCGGGGTTGGATCGATCAAGTGCTGCGAGCGTAGCGAGCGTCGGTGATCGCCGTCACCTACCCCGTCCGACGCCGGGGCTCGCTACCGTTCCGTCATGACCTTCTCGATCGTGGCCCGGTCCGCTGACGGCGAGTCGTGGGGCGTGGCGGTCGCCTCGAAGTTCCTGGCCGTCGGCTCCGCCGTTCCCGCGGCGGTCGCCGGTGTCGGCGCCGTCGCGACCCAGGCCGACGCCAACGTGGCCTACAAGGGCCTCGCGCTCGCGCACCTCGACGAGGGCGCGACCGCCTCGATCGCCCTCCAACGACTGTTGGAGGAGGACGACGGGCGGGCCGACCGCCAGGTCGGAATCGTCGACCTCGACGGCGGCGCCGCCTCCCACACCGGACAGCAGTGCATCCCCTGGGCGGGCGGCGTGACCGGCGACGGCTACGCCATCCAGGGCAACTGCCTCGCCGGACCCGAGGTCGTCGCGGCGATGGAGCAGGCGTGGCTCGAGAGCGACCCCGACACCGCTCTCGCGGACCGGCTGCTCGCGTCCCTGACCGCCGGCGACGCGGCAGGCGGCGACAAGCGCGGCCGGCAGTCCGCCGCGATCCTGGTCGTCAAGGACGGCGCGGGCTACGGCGGGCTCGACGACGTCGCCGTCGACCTCCGGGTCGACGACCACGCCGCGCCGATCGACGAGCTCGCCCGCCTGCTCGACCTCAACGACCTCTACCTCACTGCTTCCACCGACGATGAGAAGGTGCCGGTCGACGACGACCTGCGGGCCGAGCTCGAGTCGTTCGCGGCCGAGGGTGGCCACCGCGACTTCCACGCCTGGGTCGGCACCGAGAACTACGAGATGCGGGTCGCCCCCGACCTCGCCTGGATCGACGAGCGGATCCTCGGGATCGTGCGGGGCTCGGGCGAGTAGCGCTGCAGGATCCCCGGTCGACCGGGGATTCCTGCACTTGTCGGGCATCGCAACGCCCGACAAGTGTCAGTTCTCCCTGCCCGGTGTGACGGCTGGGGCAGAACTGCCGATCCGAGCTTGCCCAGCGCCCTTTCGTCGGCAGCGCGGCGAGAGGCGTACGCCGGCCGCCGACCGCGCGCCGAGGACGGCCTGTCAGCTCTCTGCGTTGGCGCCGGAGACGCGCTCGACCAATGCGAGGGCGGCGTCGCGCTCCGCGGTGGCGGTCCGCAGCGCGGCCTTCGCCTCGTCGCGGACGTCCTCGGCGTCGCCGAGCTCGTCGTCGATCTCGTCCAGCTCGCCCTCCAGGTCGGAGACCCGGCGCCGCAGCTCGTCGAGCTCGGCCTGCAGCTGGAGCGAGCGGGCCGACAGCCGGTCGACGTCGGCAACGGCTTCGGCGTGGGCGGCCTCCGCCTCGGCGTACGCCGCCGCGGCCTGGTCTCGGCGCTCCGCGGCCGCCGCCCGGGCCTTGTCCGCGGCATCGGGGTCGGGCACGACCCGCAGGTCCGGAGGGCCTGGCTCCGGAGCCTCCCTCGCCGTCGCCGAGAAGCCGAGCGCCCCGGGCACGGCCAGGGCCGCGGCGAGCGTGTGCTCACCGACCGGGTCGACGCCGGTCGTGTGCAGCGGGGCCACCAGCAGACCGCTGCGCACCGCCCGTCCGCACTCGGCATCGACCATCGCGGCCGTGAGTGTCGCCTCGACCTGGTCGGCGACCGCCTGGGTGACCCTGTGGCCCGCCTCCGCGGCCAGGTGGCGCGCCTGCTGGGTGACTGCGGCCGTCACCTGGCGCCGCTGCTTGGTGAGGGTCCGCAGCTCGCCGGCGGACATCGCGGCCTGCGCCTCACGGAGCGCGGCGCCGACGTTGAGCAGCTGGTCGACCTGGCCGGACTCCCGACGGACCAGCAGGTTGACCACCCACGCGGCGGTGCCGGGCTTCTTCAGTGCCTTCACGGCGCTGCCGAGGTCGGTGCCCTTGAGCTCCTTGGCCCGCGCGTCCCGGGCCGCGGTGAACTCGCCCGGCGTCAGCGCGTAGAGCTCGTCGGCGACCTCGAGCAGCTCGGTCGTCATCGCGTCGCGGGGCGGGTCAGTCATCCAGGCCCTGCTCGATCGCGTAGCGGGTCAGCTCGACCCGGTTGTGGAGCTGGAGCTTGCGCAGGGTGTTCTGCACGTGGTTCTGGACGGTGCGGTGGGAGAGCACCAGCCGCTCGGCGATCTGCTTGTAGGACATGCCCTTGGCGACCATGCGGAGCACCTCGGTCTCCCGCTCGGTGAGCTGCTCCCCCGGCAGCGTCGTCGGCCCGGGATCCTGCGCCATCCGGCGGAACTCCCCCAGCACCAGCCCCGCGAGTCCCGGGGTGAACACGCTGTCGCCCACGCTGACCCGCTGCACCGCGGCGATCAGCTCCGCCCGCGAGGCGGACTTGACCAGGTAGCCGGTCGCACCGGCCTTCACCGCTTCCAGCACGTCGTCCTGCTCACCCGAGGCCGACAGGATCAGCACCCGGGCCGAGGGATCCTCCTGCAGCACGGTCGCGGTCACCTCGACGCCGCTCGGCGCCGGGATCTGGAGGTCGAGCACGACGACCTTCGGCCGGGTCGCCCGGAACCGGTTGAGCGCCTCGGTGCCGGTCGCCGCGGTCGCGACGACGGTGAAGCCGGCGTCGTCGAGGTCCTTCGCCACGGCGTCGCGCCACATCGGGTGGTCGTCGACGACCATCACCCGCACCCGAGGCTGCTCCTCCATGAGACCGGACCCTACTCAGGGAGCGTGTGGAACCGGCCGCGGCGGTGCAGCAACGGCCGGTCGCCAGACGGTCCCGGGTCGCCCACGGTGATCGCGTCGAGCGCGACCTCGACCTCGACCGACCAGCCGATCTCGCGCTCCCCGACCAGCGAGACCTGCGCGTGGGTGGTAGCGGTCGCCAGCAGCGGGCCGTACGGCGTCGCCCCGAACTCCGCCTGCCGGAACGGACCCCCGGGCGCCGGAGCGGTCCCGGCGAACGCCTCGGCGAGCTGCCGGTCGGCCCAGGTGAGCAGCTGCACGACCGCCCGGCCGGTGTCCCGGACCTCCGCGAGCAGGTCGCTGTCGGGGTCGACCAGGGCGAGCAGTCCGGGCGTCGGCCCGAGTGCGACCATCAGCGACGTGACGGTCAGCCCCGCCCGGTCCGCGCCGTCGCCAGCGGTCCACAGCGTGACGCCACCGCCGATCCGGCCGCGCAGCCGGCGGGCCGGGTCCGGGTCGGCTTCGGCGAACGGGTGTCCCGTGTGGATCGTCATCGGCCTCCCTCCGTCCGGGGTACGACGAGCTCCCACTCGGTGCCGAACGAGCCGGTGCTGAGCGTCGCCGTACCGCCCAGGTCGCGGATGCGTCCCTCGATCGACTCGCTGACGCCGAGCCTGCCCTCCGCACGCGCCGCGGCGAGCCGCCCCTCGGGGATGCCGTCGCCCTCGTCGCGCACCGAGACCGCCACCCGGTCGCCGAGGTCGTCGACCAGTACCCACGCGGGCGCGCCCGGGCCGACGTGCCGGGTGACGTTGTCGAGGCAGGCACCGACGACCGCGACCAGCTCGGCGACGACCGCCGACGGCAGCTCGACGGGTCCACCCGGCAGCGCGACCTCGACGCCCGGCCGGTGGGCCAGCGCCCCGAGGGCGCCGGCGAGGTCCTCGGTGCCCGGTCCGTCGGGAGCCGTCACCCGGTCCTGGGAGCGGATGAGCGTGCGCAGCGCCTGCTCCTGCTCACCGGCCAGCCGACCGAGCTCCTCGGCCGCACCGCCGATCTCCGCGCCGCGGCGCTGGACCAGCGCCAGCACCTGCAGCACGCCGTCGTGGACGACCCGCGCCAGCCGGGCCCGCTCGTCGGCGGCCGCCGCTTCGCGCTCGGCGCGGTCGCGCTCGGCTGCCATCTGCTGCAGCGACTCGACGAGGTAGCCGACGATCGGACCCCCGAGCAGGATCAGGAAGACGTAGCCGTAGTTGCCCTGGTCGAAGTCCGCCCGGATCAGCAGGTCGGTGCCACCCAGGACCACGGAGGCGACCAGGCCGCCCCGCCAGCCGTAGCGCACCGCCCACGCCAGCAGCGCGCCCATGATCCAGAAACCGGGGATCGTCGAGCTGAACCACTCGCCCTTGACGAACGGCGTCGCCACCAGGAGGCCGACCGCGATGCCGAGGTCGGCGACCATCAGCCGCACCGTGCGGCGGATCGGCTTCGCGTAGGTGGCGATCGCGTAGATCGTCCAGCCGACCATGAGCGCGACGCAGAACCAGCCAGCGGTGGGGTGGTCGTAGTTGTTGCGGTAGGCGATCAGCGCGACCGCGTTGACCAGCACGACCACCCGGAGCACGGCCAGGGCCCGGAACATCCGGTTCTCGACCGCGACCGCCGCGCGCGTCGACACGGTGCGCGCCCTCGGGGACATGCGTCAGGACGCGAGCTTGCGCTGCTCGTCGCCCTTCGCGGAGTCGCCCTTCTTGGACTCCTCCTTGGCCCGGGTGGCGTACATGTCGACGTACTCCTGGCCGGAGAGCCGCATGATCTCGTACATGATCTCGTCGGTGATCGACCGCAGGATGAACCGGTCGTTCTCGAGGCCGGCGTAGCGGCTGAAGTCGAGCGGCTTGCCGAAGCGCACGTTGGGCCGGGTCCAACGGCCGAACTTCTTGCCCGGGGGCGCCACCACGTCGGTGCCGACCACCGCGACCGGGACCACCGGGACGCCGGTCTCCAGCGCCAGCCGGGCAATGCCGGTCTTGCCGCGGTAGAGCCGGCCGTCGTGCGACCGGGTGCCCTCGGGGTAGATGCCGAACAGCTCGCCCTGACCGAGCACGCGCTTGGCCGACAGCAGGGCGCCCGCAGCAGCGTCAGCGCCGGCGCGGTCGATCGGGATGTTGCCGGTGCCGCTGAAGAACGTCTTCTGCAGCCAGCCCTTGATGCCGGGGCTGGTGAAGTACTCGGCCTTGGCGACGAAGCTCACCTTGCGCGGGACGACGAGCGGCATGAACAGCCAGTCGGCGTACGACAGGTGGTTGCTGGCGAGGATGGCCGGCCCCTCGGTCGGGACGTGCTCGACGCCGTCGGCGCGCGGTCGGAACACGAGCTTGAGGAGCGGCCCGAGCGCGATGAACTTGAGGAACCAGTAGAACAACCCACGCACCCTTTCCCCGAGACCGGACGCCGCAAGACTAGTGCCTCGGCGGCCGGCGCCGACACTGGTGCACAATCGCGCCATGAACCGCGACGCGGAGTACGAGCCGCTGGCTGTCCCTGCCCGCCCCGAGCTGACCGGCGGCCGCCGGATCGGAGTGCTCCTGAGCCACGGGTTCACCGGTTCGCCGCTGTCGATGCGGCCGTGGGGACGCTACCTCGCCGAGCAGGGGTACGGCGTCCGCGTCCCGCTCCTCCCCGGCCACGCGACGTCGTGGCAGGACCTCAACACCAAGCGCTGGGACGACTGGTACGGCGCCCTCAGCGCGGAGCTCGACCAGCTCGCGGCCGAGCACGACGTGGTCGTGGTCGGCGGGCTGTCGATGGGGGGCGCGCTCGTGCTCCGGCTCGCGGCCGACCGGGCCGACCAGATCGCGGGCGTGATGGTGGTCAACCCGGCGGTGGCGACCAAGCGCCTCGACGTGAAGCTGCTGCCGGTCCTGAAGCACCTGCTGCCCTCGATGCCCGGGATCGCCAACGACATCAAGAAGCCCGGCGTCGAGGAGCACGGCTACACCCGCACGCCGCTCAAGGCGATCCACTCGCTGTTCCAGGCCTGGCGCCTGCTGATCGCCGACCTCCCCCGGGTGACCGCGCCGCTGATCTACTTCCGGTCGCCGGACGACCACGTCGTCGACGGCGCCTCGCAGCCGATCATCCTCGACGGGATCTCCTCGACCGACGTCGAGGTGGTGCCGCTGCCGGAGTCGTACCACGTGGCCACCCTCGACAACGACGCCCCGACCATCTTCGAGCGGTCGGCGGAGTTCATCGCACGGGTCACGGCGCCCTAGGACGCCGTACGCTGGGGGCATGGCCCGCGACGACGACGAGCCCCTGGCCGACGAACGCGAGTGGCAGGAGATCGTCGAGAACTTCGGTGAGCGCGCCGTCCTCGAACCGGACGACGAGCCGCTGGTCGACGTGACGCCGCGGGTCCTCGAGCCGGACGACGTCGAGGAGCCGGTCGCGGTCCGCGACCAGGTCCCCGCGGACGACGAGTTCGTGCCGCCCGAGCCGCCCCCGATCCCCCGCCCGCCGGCCGACCGGCTGGCCGCCTGGCTCGGGGTGTTCGGCGTACCGGCCGTGGTGCTGTTCTGCATCGTGCTGGGCATCAGCGTCCCCACCTGGATCGGCCTGCTGATGGCCGCCGGGTTCGTCGGCGGGTTCTGCTACCTCGTCGTCCGGATGTCCGACGAGCCCCGTCCCCCCTGGGACGACGGCGCCGTCCTCTGACCGACCCGGCTCGAACTTGGCGACGGGTCGGCGGGTTTCAGGCCGGAGTTCGTGCCGGGTCGGCGAGCAGGGCGGCGCCGACGGCGCCCGCCTCCGGGCCGAACCGGGTCGCGACCAGGCGCGGGACGTCGCGGTAGGCCGTCGCCTGGAGCGCGTCGAGGAGCCTGCGCCGCGCGGGCTCGAGCAGCAGGTCGCCGACGGCCGAGACCCCGCCGCCGACCACGACCGCCTCCGGGTCGAAGGCCGAGACCAGACCGGCGATCCCGACGCCCAGCCAGGTGCCGACGGTCGCGAACGCCTGCCGCGCGACCGGGTCGCCGTTGCGGGCGAGGGCCGCCACCTCCGGTCCGTCGAGGTGGGAGCCGAGCGCCACCCGCATCACCCGCTCGAGGGCGCGACCGCTGCAGTACTGCTCCCAGCACCCGCGGAGGCCGCACTCGCAGGGCAGCCCGTCGGGCACGACCTGGACGTGCCCGAACTCCCCCGCCATCCCGTTCGCGCCCAGCACGACCCGGCCGTCGAGCACCACCGCCCCGCCGATCCCGGTGCCGACGGTGACCAGGAGCGCGGACGACGCTCCGCGGAGGGCGCCGGCGACCAGCTCGGCGTGCGCGGCGCAGTTCGCGTCGTTGGCGAGTACGACGGGCGCGCCGACCCGCTCGGCGAGCCGGGCCCGCACCGGGGCGTCCCGCCAGGGCAGGTGCGCGGCGAACCGGACCCGCTCGCCCTCTCGGTCGACGAGGCCGGCGGTCGAGACGCCGACCCGGGTCAGCGGCCGTCCCGCGGCGACCTCCAGGACCGCGCGCGCCACCGCGTCCTCGACCTCGGCCTCGGAGGCCGAGCGGCCGGGCATCGGCACCTGGGCCGTGGCCGCGACCACCAGGTCGTCGCCCGCACCCGCGAGCTCCACGGCCAGCACCTTGGTCCCGCCGACGTCGACCCCTGCGTGCATCGCGACCCTTACGACCGGGCCAGGTCCGCGGCGCCGATGACACCCGCCCTGTTGCCGAGCACCGCCCTGCGGATCTCGGCCTGCGGCCGGTAGCCGCGGCCGGCGAGCTCTCGGGCGAACGCCTCCCGGATCGGGTCGAGCAGCAGGTCGCCGGCCTCGCTCACCCCTCCGCCGATCACGATCACGGCCGGGTCGAGCACGGCGACCAGCGACGCGATGCCGTGGCCGAGCCAGTGCCCGAGCACGCCGAGCTGCTCGATCGCGAACCGGTCGCCGTCCTGCGCCGCGGCGGTGATCAGCGGGCCGGTGATCGCCGCCGGGTCGCCGCCCGCGCGGTCGAGCAGGTCGCGGGCGAGCAACGAGCTCCCCGCGGCCGCCTCGCGGGTCACCCGCACCAGGGCCGAGCCCGATCCGTACTGCTCGAAGCAGCCCCGGTTGCCGCAGCCGCACTGCAGGCCGTCCGGCACCAGGCAGAGGTGCCCGATCTCCCCGGCGACGCCGTAGGCGCCGCGGAGCAGCCGGCCGTCGGTGATGACACCGCCTCCGATCCCGGTGCCGACGGTGACCATCAGCTGGTCGTCGACGTCACCCCCGGCGCCGTACCGGAACTCGCCCCAGGCCGCGGCGTTGGCGTCGTTCTCGATGATCACCGGGAGCCCGGTCAGCCGGGCGAGCTCGGCGCCGAGCGGCTCGTCGCGCCAGGCGATGTTGGGGGCGAAGAGCACCGTGGACCGGTCGGCGTCGATGTAGCCCGCGGCGCCGACGCCCACGGCCGACACGGGGTGCCGCGCAGCGAGGCCGGCGACCAGGCCGGCGACGGCCGCCTCGATCGCCTCCGGGTCGGTCGCGGGCGACTCGACCCGG
>NZ_JACEHF010000066.1:10853-20787 GCF_014180685.1 Nocardioides pelophilus | reverse complement strand
CTCCTCCATCAGGCAGTCGGTCGTCGTGGCCTGGGTGACGAGGTCCAGCCGGGAGGTCGCCTCGTCGGCCACCACGAGCTCCGGCCCGGGCAGCATCGCGCGCACGATGGCCAGCCGCTGGAGCTCGCCTCCCGACACCTGTCCCGGACGACGGTCGAGGAGGCCCTCGTGCAGGCCGACCGAGGCGAGCAGCGCGGGCAGGCGGTCGGGCCGGACGTCGTGCCGGTTGACCACGTCCGCGATCGCGGCGCCGATCCGGGTCCGCGGCGGGAAGGACGTCCCCGGGTCCTGGTAGAGCTTCTGGATCCGCCCCGGCCCGAGCGCGGGCGCGTGGTCGACCCGGCCCCGGTCGGGCGGGACCAGGCGGAGGAGCAGGTTGCCCAGCGTCGACTTGCCGACTCCGCTCGGCCCGCTGACGGTCCACCGCTCACCTGCGCGGATGGTCAGCGAGACGTCGTCGAGCACGGGCGTGGCGCCGTACGTCTTGGCGAGCCCGGTCGCGGTGACCAGTGGATCGCGGGGAGCGGGCGGCAGGTCACGCATCCACGGGAACCGCCAGCTGCGCGGCTCGGCGGCGAGGAGCTGGCGGGTGTAGCCGTGGGCCGGCTCGCTCAGCACCTCGGCAGCGGGACCGCGCTCGACCACGGTCGCGTCGCGCATCACCAGCACGTCGCCGCCGAGCTGTCGGGCAAGGCGCAGGTCGTGGGTGATGGTGAGCAACGCCCCGCCGGCGGCGGAGTGCTCCGTCAGCAGGGCGGCGAGCTGGTCGAGGGCAACCGGGTCCAGCCCCTTCGTGGGCTCGTCGACGATGAGCACGGGCGCGCCGCCGATCGTCGTCGCCGCGAACGCCACCCGTTGCGCCATCCCCCCGGACAGCTGGTGCGGGAAGGCGCGCCCTGAGCGCCCCAGGCCGAGGCGTCCGAGCGCGGCGTCGGCGGCCGCGCCTGCGCGGGCGTCCCGCCAGCGGAAGCCGGTCACCCCCTCGGCGACCTGGCCGCGGACCCGCATCGTGGGGTCGAGGGCCGTGGCCGGCTCCTGGGGGAGGAGCGCCAGCTCGCGTCCCCACAGTGAGCGGCGACCGGCGAGGTCGGCGAGGTCGAGCACCCGCTTGCCGAGGCGGATCGACCCGGCGACGGCGAGGTCCCCGGCGGCGGTGCCCATGACGGCGTGCGCGAGGAGCGACTTGCCGGAACCGCTCTCGCCGATGATCGTCACGGGACGCCCAGGCAGGAGGGCGACGTCCGCGACGTCGACGAGCACGGTGTCGCCGTGCCGCACCACGGCGCGGTCGATGGTCAGGGTCGGCTCGGTCATGCGACGTCCGTTCTCCTCAGGCCGAGGAAGCAGATGGTCAGGACGAACAGCACCGTCACCGGGGCGAGGCAGAGCCACGGCGCCACGTCGTAGAAGGGGAACGACTCGGTCACCATCAGCCCGAGCTCGGCGCGGGGTGGCTGGAGGCCGACCTTGACGAAGCCGAGCGTGGACATGGCGAGGATCGACGTGACCATGCCGAGCGACGCGAGGGTGACGAGCAGGGGACGGAGGCCCGGCCAGAGGTGGCGTCGTACGACGTGCAGCCACCCCAGGTCCAGGAGCCGGGCCGCCTCGACGGCCGGCGACCCGAGGACGACCGCCGCGCGGGCCCGCACCACCCGGAAGTACTCCACCCACTGCGCGAGGGCGATGCCGACGTAGAGAGCCCAGATCCCGCCGTCGGCGGTGGCCGCGACGAGGAGCACGACGAGCAGCGCCGGCAGCGCGACGAACACCTCGGAGACCGAGCGGAGGACGGTGTCGATCCAGCCGCCGCCCCAGGCGGCCAGGATCCCGGCGGAGGTGCCGACGAGCAGCGCCGTGCCGACGCACAGCCCGGCGAGGAGGAGCGACAGCCGGGTGGCGTGGGCGAGCCGCGCCAGGACGCTGCGGCCGTACTCGTCCCGGCCGAGCGGCTCGGCCAGGCTGGGCGCCTCGAGGTAGCGGTCCAGAGCCTGGGCCGCAGGATCCGCGAGCACGATCGGACCGACGATGGCGAACAGGAGGAGCACGCCCAGGACGGCGGCGCTGGCCAGGCGGATGCGCGTGCCGGCGCCGCTCGCCCGGGCGGTACGCGACCGGCCGACGAGCGTGGGATCGATGGTCGTCACGACGTCACCGCCTGCCGGCGGGGCCGTGGATCGAGCCACAGCACGGCGAGGTCGACCACCGCGTTGACGGCGACGACGAGCAGGGCGAGGACCAGCGCGGTGGCCTGCAGCACGGGGATGTCGCGCCAGAACACGGCGTGCACCAGGGCGTGCCCCAGCCCCTGCCAGGAGAAGAGCGCCTCCACGACGACCACGCCCTCGACCAGGACCACCGCCTGCACGCCGAGATACGGCACGAGCACGGACACGGCGTTGCGTGCGACGTGACGGACCAGGACCACGCGCTCGCCGAGTCCCTTGGTGCGGGCGAAACGCACGTACTCCGACTGCCGCACCTCGACCACGGCGTCCCGGGTGACGCGCGCGACCAGGCCGGAGAGCCCGAGGGCGAGCGTCGTCGCCGGGAGCACGATGCTCGTCGCCCCGCCGTGGCCGGCCGAGGGCAGCAGGTCCAGGTGGACCGACAGGACGAGGATGAGGAGCAGTCCGAGCAGGAACGCGGGCAATGCCCGCACCGTCGCGACCCACAGGTCGGTGAGCCGGTCGATCGCGCTCGCGGGGCGCAGCCCTGCCGCCGTACCGATGGTGCCTCCGATCACCACCGCGAGGGCGAGCGCCACCGCCGCGAGCTGCAGGGTGCCGGTCAGGTAGTAGCCGACCTCGGAGAGCACGGGCTGGTGGGTGACGAGGGACCGCCCGAAGTCCAGCTGGAGCAGGTCGCCGAGCCAGGCCAGCAGCTGTTGCCAGACAGGTCGGTCGAGACCCAGCTCGGCCCGGACGCCGGCCGCCGCCTCGGCATCGACCAGGTCGTAGCCGTAGCGGCCGGCGGCGATGCGATAGGCGATGTCGCCGGGCAGGCGCTGGACGACGAGGAAGCACAGGCCGGAGACGAGGACGGCGACCCCGAGCCCCTGCAGGGCACGGCCGGCCAGGACCCGCGCGACGCGCGCGGGCCCTGCTGCCGGGATCAGGACGCCCACCGGACCCGGGAGAAGTGCCAGGACGTCTCGAGCGGGTCCATCACGAAGCCCTCGACCCGGTCGCTGACGGCGGCGTTCATGCGGTACCAGGCGACGGGCAGCAGCGGCAGCTGCTCCTGCGCGATGGTCGCGACGGTACGGCGCAGCGCGGCGGCGCGGTCCTCGGACGGACCCGCCAGCAAGGCGTCGACCGCGGCCGTCATCTCCGGGTCCGACCAGTTGTGCACGCCCCAGTCGGAGCCCTCGGGCGCGAAGGTGTCGGCCACCGTCACCAGCGGGTCGGACACCAGGGCGAAGTGACGGGCGATGAGGGCCAGCTCGAGGGTGTCGTCGGCGTGCTGCGCGGGGATCTCGCTGGAGTTGGTGACCTCGACCTCGATGTCGATCCCGGCCTCGCGGGCCGACGCCTGGATGGCGGTGGCGAGGGCGGGGAGCTCGGGCCGGTCCGGGTAGGTCAGGAGGGTGAGCCGCAGCGGCGTCCCGTCCCTGGTGAGGATGCCGTCGGAGCCGGCAGTCCATCCGGCGTCCTCCAGCAGCTCGCGGGCCGCGTCGACGTCGTGCTCGAGCGGCGCCAGGTCGGGCTGGTTCCATGCCGTGAGCGAGGGCGGGAGCAGCTGGGTCGCCGCCAGGTCCGACTCGCGCAGCACCGCCTCCGCCATCGCCTCGCGGTCGAGGGCAAGGCTGAGCGCCCGTCGTACGTCGACGTCGCCCAGGATCGGGTGCTCGTTGTTGACCTTGAGCATGATCGTGCGCGGCTGCAGCGTGGACACGAGCTCGGTGTCGTCGGTGGCCTCGACCTGCTGGCGGCCGGCAGGCTCGAGGTGCCACACGATGTCGGCCTCGCCGCCCGTCGCCATGAGCGCACGCGACTCCGCGCGGCCGACGGTCTGGTAGCTGATGTGCTCGATCTCCGGTGGCGTGCCGCGCCAGTCGTCGAAGCGGGTCACCTCGATCGTCCCGGGCAGCTCGACCCGGTCGACGCGGTAGGGGCCGCTCCCGATCATCTCCGCGACCCGGTCGTCCTCGTCGTAGGAGGCCGGAGCCAGGATCATCGTGCTGTAGTGGGTGAGGACGGCGGGCAGGGTGAGGTGCCGGGCGCTCAGCTCGAACCGCACGCCCGAGGTGGTCGCCGTGATCTGGTCGATCGGCGCCTCGGCCAGGGGGCTGGCTGCGTCCTTGCGCACGATGTCGAGAGCGTTGACGACCGCCTCGGGGGTCAGCGGTGTGCCGTCGTGGAAGGTCGCGTCGTCGACCAGGTCGAAGTCCCAGGTCCGGCCGTCGCGCGAGGAGGTCCAGACCTCGGCGAGACCCGGCGCGAGCTCGCCCTCGAGGTCGGCGGTGACCAGGGTCTCGGCGACCTCGAGCCGGGTGAAGAAGCCGCTGCTGGCGGTCGGCTCCAGGCTGTGGACCTCGAACGGTCCGGCGACGCGCAACGTGTCACCCCCTTGGACGTCCGCCTGGGACTGACCGCAGCCGGACGCGAGTCCGAGAACCATCGCGATCGTGACTGCTGCGCTTGCGCGCCGGAACCTCTGCATCGTCGTGCCTTCCGTTGGGAGAAGGCCGAACGATAATGAGAACCGTTCTCAAAAGGCAAACGCGCGACGACCTTGTCGGCGGGATGTGGCAGATTCCGGGGCGTGCCTGACCGCCCCGACGTGCCGCTCGCCTGGGTCGAGCGCCTCCGCGCCGTGCTCGAGGTGTTCCCGGAGTGCCGCGAGGAGGCGGCGTGGACGGGGGTGCGGTGGCGGGTCGGACCGGCGACCGTGGCCCACGTGTTCGGCGGTGAGGACCAGCTGTTCCGCATCACGTTCCGCGCCGAGCCCGACGAGGTGCTCGCGTTCGAGCACCTCGGCGCGCCGTACTTCAAGGTCGGCTGGGGCGACAACGTCGTCGGCATGATGCTCGACGACGACACCGACTGGGCCGAGCTGGCCGAGCTGCTGACCGACTCCTACTGCCTCCAGGCTCCGCAGCGCCTGGTCGACCTGGTCGAGCGGCCGGGCGCCTGAGGTTCAGCCGTAGGTGTAGAACCCGCGTCCGGTCTTGCGACCGAGCAGGCCGGCGTCGACCATCCGCGCGAGGAGCGGCGGGGGCGCGTAGAGGGGCTCCTTGAACTCCTCGTAGAGCGACTCCGCGACCGCCTTGGTCGTGTCGAGACCGATCAGGTCGGCGAGGGCGAGCGGCCCCTGCGGGTGGGCGGCGCCGAGCACCAGGCCGTGGTCGATGTCCTCGGCCGTGGCGAAGCCCGACTCCATCATTCGGATCGCCGAGAGGATGAACGGGATCAGCAGCGCGTTGACCACGAAGCCCGCCCGGTCCTGGCAGAGGATCGCCTGCTTGCCGAGCTGCTGCTCGACGAATGCGCGGGACCGGGTGGTCGTCTCCTCCGACGTCATCAGGCTCGGGACCAGCTCGACCAGCTTGAGCACGGGCACCGGGTTGAAGAAGTGGACGCCGAGCACCTGCTGGGGCCGCTCGGTGACGACCGCCAGCTTCATGATCGGGATCGAGGACGTGTTGGACGCCAGGATCGCGTCCGGCTGGACGATCTTGTCGAGCCGCGTGAACAGGTCGACCTTCGCGGCCTCGTTCTCGACGATCGCCTCGATCACCAGGTCGCGGTCGGCCATCTCGTCGAGGTCGGTGGTGACCCGGACCTTCGCCAGCACGTCGTCGGGGTGGAGGATCTTGCCGCGCTCGGCCGCGCGGCGCACGGACTTCTCGATGCGCGCCCGGGCCGCCTCGGCCGCCGGGGCGTCCGACTCCGCCACGAGTACGTCGCACCCTGCGCGCGCGCAGACCTCGGCGATGCCGGATCCCATCAGGCCGCCGCCCACGACTCCGATTCGCTCCATCATTGGTGATCCTCTCTAGGCCGGTGGCCAGGTCTTCGCGACCAGCGTGAGCACGTCGTACGTCGCCACCGGCTGGTCGTCCTGGTTGCTCACCACAGCGTCCCATCGCACCTCGCCGTAGTCTGCGGTGGCCCTGGGTGTGATCTCCTTGACCGTCAGGGCGACCCGGACGCTGTCGTCGACCTTGACCGGCGTCAGGAAGCGCAGCCGGTCGACGCCGAAGTTCGCGAGCACGGGGCCCGGGTCGGGGTCGACGAACAGGCCGGCGGCGAGCGACACGACGAGGTAGCCGTGCGCGACGATGCCGCCGAAGAGCGGGTTGGCCGCAGCCGCCACCGGGTCGGTGTGCGCGTAGAAGGTGTCGCCCGTGAGGTCGGCGAACCGCTCGATGTCGGCGCCGGTCACCACGCGCGCCGCCGAGGTGATCGTGTCGCCGATCCGCAGCTCGGCCAGGCTCTTGCGGAACGGGTGGACGCCGTCGTCGCGTCGCTGGGACCCGGTCGTCCACCGGCCGGTGATCGCGGTCATCAGGTCCGGCGAGGCCTGGATCGCGGAGCGCTGCAGGTGGTGCAGCACCGCACGGGCGCCGCCGAGCTCCTCGCCGCCGCCTGCCCGGCCCGGGCCGCCGTGGACCAGCACCGGCAGCGGACTGCCGTGGCCGCCCGCCTGCGCCGCCTCGGCCGCGTCGTCGCGGTCGAGTACGAGGATCCGGCCGTGCCAGGGCGCCAGGCCCAGCACCACCCGGCGGGCGAGGTCGCCGTCGTGGGTGACCAGCGAGCCGACCAGGCTGCCGCGGCCGCGGGCGGCCAGCGCGATCGCCTCGTCGACGGTGTCGTAGGTCAGGACCGTGCTCACCGGCCCGAACGGCTCGACGTCGTGCGGCTCGACCGCGCCCGCCGACGCGCGGAGCAGGATCGGCCCGAGGAACGCGCCCCGCTCGGCATCGGCGTCGACCAGCTCGACCGACGCCGGGTCGCCGTACACGATCTCGGCGGAGGATCGCAGCGCCTCGACCGCTTTGCGGACGTCGTCGCGCTGGCCGAGGCTGGCGAGCGCCCCCATCCGCACGTCCTCGTGAGCGGGGTTGCCGACGGTGACCTTCGCCAGCCGCGCCGCGATCGCGTCGACGACCGTCTCGGCCATCGGCGCGGGCACGATCGCGCGCCGGATCGCCGTGCACTTCTGCCCGGCCTTGACGGTCATCTCGGTGACGACGCCCTTGACGAACAGATCGAGCTCGGGGTCGTCGGCGGTGACGTCGGGCCCCAGGATCGAGCAGTTGAGCGAGTCGGCCTCGACACCGAGCCGCACGCCGCCGTGCACGACCGCCCGGTGGCCGCTCAGCAGCCCGGCCGTGTGCGCGGAGCCGGTGAACGCCACCGAGTCCTGCTCCCCGAGCTCGTCGAGCAGGCTGCCGGCACTGCCGCACAGGAGCTGCAGCGAGCCGGCGGGCAGGATGCCGGAGTCGATCACGGCGCGCACCAGCGCCTCGGCGACGTAGGCGGTCTGGCTCGCGGGCTTCGCGATGGTCGGCAGGCCGGCGAGGAACGCCGGCGCGAGCTTCTCGAGCAGGCCCCACACCGGGAAGTTGAACGCGTTGACCTGGACGGCGACCCCGGGCCGCGAGGTGTAGACGTGCTGGCCGACGAAGGTGCCGCCGCGCGAGAGCCGCTCGAGGTCGCCGTCGAGGACGATCGTGTCGTTGGGCAGCTCGCGGGCGCCCTTGGAGGCGTAGCTGAACAGGGTGCCGATCCCGCCGTCGACGTCGATCATGGCGTCGCGCCGGGTGGCGCCGGTGTGCAGGGACAGGGCGTAGAGCTCGTCCTTGGCGCCGTCGAGGTGCTTGGCCAGCGCCTTGAGCAGGCCGGCCCGCTCGTGGAAGGTCAGGGCGCGTACGGCGGGCCCGCCCGTCGTACGGGCGTGGTCGACCATCGCGCGCAGGTCGATGCCCCGGCTGGACACCCGCGCGACCTCGTCGCCGGTCACCGCGTCGAGCAGTGGATCGCCCTCGCCGTCGCCCGCCTGCCAGGACCCCGCAACGTAGCTCTGTAGTACCCGGGCCGGCTGGCTCACGGTGTCGGTTCCTTCCGTCGGTGGTCCCCGGTGCCCACCGTATTACCCACCGTTCGGTCGGTAAATGGCCAGGTCGGCGGGTGCCAACCCGTAGGCGGCTCGAAGATGCGGCGAATTGCTGACGTCGTACGCCGGTCTTAGCCGCAATCTCGGGTCGACCGACAACTCCCAGACTCCCTGGAGGACCCGATGTACAACCACAACCCGTTCACCCGTCGCCACGGCGCGGGGCTCGCCGTCGCCGCCGTCCTGGCAGGCAGTGTCGTGGCCCTGCTCCCGGCCACCGCGAGCCCCGCACACGCGAGCTCCCGCTGCGACCGGGCCCTCAGCGGCGGGCCGGGCGACGACTGGCTCCCGGGCAACGCACGGGACAACAAGATCTGCGCCCGCGCCGGCGACGACGAGGTGTGGGGCCGCCGCGGTTCCGACACCCTCTACGGCGGCTTCGGCCAGGATCACCTGTACGGCGAGGGAGGCGTCGACCGGATCTACGCGGGCGACGCGGGGGACGAGGTGTCCGGGGGCCCGGGCAGGGACTGGCTCTTCGGCGAGGCCGGCGCCGACATCGTGGACGGTGGCGGCGGTGCCGACATGGTGGAGGGCGGGACCGGCAACAACCTGCTGTACGGCGGCGGCGGCACCGACTCGATCTACGACGGTCCCGACGACGACGACGTCTATCCGGGCCCTGGCACCGACTACGTCTACCTGAGCGGCGGCCTCGACTTCGTGTACGCCGCGGACGGCTGGAGCGACACCATCGACTGCTCGCCGTACGGCTACGAGGTCGTCTCCTACGACGCCTCGTTGGACGTCGTCGACGGCGACTGCGACGAGCACTACCCGCTGTAGCGGGGCGCAGCGATGACCATCGGCGCCGCCCGGGCCCCGGGCGGCGCCGACGCCTTGGGTGAGCTGCCCGTCGCCGACTTCGTCCCGCACCTTGCTGCGGGACTCGGTCTTGCCTGGAACCATCTCCCCATGGGGCGGTGGCGCAGTCGCGAGATGGTCGGGCGCGACCGTGAGCTGGCACTGCTCCGGGGTGCGGCCGACCGCGCTCGGAGCGGGCAGCCCGGCCTGGTCCTGGTCACCGGCGAGGCCGGCATCGGCAAGACCCGACTCGTGCGCGAGCTGGAGGAGCAGGTCCCGGACGGACTGGTCCTGACCGGCCACGGTGTGGATCTCGCGACCGGCGGGCTGCCGTTCGGTGTCCTGGCCGACACGCTCGCCGACCTGGTCCGGAAGCGCGGGGGCGGGGTCGTCACCGACGCCGAGCGCCAGCTCCTCGGGCCGGTCCTCCCCGGCCCCGTCGTCGAGCGCTCCGACCCGGCCCGGGTGCTGGCCGGCGCCGCCGCCCTCTTCGACCGGTTGGCGAAGGAGGACCTCGTCTGCTGGGTGGTGGAGGACCTCCAGTGGGCCGACGACGCGACCCGCGACCTGGTCAGCGTGCTGGGTCGTCGGCAGAGCGGTCGGCTGCTCGTCGTCGCGACCGCGCGCACGGAGGCGCTCGGTGAGCTGCCGGCCGACGCCAGCACCCTGCGCTACCTGGACGAGCTCGGCCGGCTGCCGGCCGCGGACACCGTCCTGCTGCACCGGCTCGGCACCGACGACGTACGGCGGTTGCTGGCTGGCCTGCTGGACGAGCCGCTTCCCGCGGAGGTGGTGCGCGACATCGTCAAGGTCGGCGACGGCGTGCCGTTCGTGGTCGAGGAGCTCGCTGCGGCTCGCGGGCGCCCCGGTCTCAGCAGCGTCGCGGCCGTCGCCGAGGCGCGGCTCGGCGCGCTGCCGGGTGGTGCCCGGCGCCTGGTCGAGGCCGCTGCCCTGGGCGAGGGACAGCTGGTCTGGCCGCTGCTGGAGGCGGTGGTCGAGCTGGGGC
>NZ_JACEHF010000066.1:0-10795 GCF_014180685.1 Nocardioides pelophilus | reverse complement strand
CCGGACCGGCGCCATGGAGGAGACGCCGGGCCACGAGGGGCTCCTGTTCCGGCACGCGCTGCTCCGCGACGCGGCCGACCGCTCCATCCCGCCCGCTGCGCGACGTGCCTGGCATCGACGCTGGGCCGCGGCGATCACCGCTCACCCGGGCGTGCTGCCTCCCGACCCGGCGCTGATCGCTGTCGCCCACCACTGGCACCACGCGGGCGACCCGGAGCGGTCGGCGCTGGCAGCGCTGGCGGCGACCGACGCCGCCCGGCGGACCGGGGGTGGCCCCGAGGAGCTCGCGCTGTGGGACCGGCTCCTGGAGCTCTGGCCGGTCGCGGGCCGTGCGGTCGAGAAGGTCGGCGTGACCCACTACGACGTCATCGACTCGATCCTGGGCCTGGCGATCACCTTGGGCGGAGACCGGCGGACGCTGGACCTCGTCGACCGCGCCGAGGCCGCGGCCGAGGACGAGGTCGAGCAGATCGCTATCCGGCTCCGACGGATCAGGGGAGCCCGGGCCAAGGGGGACTTCCTCCCGGCGATCGCGGAGATGACTCCCGAGCGTCGTCGTCGGTGGGAGGCGGTCCTGCGTTCGGCCCTCCCCGATGCCGGTGCGATCGCCCGCAACGCCTTGGCCCAGCTGGCATACCTCGACGACCTCGGGAGCGCGGACGCGGACCGGCTCCTCTCCGAGGTCCGCGAGCTGGCGCGGGCGGCGGGCGACGAGCGCGCGGTGCTCAGGACCTACGCACACCAGGCGTGGCGGTCGGAGGCCCAGGGTCAGCCGGAGCTCGCGGTCGACTACCTCACCCAGGTGCTGGAGACCACCGGGGTCGAGAGCACCTTCGACCTGTGGGCAGCCGAGGGCAACCTCGTCTGGTCGCTCAGCATCCTCGGCAGGTACGACGAGGCCCAGGGCGTCATCGCCCGCGCGATGAGCCGGCTGCCGGACCCCCACTCCGTCGGTGCGAACTTCGAGCACATCGTGGAGAACGCCGCCTTCGGCTGGATCAACACCGGTCAGTGGGCCCGGGCCGAGGAGCTGATCGTCACCGCCAAGCCGTACTGGAGCGACGGTCCGCGAACAGCCGACCTGCGACTGGCCGAGATCCAGCTGCTCCGGCTCGGCCGGCTCGACGACGTCGACTACTGGCGAGCGGCGATCGACGTACCTCCGTTTCCCGGTGGTGCCGTCCCGCGGTCGATCGCCGAGACGGTGGCCTGGCACGCGGCGTTCGCGGGCGACCTCGGGGAGATGCGCAAGCTGCTGGAGCCGTCGTGGACCGAGGCCGGGGTCGGTGCCGTGGACTGGAAGTCGGTGCTGTGGGCGCTCCGGTTCGAGGCGGACGCCGCGACCCGGCGACCGGATCCGGCTGACTGGGCAGCAGCCGAGTCCCACGTCGCCGAGATCGAGGCCACCGCCGGCCGGCTGTACCGGTTCGGCGACCTGGGCGCCGCGTGGGACGCCGAGCTCGCCGCCCAGCTGGCGCGGTTCCGCGGCGAGCCCCGCCGTGAGCTGTTCGCGGTCGCGGTCGAGAGGTGGGAGAAGGTGGGTCATCCGTACGACGCCGCGGTGGCCCGTCTGTGCCTCGCCGAGGCGGAGGTCGCCGGCGACCGGGACTCGGCGCGGCGACACGCGGAGGAGTCCCTGGCGACGGCGCGGGAACTCGGTGCCGAGCCGCTGGCGGGCGACGTCGAGGAGTTCCTGAAGCGCTACCGGTTGACGAGCCGCTCGGTCGAGACGCCGGGCAAGCCGGGTTCGCTGACCGCGCGCGAGCTCGAGGTGCTCGCCGTACTGGCCGAGGGCCGGACGAACGAGCAGATCGCCGCCGAGCTCTTCATGTCGCCCAAGACGGCGAGCGTGCACGTCTCGAGGATCATCGCGAAGCTCGGCGCGGCCAACCGGACCGAGGCGGCCGCGGTCGCCCGGCGGATCGGGCTGCTCTGACCGTCGGTCGTCGGCTCGCGGCCCTGGCTCGCGGCACCGTGTTGCGTCGGCCTGTGACCCGCGGCACACTGTTTACTGACCAATAGGTCAGTAAATCGAAGGAGGCCTCGTGACGTCGGCTGTCGACACCGACCTCCAGGCGGGGTTCGACGCGACGATCGCCGCCGGCGACCGGATCGAGCCGCGCGACTGGATGCCTGAGGGCTATCGCAGGACGCTGGTGCGCCAGATCGCCCAGCACGCCCACTCCGAGATCATCGGCATGCAGCCCGAGGGCAACTGGATCACCCGCGCGCCCTCCCTGCGCCGCAAGGCGATCCTGCTCGCGAAGGTGCAGGACGAAGCCGGGCACGGCCTGTACCTCTACTCGGCCTGCGAGACCCTCGGCGTCTCCCGCGAGGACCTGACCCGCCAGCTGATCGCCGGAGCGCAGAAGTACTCCTCGATCTTCAACTACCCGGCGCTGTCCTACGCCGACGTCGGCACCATCGGCTGGCTGGTCGACGGCGCCGCGATCTGCAACCAGGTGCCGCTGTGCCGCACCTCCTACGGTCCCTACGGGCGGTCGATGATCCGCATCTGCAAGGAGGAGTCCTTCCACCAGCGCCAGGGCTTCGAGCTGCTGGCGACGATGATGCGCGGCACCGACGAGCAGCGCGCGATGGTCCAGGAGTCGGTCGACCGGTTCTGGAAGCCCGCGCTGATGATGTTCGGCCCGCCGGACTCCCAGTCGAGCAACACCGAGCAGTCGATGGCGTGGGGCATCAAACGACACACCAACGACGAGCTCCGCGAGCGGTTCATCGAGATGACTGCGCCGCAGGCCGCGGCGCTCGGCGTGACGCTCCCCGACAACGACCTCGACTGGGACGAGTTCTGGACGGTCGTGAAGGGCGGCGGACCGTGCAGCGCGCAGCGGATCGCCCACCGCAAGCGCGCGTACGACGACGGGGCCTGGGTCCGCGAGGCGGCCATGGCCTTCGCGCAATCGGAGGTCGACGGGCTCGCGCAGCGAGTGTCACGAGACCAGGAGGCCGATCGATGACGAGCAGCGAGTGGCCCCTCTACGAAGTCTTCGTGCGCAGCAAGCGCGGCCTCAACCACGTGCACGTCGGGTCGCTGCACGCGCCCGACGACGCGATGGCGCTCCGGCACGCACGCGACGTCTACACCCGGCGCAGCGAGGGCGTGAGCATCTGGGTGGTCCGCTCCGACGCGATCACGGCGTCGAGTCCCGACGAGAAGGACCCGATGTTCGCGCCGAGCGGCGACAAGGTCTACCGGCACCCGACCTTCTACGAGATCCCTGACGATGTGCCGCACATGTAGTGGTCTCGAGGCTCGCTCCGCTCGCACCTCAACCACCGGAGACCGACCATGACCGACCACGACCTGGATCCCGACCACGACTCCGCCTACGCCGGCCTCCTCGTCGACGACGCGCACTGGGCGTTCGGCGAAGCCGCCCATGACGACCCGCTCGAGGGGATGGACCTGACGGTCCCCGACGGCGTCGACGCCGGCCTGCTGGCGGCGTACTGCCTGATGTTGGGCGACGACGCGCTGGTGCTGTCCCACCGCCTCTCGGAGTGGTGCAGTCACGCGCCCGACCTCGAGGAGGACATCGCGCTCGCCAACATCGCGCTCGACCTGATCGGCCAGGCCCGCCTGCTGCTGAACCGGGCGGCGGCGGCCGACCCCGGCGTCGTACCTGCGCTCCCCGAGGGCTCGCCGGTGCCCGCCGAGGACGCCCTCGCCTTCTTCCGCGAGGACGCGGAGTTCCGCAACGTGCGGATGGCCGAGGTGCCGAACGGCGACTTCGCCGAGACGATGACGCGGGTGCTGCTGATGTCGACCTGGCGGCTCGCGCTGCTCGAGCGGCTCACCGGCAGCCGCGACCCCGTGCTCGCTGCCGTCGCGGCCAAGGGCCTGAAGGAGGTCGCCTACCACCGCGACTTCGCCGCCCGGTGGTTCGTCACCCTGGCCCGCGGCACCGACGAGTCGCGACGGCGGCTGCTGGTCGCGCTCGAGGGGCTGTGGCCGCTGTGGCCGGAGCTGCTCGCCACCCATCCGGTCGAACGCGAGCTCGCAGCGGCGGGCGTCGGCGTCGACCCGTTCGACCTCACTGCCGAGGTGGATCGGGTGCTCGACGAGGTGCTGACGGCCGCGGACGTCGAGCGACCGGACCTGCCCCCGCTCGCCGGGGTGCGTGGTCGCACCGGCCGCGACGGCCTGCACACCGAGGCGCTGAGCCGGCTGCTGGCCGAGATGCAGGTGGTCGCCCGGGCGCACCCGAGGGGGCGGTGGTGAGGACGCTCGACATCGCTCGTGCCCAGGAGGTCGCGGCCACGGTCGTCGACCCCGAGCTGCCGATGCTGACCCTGGCCGACCTCGGGGTGCTGCGCGCGGTCGAGACGGCCGACGACGGCGGCCTGCTCGTGACGATCACCCCGACCTACTCCGGCTGCCCGGCGACCGCCGCGATGCGCGACGACCTGGTCCGCCGCCTGCGTGCCGAGGGGTACGACGACGTACGGGTGCGGATCGCGCTGTACCCGGCCTGGACCACCGACTGGATCACCGAGCGCGGGCGTGCCGCGCTCACGGCAGCCGGTATCTCTGCGCCGGGCCCGGCGCGGCCGGCCGGACCGACGCCACTGACCCTCCGGCCGGTCCGCCGCGACATCGCCTGCCCGCAGTGCCACGACACCGACGTCGAGCCGACCTCGGAGTTCGGCCCGACCGCGTGCACGGCGCTCTACCGCTGCCGCGCGTGCGGTGAGCCGTTCGAGCACGTCAAGGAGATCTGAGTGTCCACCGCCGCGGCCACGCCGACCCGCACCGTCTTCCACCCGCTCCCGGTCGCCGGGGTCGAGCGGCTGACCGACGACTCGGCGGCGGTGACCTTCGACGTGCCGCCGGACCTGGCGGAGGTCTTTGCCTTCGCGCCCGGCCAGGCGCTGCTGCTGCGCCGCACCATCGACGGCGTCGAGCACCGCCGCCACTACTCGATCTGCGCGCCGGCCGGCGCCCCGCTCCGGATCGGCGTGCGCGAGGTTCCCGACGGCCTCTTCTCGCAGTGGCTCGTGCACGGCGTCCAGCCGGGCGACGTGGTGGAGGTCGCGGCGCCGACGGGCAGCTTCCGTGTCGACCCCGCGGAGGGCGGGCGGCACCTCTGCATCGCCGCCGGCTCCGGCATCACGCCGATGCTCTCGATCGCCACGTCGGTGCTGGCCAACCCGGCGAGCCGGGTGACCCTGCTCTACGGCAACCGGACCACCTCGTCGGTGATGTTCGCCGAGGAGCTCGCCGACCTGAAGGACGTGCACCCGGCGCGATTCGAGCTGATCCACGTGCTGTCCCGCGAGCCGCGCGACGTCGAGCTGTTCAGCGGCCGGCTCGACGCCGACCGGCTGCGGCGGTTGCTGACGACGGTCGTCCTGCTCGACGTCGACCACGTCTGGCTGTGCGGCCCGTTCGCGATGCTGACCGACGCCCGTGCGGTGCTGGCCGAGCTCGGCGTACCTGCCGACCGGGTCCACGTGGAGCTGTTCTACGTCGACGAGCCCCCGCCGCCGGTCCACCACGCCGACCGGGTCGTCGAAGGCGTCACCAGCGAGGTCACCGTGGCGCTCGAGGGCCGTCGTACGACGACGCTGGTGCCGCGCGACCGGCGGATCCTCGACGCCGTCCAGGAGGTGCGCAGCGACCTGCCGTTCGCGTGCAAGGGTGGCGTCTGCGGCACCTGCCGCGCCCGGGTCGTCGAAGGGGAGGTCGAGATGGTGCGCAACTACGCGCTCGAGCCCGACGAGGTCGAGCGCGGGTTCGTGCTCACCTGCCAGAGCCTGCCGGTCAGCGACCGGGTGACCGTCGACTTCGATGCCTGACGTCCGCTCACCGCTGCAGACCCTCGAACGCGAGCGCGGTCACCGCGTCCGCGAGGTGGTCGGCGCTCTCGTCGTGGCCGGGCCGCACCCACTCGACGAGGGAGTTGACCATCCCGAACAGCAGCCGGCTCAGCAGGTCGGGCGGGATGTCGCCGCGCAGGTGGCCCTCCGTCACTGCCGCCTGCACCATCGCGGCCAGCCGGGCGTCGAGCCCGCGCCGCCGCGCCAGAGCGTCCTGCTCGGCGGCACTGTTGCCGTGCACGCGCAGCAGCAGGGTCACGGCCGGCAGGTGCTCGACGAGCACGACGACGCTGGTGCGGACCGCGGCGCGCAGCCGTTCGATCGCGGTCAGGTCGGGGTCGGCCTCGATCCGGTCCAACGCGGTGTTCAGCGAGTCGAGGGCCTCGTCGAGGGCCTGCTGGAGCAGGTGCTCCTTGCTCGGCACGTGGTGGTAGATCGCGGACTTGGAGAGCCCGAGCTCGCCGGCCAGGTCACCGACGCTGGTGCCGTCGTACCCCCGCTGGTTGAAGAGCTCGATCGCCCGCCGCAGCACCGTGGCCTGGTCGTAGCCCGGCCGTCCCCGCCGCGGCCGGTCCTCGGTGCTTCCCTGCTCGTCCACCCGCACACATTCCCACGCCACGCCCTACTCCGGAGGCAACCATGACCGACGCACCCGTGATCGTCGAGCGGCTCGAGGCCGTGGCCACGGTCGTCCTCAACCGGCCGGACCGCCGCAACGCCCTGACCCGCGAACTCAAGGAGGCGCTGGTGGCGGCGCTGCACGACGTCGCTGCGGACGCCGACGTCCGTGCGGTCGTGCTCACCGGCTCCGGGTCCGCCTTCTGCGTCGGGCAGGACCTCGCCGAGCACGCCGCGGCGCTGGAGGCGGACCCGGCGACCGCGTTCGACACCGTCGCGACCCACTACTCGCCGATCGTCACCGCGCTCGCGACCATGCCGAAGCCGGTGGTCGCGGCCGTCAACGGCACCTGCGTCGGCGCCGGGCTCGGCTTCGCGCTGGCCTGCGACCTGCGCGTGCTCGCCGCGGGTGCGACCCTCGGCACCGCGTTCTCGGCGATCGGCCTCACCTGCGACTCCGGCCTGGCGAGCACCCTGCCGCGGGCCGTCGGGGAGGCGCGCGCCCGGGAGCTGGTGCTGCTCGGCCGCAACTTCACGCCCGAGGAGGCGGGACCGTGGGGCATCACCGGTGAGGTCGTGCCGGCCGAGGACGTGCTCGCGACCGCGAAGAAGACCGCGACCCGGCTCGCCGCCGGCCCGACGGCGGCGTACGCCGAGTCCAAGCGACTCCTCGCGCACGGGCTCGACCGGCCCCTGGCCGAGACCCTCATCGAGGAGGCCGTCGGCCAGGCGAGGTGCGGCCGCACCCAGGACCACCGGGGCGCCGTCACCGCGTTCCTCGACCGCGAGCGGCCCACGTTCACCGGCCGGTAGCCACGCGTCCGGCCTGTGGTCAGTCGTCGCTGCCGGACTCCTCCACGGTGAAGTCGGGCACGCCGTTCACGCACACCACGTGGATCTCGACCTCCCGCTCGCCGTCGGTCGAGCGGAACTTCACCTCGATCTCCCGGCCGCCCTCCCGCTCGGCCTTGTCGACGACGAAGCCGTCGTGCGGGCTGGCGCCGTCGAGGCGCAGGGTCGGTCCGGTGCACGACACGCGGAGCAGACCTGCCTCGCCCTGCCAGGTGCTGGTCCGCTCGACCTGATCGGGCTGCTGCGTGGTCGTGGGCGGGGGCTCGGTGGTCGGCGGGGCGGACGAGGCGGGCGGCTGGGTCGTCGGGTCGGCCCCGGTGCTGCCGGTGGTCGGGTCGGGGGTCGGTCTCGGTGTCCGGCTCGGTGTCCGGCTCGGCCGCGGCGCGCTGGTCTCGGTCGTCGCCGGAGCAGAGGTCGGCGCCGGGCTGACCGCGTCGTGCGCCGGCTCGGCGAGGATGCTCCCGCCGGCACCGTCGATGACCCACCACGCGAGCGCGGCGACGAGCACGACGACACCCGCCCAGGCCAGGGGCAGGACGATCCACCAGGGCTTCTTCATCGCCACTATTCTCCCGACTTCCAGCGCGACTGGGGGCGTTCCCGTACCTTCGGAGTATGGCGAGCGTCGTCGTGGTCGAGGACGACCCAGCCATTCGCCGAGGCCTGATCAGAGGGCTGACCGAGCGCGGCTACGCCGTGACGTCGTACCCCTCCGGGCTGCCGGCCCTCGAGCACGTCGTCAAGGAGCGACCCGACGTGGTCGTGCTCGACCTGGGCCTGCCCGACGTCGACGGGCGCAAGCTGCTCGCGATGATCCGCGCGGTCTCCGACGTGCCGGTGATCGTGGTGACGGCGCGCGACGACGACCAGTCCATCGTCGCCACCCTCGACGAGGGCGCGGACGACTACGTCGTCAAGCCGTTCGGCATCGAGCAGGTCGCCGCCCGGATCCGGGCCGTGCTCCGCCGGTCCGCGAGCGAGGCCGCGGGTGACCGGATCGAGATCGGCGAGCTGGTGATCGACCCCCGCGCGCGCCGGGCGACCCTGGCGGGTGAGGAGATCGAGCTGGCCCGCCGGGAGTTCGACCTCCTGCTCGCGCTCGCGTCGCGGGCCGGCGAGGTGGTCACCAAGCGGGAGCTGCTGTCGGAGGTCTGGCAGCAGCCGTACGGCGGAGCCGACCGCACCCTCGACGTCCACCTGTCCTGGCTGCGGCGCAAGCTCGGTGAGACGGCGGCCGAGCCCCGCTACCTGCACACGGTTCGGGGGGTGGGCGTCCGGCTCACGGCGCCGACCGAGAGCCGCGCGGGATGAGGCGCCGGATCGGTTGGCTGGTCGCGGGCACGACATCAGCGGTGATCCTCGGCTTCGTCGTCCCGCTGTGCCTGCTGGTCCAGACGCTCGCCCACGAGCGGGCGGTCAGCAGCGCCCACGACGACGCGGACGACGTGGCGCTCGTCGTGTCGGGGCTGCACGGTGACCCGGGGCTGACCGATGTCGTCCAGACGGCGACCGCGAGCACCTTCGCCGAGACGAGCGTGGTCACACCCGCCGGGCAGGTGCTCGGCGCTCAGGTGGCCGACCTGTCGACCGACCCCGACGTCGTACGAGCGCGGGAGGGGGAGGCGTTCACGGCGTCCGACGACGACGGAGTGGCCGTCCTGACGCCGGTGGTGACGGGGGAGGGCACCTACGTCGTGCGGGCGTGGGTCGGCGACGACCAGCTGACCGCGGGCGTCGCCCGGGCCTGGCTCGCGATCGGTCTGCTCGGGCTGCTGCTCATCGTGGCCGCCATCGTGATCGCCGACCGGTTCGCCCGCCGGATCTCCACGCCGGTGACCGGGCTCGCCGACATCGCGCTGCGGCTGCGGGACGGCGAGCTCGACGTGCGCGCCGAGCCGAGCGGGCCGCCGGAGACGGTCGAGCTCGCGGTCGCGCTCAACCAGCTCGCGGACCGGATCAGTGAGCTCCTCGTCGCCGAGCGGGCGGCCGTCGGCGACCTCTCGCACCGGCTGCGGACGCCGGTCACCGCGCTGCGGCTCGACGCCGAGGCGGTCACGGATCCCGAGGTCGCCGGACGGCTGCAGGGGCACGTCGCCAACCTCCAGCGCACGGTGGACGCCATCGTGCGCGACGCTCGTCGGCCGGTGCGGCACACGATCCGGGCGGGGTGCGACGCGCGTCTGGTCGTCGCGGACCGGATGGCGTTCTGGTCCGCGCTCGCCGAGGACCAGGGGCGGCCGGTGGACGTCCGGTTGACCGGTACGCCGGCGCCGGTCGCGGTCGATGCGGCCGACCTGACCGACGTGCTCGACGTCCTGGTCGACAACGTGTTCGCCCACACGCCCGACGACGCCGCCCTCCGGGTGACGATGGCGATGTCCGACGGCCAGGTCGTGATCGAGGTCGCCGACAGCGGTCCCGCGATCGCTCCCGACGGTGGCGCCGGCGAGCGTCCGGGGTCGACGGGTCTCGGCCTCCAGATCGCGCGGCGCACGGTCGCGGCGATCGGGGGCACGATCGAGATCAGGTTCGGCGCCGGGACGACGGTCCGGCTGAGCCTCCCGGTCGCGGACCACACGGGCTCCTGACTCAGTCGTCGTCCTCGTGGTCCTCGTCCTCATCGCCGTGGTCCTCGTCCTCGTGGTCCTCGTCCTCGTGGTCCTCGTCCTCGTGGTCCTCGTCCTCGTCCCGGTCGTCGTCCCGGTCGTCACCGTCGTCGTCACCGTGGTCGTCCCGGTCGTCGTCCCCGTCGTCACCGTGGTCGTCGCCGACCTCGTCGTGCTCGGAGCCGGGGCCGGGCGGACGGGCCGGCGCGACGACCGGCAGGGGCGGCGGCGCGGGCGCGGCGACGTACTCGATGACGGTGCGCTCCTCGCGACGGATGCAGAACTTGCCGCGCAGGGTCGTTCCCTTCGGGCAGTCGGCGAGGACCGTGACGTCGTCGGGCGGCGGCGTCGGGCGGGTGTAGGGAGACGCAGGGGAGGAAACGGCGGCCGTAGCCGCCGGGGCGCTGTCCGCGGGTGCGACAGCTTGGTAGGAGGCGACGCCGGGGGTGACGGCCCCCGCCGCGCTGACGGCCGTGACGACCAGGGTGGTGAGCTTCATGCCAGCAGCCTGGCGGCGTGAGCGATAGGCGCACCTTCGGAGACCCTCAAGGCCGCGTCAAGGAACGGCGTCCGGCATGACCCGCTCTTAACGGAACGCTGAGGCCCTCCTACGGGCGCAGGGCCGAGCATCGGCATCGTCCCCGCCCGAGGAGGAGCGAAATGACGTACGACGCCAAGCGACGCGACCGGTACCGGTTCGCCGTCGCTGCGGTCACCGGACTGGCCACCTGCGCGGTCGCTGCCGCGACCGGCGCGGCCACCGGACTGGCCGCGGCCGAGACCGCGCAGCAGCAGGCCGCCGACACCGCCAGCCCGCAGCAGCCACCGCCGGCGCAGGTCTATCCGGCCACCGCGCCGACGACGCGGGTGCTGAC
>NZ_JACEHF010000065.1 GCF_014180685.1 Nocardioides pelophilus | reverse complement strand
CCCCGCCGCCGCGCCCGGCGCGGTGGTGGTCTACGCCGCCACGAGGATCGTGGCCGTGAGCGAGTTCCGCCGGTTTGCCCGGTTCCGCAACAGCGAGCTCATCATCTCCATCGCGACCCTGGCGGCCGTGCTGGTCGTCGGAGTCCTGTGGGGAGTCCTGGTAGCGGTCGGGCTCTCGGTGCTCGACCTGCTCCGTCGGGTGGCCCGGCCGCACGACGCGATCCAGGGGTTCGTCCCCGGGCTCGCGGGCATGCACGACGTGGACGACTACCCCGAGGCCGAGCTCGTCCCCGGGCTGATGGTCTATCGCTACGACTCGCCGCTGTTCTTCGCGAACGCCGAGAACTTCCGGGCCCGCGCGCTCGACTCGGTGGCGAGGTCGGAGGTGCCCGTGAAGTGGTTCGTGATCAACGCCGAGGCGATCATCGAGATCGACGTCACCGCCCTCGACGCGCTCGAACAGCTGCGGGCCGAGCTCACCGAGAGAGGAGTCGTCGTGGCGCTCGCCCGGATGAAGCAGGACCTCGCCGCCCAGCTCGAGCCGACCGGCTTCCTGGACCGGATCGGCAGGGACCGGCTCTACCCGACCCTGCCCACAGCGGTGGCTGCGTTCCGCGACGCGAACCCGAGCCCGGCCTGACCGCGCCGGCGCCGTCCGACCCGCCGATACCGATTTCAGCGCCGCGCGCGGCAGTTGCTAATCTGTGGGCGCTGCCCGGCCGAGCCGGGCGTGATCCCCTGTAGCTCAACTGGCAGAGCATTCGGCTGTTAACCGGAGGGTTGTTGGTTCGAGTCCAACCGGGGGAGCAACGAGAGGGCCTCTGGCCTGCGGAAACGCAGGACGGAGGCCCTCTTCCGTTGCAGCCAGAGGCCGGCGTCGTGCCGGCTCGGGACCATCGACCCTGGCCCGCACCTCGACCCGGTCGGGAGACTGGCGGTCAGAGCCCGGGACGAGGAGGCGGCGATGACCAGCCCGATGCTGACCTTCCTCGGGGCTGCCGGCACCGTGACCGGCAGCCGGTTCCTCGTCGAGTGCGGCTCCTCGCGGGCTCTTGTCGACGCGGGCCTCTACCAGGGCCTGGCCGAGCTGCGTCGGCGCAACTGGGCCCGTGACGAGGTCCCGGCCGCAGAGCTCGACGCCGTCGTCGTCAGCCACGCGCACCTCGACCACTGCGGGTACCTTCCGCGGCTGGTGTCCGACGGGTTCCGGGGCCCGATCCTGTGCACGGCCGAGACGGCGGAGCTGGTCGAGATCGTGCTGCGCGACAGCGCACACCTCCAGGAGGAGGACGCCCGGCACGCCAACGCCGCCGGCTACTCCAAGCACCACCCCGCACTGCCGCTCTACGACCTCGCGGACGTCGAGCGGACGCTGCCCCTGCTGACGCCGGTGGAGTACGGCGTGGCCGCCGACCTGACCCCCGACCTGCGGACCGTCCTCGAGCCCGCGGGGCACATCCTCGGCTCGGCGAGCGTGCTGGTCGACGCTGGCGGACGACGCGTCCTGTTCAGCGGCGACCTGGGCCGGTCGCGGCACCCCCTGCTCCGCCCGCCGGCGTCCCCGCCGGGGGCGGATGCGGTGGTGGTCGAGTCGACGTACGGCGATCGCGTGCACCCGCGTCCGGATCCCGGTGTCCTCGCCGGCGCCGTACGACGCACGGTGGCGCGGGGCGGCAGCGTGCTGATCCCGGCCTTCGCCGTCGACCGGACCGAGCTGGTGCTGCTGGAGCTGCACCGGTTGGTCGAGGCGGGGGAGATCCCGCGGGTGCCGGTCTACCTGGACAGCCCGATGGCCCTGGCTGCCCTCGCGGTCTACCGCCGCGCGGCCGACGGCGGTTCGGCGCAGCTGCGTCCGGAGGCCGCCCGACTCGGGGCCGTCCTGTCCGAGCTCGGGGTGCGCGGCGTGTCGGACGCGGCCGGGTCGATCCGGCTGAACCAGCCGGAGGAGCCGAGCATCGTGGTGTCGGCGTCCGGCATGGCGACCGGCGGCCGGGTCATCCACCACCTCGCCCACCAGCTACCGGACCCCCGCAACTGCGTCGTGCTCACCGGCTACCAGGCGATCGGCACCCGCGGCCGGCAGCTGCAGGACGGCGCCCGGCAGGTCAAGATGCACGGCCACTACGTTCCGGTGCGGGCCGAGATCGTGGACGACCCGGACTTCTCGGTCCACGCCGACGTCGACGAGCTGCTCACCTGGCTCGCCGCGTCGCCGTCGGAGCCCGAGGTGGTCTACGTCGTGCACGGCGAGCCGAGCTCCTCGGACGCACTCGCGGCCCGGATCCGCGACGATCTCGGTTGGTGTGCCGTCGTACCCCGGCTCGGCGAACGGGTGCGGCTCGACTGACCGGCGCCCCGCGCCACATCGCGCTCAGGCGTCGTACCGGACCACGCGGTCGCGGCCCGCGGCCTTCGCCTGGTACAGGGCGACGTCGGCGCGGACGATGGTGTCCTTGACCCCCACTGCGGCGTCGATCGATGCGATCCCGAAGCTCACGGTGGGGGAGGCGTGGTCGTCGCGACGCTCGAGATACTGGCGGCTGATCTCCTCGGCGACCTGTTCGGCGTGCTCGCCGTTGGGCAGCAGCAGCACGAACTCGTCGCCCCCGAGCCGGGCGACCAGGTCGTCCGCGCCGACCACCTCCCTGCACACGGCGGCGAACTGGGTCAGGGCGCGGTCGCCCGCGGCGTGGCCGTACCCGTCGTTGAGCGCCTTGAAGCTGTCGAGGTCGGCGACCATGACCACGCCGGGAGGCCGGCCGTTGCGGTCCGCCGTCGCGAACACGTCCTCGGACCGGCGCAGGAACTCGTCGCGGTTCAGGAGCCCGGTGAGCGCGTCGTGGGTCGCCCGGACGCGCAGCTCGCTGGTCTGGTGCTCGTGGCTCAGCTCCGACATGCCGAACGTGACGACGACCAGCAGCACCATGGTCAGGAGCGTGGTCGCCTGCGACCCGAAAGCGGTGCGGAAGACCACGTCGGTCGGACCGAACGCCACGAACGCCGCTCCCCGCAGCAGGTAGAAGACCGCCATCAGACCGGAGATGACGGCGAGCGACCACACCGCGAACCGGAACTGGGCGCCGTCGGAGCGGGTGCGGTCGTGGTCGCGCAGCAGCACCGAGAGCTCGTAGGTCGACATGCCGAGCATGGCGGCCATCCCGACCAGGAAGAACGGACCTCCGGTCCAGATGTCGTCGGCCGGGTCGTCGAGGAACGACGCCACCATCACCACCACGGGCGCCAGGCCGAGCTGCCAGCGGGGCACGGTCGCGCCGCGGAGCGACCGGGCCGCGGCCCACACGAACGCGGCTCCCAGGACGGCCAGGGTGTTGCCCATCGGGTTGGCCACCACCTGGACCGCCGTGCCGTTGAACAGGAACAGCAGCGCGCTCACCAGGAAGAGGCCGAGGGACGCGCACCACCAGCCGCTGTAGGCCGATCGCGTGGTGCGGTAGGTCACCCCGTAGAAGAGGACGAGAACGCAGAGACCCACCACCCCGAACGCCACGCGCAGGGTCGCTGTGTCGAGCACAACCCCAGGCTACGACGTCGCTCGCGCCCTGACCGGGCATGGTCCGACGCGACGGCCGAAGTCCCGGACCGACCGGGACCTTCGGCTCTGCCTGCCGTGGAAGCGGGACCGGAGGATCGGATCGTGTCCACGATCAGCCGGCTCAGCCGGGACGAGTGCGAGCGCCTGCTGCGCGCGGGTGTCTTCGGTCGCATGGTCGTCCTCTGCGACGGCCGGGTCGAGGTTCTCCCCGTCAACTACGCCACGGTCGGCGACGCGGTCCTGGTCCGCACCGAGCCCGGCTCGCTGCTCGACCGGTACGGCGACGGCGCGTCGCTCGTCTTCGAGGTGGACCACGTGACCTACGAACGGTGGCACGGCTGGTCGGTGGTCGCGCGCGGGACCGGTGAGCGCGTGGCCGAGGACGAGCTGACCGAGGTCGAGCGGGCGGCGCCGGCACCGCCCCCGTGGGTGCGGCGGGAGAGCTCGAGCTGGCTGCGGCTGCGCTGGGACGAGATCGCCGGACGCCGGGTCGGCTCGGGCTGGGACCCGCTCGCCGAGATGCCGATCCGGCGACAGTCGCGCTGAGTGCCCCGGGGTGAGTGCCCCGGGCTGAGTGCCTCGGGCTGAGTGCCTCGGGCTGAGTGCCTCGAGCGACCCCCCGCCGACCTGCCCTCGCTACGGAGCGACCGTCGTCTGTCCGACCCGTGCTGCCTCGGGCACGACGGCCACCGGCGTGTGGGAGCGCTCGAGCACGGAGGTGGCCGCGTGCGCCGCGAGGTGCGGGCCGCTCCCTTCGAGCGGTCGGCGTCCCAGGACGACGAGGTCGTGCCGGTCGGCGATCTCGGCCAGGCGGTTGTCGGCGTGCCCGGGCACCGCTGCCAGCTGCACGTAGACCTCGGGGTACCGCTCGCGGAACCCGGCCACGGACTCGGCGAGCACCAGCTCGGCCTCCTCCGGCGGGGCGTCCTCGGCGTCCGGGTGACCCCGGTCGTAGCAGTGGACCACCGTGAGCGGCTGGGACCGCAGGGCTGCCTGCTGGAAGGCGAACTCGATCACCGGCAGCGACTCGTTCGTGCCGTCGGCCCCGACGAGCACGCCGTGCTTGACCTTGAGCTCGGTCCCGGGCCGGCAGACCACCACCGGACAGGTCGCGCGCTTGCTGATGTAGGCGCTCACGGACCCGAGCTTGCTCCGGACGATGCCCCGACCGCGCGAGCCGAGGACGAGGAGGTGGGCGGAGGTGGACGCGTCGCCCAGCACCTGACGCGGATCACCCAGGACGGCGCGACCGTCGGCGGTGATCGTCGGGCGGTGGCGACGGGCGAGCTCGGCGCCTTCGTCGGCCACCACCCGCGCGCGGTCGAGCAGGTCCTCGACCGGGTACGACGTCGCGAATCCCATGCCGTCCGAGGACGCCAGGCCGAAGTTCGGGCGGACGGCGGTCACGACGACGAGGGAGCGTCCCTCGAGGGCGGCCTGCTCGGCGGCCCACTGCACGGCAAGGGTGGCGTCGGCGTACCCGTCGAAGCCGACCACGATGCTTCCGGACTCGATCTTGCTCATGCTTCGACTCTGGCGTCGGTGACCGCGTCGCGGAACGGCCCCAGTTCCCGAGGCCACGGGACCTTGGACCCGCTCGCGAGCGACGGCTCAGCGCGTCAGTGGTCGAGTCAGTGCGTCAGAACGGCTGGGGGAGCGAGCGTCGAGGTGCGGGTGTCGAAGCCGTCCCAGTAGGTGACTCGGCTCGGGATGAGCGACCACCGCAGTCCCGCGGCATCCTCGGAGAGGAAGCCGTCTCCGCGCAGCACGACGCCGCGCTGCTGGGTGGGACGGTTCCGGACCGGGTCGTCGAACGTGACGCACGACGCCGCGCGCGGGCCGGCGACCAGGTCGGCCGCCGCCTCGGGGAGCGTGGCCGTCGCCCCGTCCCACGCGACAGGCAGCGCGACCGGCCCCTCGGGCGTGATGAGGCCGAGCACGCCGGTTGGACGTGCGGCGAGGTGCGCCAGCGACGCCGGGAGCACCGAGGTCACCCGGTCGCCGGCCGCCGGCTCGTCGTCGCCGGGCGGGAGCGGCACGACCAGAGAGGTCGCCGGCTTCAGGCGGACCAGGACGACGTCCTGGGGCAGCGCCCGGCGCGGACGCACGATCGAGTCGCCGAGGAACCCGGCCACCTGCCGGGGGTTCCGCTTGGTCCACGAGAGCAGCGCGCCGGGGGCGCGGGTGAGCAGGGCCGCGCGGGCGAGGGCCGCGCGAGGGTCCGAGAGCGAGAACAGCTGTGCTTCGCCGGTCATGACGGCCGCGGAACCGCCCGCGCTGACCACCCAGCCGACCGACGGCCGGCGGGCGAGCACCTTGGCCTTGAGGGCGTTGCGGTTGGTGACGAACCACAGGTCGTCGCCGAGAGCGCCGTACAGGACGGGGGTGACGAGCGGACCGCGCCCGACGTCGATCGCCACGTAGGCCAACCGTCCCTCGGCGAGAACGGCGGACACGGCTGAGCGGGAGCGGATCATGCGGTGGCAACGCCGGCCGCCGGGAGTGTCGTTCCCGTCGCCCGCGTGGGCTCCGTCACCTGCGGGTCACGGGCGGATCACCGACCGGCTGTCGTCCCGGTGCTGAGTCCGGACCGGCCGGCCCGCTTCACGGCGTACATCAGGCGGTCCGCGTGGTCGAGCAGCCCGCTCGCCGTGGACTCGGGGTCGGAGAGGGCGACGCCGATGCTGGCGGACACGTGGTTGATCGGGTGGCCGGTCATCGTCCGGTACGGCGCCGCCAGGCGGGTCCGGATCCGTTCGGTCAGCCCTTGCAGGTCCTTGGTGTCGGTCAGGTCGGGGCACAGGACCGCGAACTCGTCACCACCGAGCCGCGCGACGGTGTCGAACTCGCCCCGGACGACGGACCCGAGGCGACGTGCGACCTCCCGGAGGACGGCGTCGCCCTCGACGTGACCCCAGTCGTCGTTGACCTGCTTGAACCCGTCGAGGTCGATGAACATCAGGCCGACGCAGCTCCCGTCGCTGCGCGCCAGGTCGAGCGCCACCTCGGCGCGGAGGAGCAGCAAGGTGCGGTTCGCCAGGCCGGTGAGCGGGTCGTGGAGCGCGAGCCGCTGGAGCTCGGCCTCCACCCGCCGACGGGCCGCGATGTCCTCGCGGAGCTGCTCGTGCACGTCCTCGAGCTCGGCGATCAGCTGGTTGCGCGAGTCGCGGAACAGCGCCAGCGCCAGGACCACCAGGGTCAGGCTGCCCACCATCGCCTGGGCGAGCAGCGCGCGGATGTGGGGGGCCTCGTCGTAGAACACGCCCCGCTCCTGGAGCGTCGCCCAGACGATGGCGACGCCGGCGGTGATCACGAAGATCGTCGCGGTGGTGGTGGAGTAGCGCAGCGAGATCCACACCGCCGGGACCAGCGCGAGGAACGCCAGGGGGGTGCCTTGGTTGATCCAGAACACCGCGCCGAAGATCAGGACGACCGCGATCGAGGTCGTCACCAGCTCCGTGGTGCGGGCCGGCGTGAACCGCGGCGCCGTCCAGGTCGCCTCGCGCAGGATGAGGGCCACGGCGACACCGACGAACGCGGTCACCCCGTTCCGGACGGCGAACAGGCCGAACGTCGAGAGCAGGTGACCGGTGCCGTTGAGCCAGAACCACCCCATCGCCAGGGCTGCGGCGCTCAGGCTGCCCGCGCTCACCGCGACGATCAGCCGGCCGAGGTCGGCCGGGTCACGCAGCACCACTCGTCGGCCGGACGTGCGCAGCACCCCGAGGGTCACGGCGACGAGGGTCATGTTGACCATGAGGAACCAGGCGGAGAGGTCCACGGCCGCCCCGGTCACCAGGTTGATCCCGAAGGTCAGCCCGGCCAGCAGCACCCCGTTGGCGATCAGGTCGACCCGTGACTTCTCGGCCATGAAGAGCAGCCAGAGCACGGCGACGGCCGCCGCGGGCCACACGAGGGAGATCTCGCTGCCGGCGACGCGGGTCGCCCGGCCGAGCATGATCGACGCCGCGAACGCGAACGCGAACGCGATCGGTGGTGTTGCTTCCCGGAGGACGCGCTGGATCACGTAACCGGCCCTCCACGGATCCTTGGGCGTGCAGATTCACATAGTCCATCGGCACCGCCGGGGCCAACCGTAGAGATCGGGCGGACGTCGTACGTCGACCAAGGACCGGCGGTCGAGGGACCTTCGGCCCTGCACCCGCGACCCCGCGGGCGCCGACGATGACCGTGTGAAGACCTACGTGTACGGATTTGCCGCATTCGACGACCCGGACCGCAACCTGTTGGGTGGGAAGGGCGCGGATCTTGCTGAGATGGTCCGGCTCGGCCTGCCGGTGCCGCCGGGCTTCACGATCACGACCGAGGCCTGCCTGTACTACCTGAAGAACGGGTCCGCGCCCACGGAGCTCGCCCGCCAGCTCGACGAGCACCTCGCGGCGCTCGAGCACCAGGCCGGACGTCGTTTCGGTGACGCGGCCGATCCGCTGCTGGTCTCGGTGCGCTCCGGAGCCGCGATCTCGATGCCGGGGATGATGGAGACGGTCCTGAACGTCGGGCTGAACGACATCACCGTCCACGGACTGGCCGAGCGCACCGGTGACGCGCGGTTCGCGCTCGACAGCTATCGCCGCCTGATCCAGATGTTCGGGGAGACGGTGTTCGGCGTACCCGTCGGCGTGTACGGCGGTGCCCTGGACGCGATCAAGGAGCAGCGCGGGGTCGCCGACGACCTCGGCCTGGACGCCGGCGCTCTCCAGGACCTCATCGACCAGTACCACCGGCTCACCAAGGAGCACGTGGGACGCACCATCCCGCAGGACCCCCGGGAGCAGCTGGACCTGGCGGTCATCGCCGTCTTCGGGTCCTGGAACACCGAGCGGGCGCGCGCCTACCGGCGGCACCAGGGGATCAGCGACGACCTCGCGACCGCGGTCAACGTGCAGGCGATGGTCTTCGGCAACCTGGGTGACCACTCGGGCTCCGGCGTCTGCTTCACCCGGGACCCGGCGACCGGCGCGTACGGCGACTACGGCGAGTACCTCCCGACGGCGCAGGGGGAGGACGTGGTCTCCGGCGTGCGGACGGCCGTGCCGCTGAGCGAGCTGCACACGATCGACCCGGCCGCCTACCGCAGGCTCCGGTCGCTCCTCGGCGCTCTCGAGCGGCACTACCGCGACGTGTGCGACGTCGAGTTCACGATCGAGGACGGGATGCTCTGGATCCTCCAGACCCGGATCGGCAAGCGCAGCGCCGAGGCGGCGTTCCAGCTCGCGCACGACTTCGTCGAGGAAGGCACGATCACCCTGGACGAGGCGCTCTCGCGGGTGACCGGCGACCAGCTCGCCCACCTGATGTTCCCGCGTCTGGACACCTCCGGCGGTGAGCTGCCGCTGACGACCGGACTCGGTGCGTCGCCCGGCTCCGCGGTCGGCCGGGTGGCACTCGACTCGACCACGGCTGCCGAGTGGGCGGCCCACGGCGACGCGGTCGTCCTGGTGCGCAAGGAGACCCGTCCTGACGACCTGCCCGGGATGCTCGCCGCCGCCGGCGTGCTGACCAGCAGGGGTGGCCGGACCTCGCACGCAGCGGTCGTCGCCCGCGGCCTCGGCCGGCCCTGTGTCTGCGGCGCCGGCGAGCTCGAGATCGATCTCGACGCCAGGTCGGTGGTCGTGCCCGGCGGCCCGACCCTCGCCGAGGGTGACGTCATCTCCATCGACGGGGACACGGGCGACGTGTACGCCGGCGCGCTGCCGGTCGCGGACTCGCCGGTGGTCCGCTGGCTGGAGGGCGACGTGGTCGACACGCCGCTGGTCACGGCCGTCTCGACCCTGATGGCCCACGCCGACGCGGTACGTCGGCTGCGGGTGCGGGCGAACGCCGACACCGGCGCCGACGCCGAGCGGGCGGTGCGGTTCGGGGCCGAGGGGATCGGGCTCACCAGGACCGAGCACATGTTCCTGGGGGAGCGGCGCCAGCTGATCGAGCGGGTCATCGTCGCCGAGGACCCGGCCGAGCAGGCCGACGCCCTCGCCGCGCTGCTCCCGATCCAGCGGTCCGACTTCGCGGCGATCTTCGCCGCCATGGACGGGTTGCCCGTCACCATCCGGCTGATCGACCCGCCCCTCCACGAGTTCCTGCCCGATCTCACCGAGGTCTCGGTGCGGGTGGCTCTCGCGGAGCAGGAGGGTGGGGCCAGCGAGCGTGACACCAGGCTCCTGGCCGAGGTGCGCCGGCTCCACGAGGAGAACCCGATGATGGGGATGCGCGGCGTCCGGCTCGCCATCGTCGTACCGGGCCTGATCGAGACGCAGGCGCGGGCCGCCCTCGAAGCAGCAGCCGCTCATCGGAGGGCCGGCGGCTCCGTCGAGCTCGAGATCATGGTGCCCCTGCTGACCACCGCGGGCGAGCTCGCGGTCGTGCGCGACACGGTCGCGAAGGTCGCCCGAGAGGTCGAGGAAGAGCTCGGAGAACCCGTCGAGTACCGACTCGGCGCGATGATCGAGACACCGCGGGCGGCCCTGGTCGCCGACGAGATCGTCGGCGACGCCAGCTTCCTCTCGTTCGGGACGAACGACCTCACCCAGATGACCTGGGGCCTGTCGCGCGACGACGCCGAGTCGACGTTCCTCCCGCAGTACGTCGCCGCGGGCATCGTGCGGACCTCGCCGTTCGAGACGATCGACGTCCCCGGCGTCGGACACCTGGTGCGCACCGCCGCTGACCTCGCGCGGCGTGCCGACCCCAGCGTGACGATGGGTGTCTGCGGTGAGCACGGCGGCGACCCCGCCTCGATCGGGTTCTTCGACGAGATCGGTCTCGACTACGTGTCCTGCTCGCCGTTCCGGGTGCCGGTCGCCCGGTTGGAGGCCGGACGTGCCGCGCTCCAGCACAAGCCCGTCGCTCCTGCAGCCGACGGGGAAGGCGATGCGCCATGAAGGTCAACCAGGCGATGACCCGGCCCGCGGTCACCGTTCGTGAGGACACGACGGTCCGTACGGCGCTGCGGCTGCTCGCGGATCACCGGATCACGATGCTTCCTGTCGTCGACGAGAAGGACCGGATCCTCGGGGTGGTCAGCGAGGTCGACCTGGTCCGGGGCCGGGTGCTGCCGGTCGTCGGCGAGGTGATGAGCCACGGCACGGTGCGGTTCAGCCCCGAGGCCGACCTGCTGGAGGTCGCCCGGGTCGTCGGCACGACCGACCTCAAGAGCTTCCCCGTCGTGGACGCGGATGAACGTGTCGTCGGCGTGGTGAGCCGGAGCGACGTCGTCCGGATGCTTGCCCGCGACGACGACGTCCTGCGCGAGGAGATCGGCGATGCCCTCACCCTTGCGGGACTGCGGGGCTGGCGGGTCGAGGTCCACAACGGAGTCGCGGAGCTGAGCCATCCTGACGGGCCCGGCGCCGGCAGTCGGTTGGCACGCAGCATCGCTCAGTCCACCCCCGGCGTGTCGACGGTGACCACCCTTTAGCCGCGCCCCGGCGGCCCCGTCCTGCTAGCGTGACGGCGGATCTAGCGGCCGGCAGAGGGACTGGTGCGATGGGGTTGGGGACAGACGACGAGCAGTCACGAGGGCCCCGGCGTGCGGTCGAGTTCGAGGAGCTCCTGCGCGAGGTCCAGGAACGTATGCACGGCGTGCTCGACGAGCAGGCCCGCCTGCAGCTGCTGCTCGACGCGGTGGTCACGATGGCAGCGGACCTCAGCCTCGACAGCGTCCTCTCGAAGATCACCTCGATCGCCAGCAGCCTCGTCAGCGCCGAGTACGCCGCGCTCGGTGTGCTCGGCTCCGGCCGGGACCGGCGCCTGCGCATGTTCGTCCACCACGGGATGTCGCCCACCCTCGCCACCGAGATCGGCGAGCTGCCGCGCGGCCACGGGCTGCTGGGCCTGATCATCGATCGTCCGGAGCCGCTGCGGCTCCACGACATCGCCGAGCACCCGGAGTCCTTCGGCTTCCCGCCCAACCACCCGCCGATGCACTCCTTCCTCGGCGTCCCGGTGCGGATCCGCGGCCAGGTCTTCGGCAACCTCTACCTGACGGAGAAGGCCGGCGGAGCGGACTTCAGCGCTGACGACGAGGCGATCGTCGTCGCCCTCGCGGCCGCGGCCGGTGTGGTGATCGAGAACGCCCGGCTCTACGAGGAGGCGACGCGCCGCGAGTCGTGGCTCAACGCCACCGCCGAGGTCGTCTCGCTGCTGTCCGCCCAGTTCGCCGAGGCGGACGGGCTCCATGCCGTGGTGCAGCGGGCCCGGGAGGTCGCTCGCGCAGACGCGGCGTGGATCGTCGCGGGTCCGAGTCCGGAGGAGCTGTCCGTGCGTGCCGTCGCCGGTGTCGACGTACCGGCGTCAGGACTGGCCGGGATGGTGCTCGACACCGCACTGGCGCGGCTCGTCGTGGAGAAGGGCGAGCCCCTCTCCCTGGAGGACCTGAACGCCGAGCCCGGTCGCGTCGACCCCGGCGACCTGCCGGGCGACTGGCCGGTGCTGGGACCGACGATCGTGGTGCCGATCGACCTGGGTCCCGCGATCCCCGGCGCGTTGGCGCTCGCCTGGGCTCCCGAGAACATCGGGGCCTACCACGACCTCGACGTCGAGCTGCCTGCCAGCTTCGCGAAGCACGCCGGGCTCGCGCTGCAGGTCGCGCTGGCCCACCGGGACCAGCAGCGGTTGGCGGTCTTCGAGGACCGCGACCGCATCGGGCGCGACCTGCACGACCTGGTGATCCAGCGGCTGTTCGCCGTGGGCCTCATGGTCCAGGGTGCCGCCCGGCTGTCCGACATGCCGGCGCTGACCGAGCGTCTCGACCAGGCCGTCGACGACGTCGACGCGACGATCAAGGAGATCCGCCGCACCATCTTCGCGCTCGGCTCCATCGACGCCGCCGCCGACATCCAGACCGAGATCAGCACCGTGGTCTCTCGCGCGGCGGCGACCCTGAAGTTCCGCCCGACGCTGAAGCTCGAAGGTCCGGTTCGGACGCTGGTCGACGGCGACCTGGCGGGCGACGTGCTCGCTGTGCTCGCCGAGGCGTTGTCCAACGCGGGACGACACGCCAACGCCACGGCGGTCGACATCATCCTGCGTGCCGGCAGCGAGATCGTGCTGGCAGTCGCGGACAACGGCCGCGGACTGAGCGCCGAGGTCCGGGAGAGCGGACTCGCCAACATCCGCCAACGAGCCGAGGCCAGGGGCGGGTCGCTGACGATCGAGTCCGAGCCGGGCGCTGGCACGTCGTTGCGGTGGTCGGTGCCGCGGGTCTGACCTCGCGGCCGGGTGGGCAAACCAGGGACCTTGGTCCCTGGCGGCGATCGCCGAGGTTCGGTTTGCTGGAAGCATCGTCGACCAAGGAGTTGTCGATGCCCGCACCCGGAGTCGCCCCGTACGCCGTGGCGCTCCGGACGGGCAGGTGGTGGCCGCCGCCTCGCATGCGAAGCGGCGGCCACGTCACCGCGTGGCACTCCCGCGGGGTCAGTCGCGCGTGACGAGGGGCTCGTCGCCGGCGGGGTCGTTGGCAGCGACGTCGGCGACGCTCGCCTCGAGCAGGTCCTGCGCCAGTCCGAACAGCGCGCGGCAGGCGGCCAGCTCGTCGCCGATCTCGGGCACCTCGCGGTCGGTGGGGCGACGTCGGGCGACGCCGTCGTGGCGCAGCTCGGTGCCGGCGTCGGTCGTGAGGACAGCGTCGGCATGGGTCCGGCCGGCGTCCTCGTACAGGTAGACATCCACGTGCCAGGTCTTGGTGTGCATCGAACTCTCCTTCGGAACGGCGAGCGGGTTCGCCCGTGCCGGTCGCCTTCGATCGTGCCAATCGAGGACCGCTGCCGACGCGGGCGTTGGGCACCAGTGCGGGGGACCTTCGTCCCCAGGGTGCCGATGGCGAGCCGCGGACTCGGGGTCACCACCGGAATCCGGTGGCGGCGGCCCCGCCGGTCGGTCACGCTTCGCTTGTGATGCAGACCTGGACCAGCGCCGTGTGGCGGAGCGAGGCGTTCGCCGCCGAGCTCCGGGCGTTCGTCACCTCTGCGGTGGGGGAGCCGACGGTGTTCGAGCCGTTGAAGATCCGCCCCTGGTCCGCGGTCTGGCGGGTCGAGGTCGGTGCCCGGGTCTACTTCGCGAAGCAGAACTGCCCCGGTCAGGCGCACGAGGCACGGCTGGTCTCCGAGCTCGCCCGGATCGCGCCGGAGTACGTCGTACCCGTGGTGGCCGCGGATCCCGGGCGTGACCTGTTGCTGACCGCCGACCTCGGACGCACCCTCGCCGAGCTCGGCGGCGACCACGACGTCGACACCTGGTGCCGGATCGTGCGCGATGCCGGGCTGCTGCAGCGGGCCGTCGTGCCGTACGCAGCCGACCTCGGCCTCACCCAGATGCCGCCCGAGGGGGCGACGACGTACGTCGGTGACGCGATCGGTCGGCTCGGCGCGCTGCCGCCGGAGGACCCCCGCCGGCTCGGCGAGGAGGTCGCGGCGCGGCTCCGCGCGCTGCTGCCGACCATCGAGCGCTGGTCGGACCAGGTGGGCGACCTCGACCTGCCGCTCACGCTCAACCACAACGACCTCCACGGCGCCAACGTGGTGGCGACCGACGGCCCAGAGGTGCCCCTGCGCTTCTTCGACTTCGGCGACGCGGTCGTCACCGAGCCGCTCGGCGCGCTCTTCGTGCCGCTGGCGGTGTGCGCCGAGGACCTCGGGGCCGGACCGGACGACCTCCGGCTGCGCCGGATCGTCGACGCGGCCCTCGAGGTGTGGTCCGACCTCGTCCCCGTGCGTGAGCTCCGCGCGGCCCTTCCAGCCGCGCTCCAGCTCGCGCGGCTGCCGCGCGTGGAGTCCTGGCGCCGGTGCGTGGTCACGATGACCCCGGAGGAGCGGGCCGAGTTCGGCTCCGCCCCCGCCGACCGGCTGGCCACCCTCGTCGCGGATCCACCCGTGGGACACGTCTCACCGATGTGACGCCGCGGGCTCGGCGCGGCGATACTTGGGGGCGATGCGGGAACTGGCACCCGCTGCTGCTACGAGAGGTGGGAATGGCGGGTACGGCGACCCCCGGGCGCCCTGGTGGCGCTCGGCGCGCGTCCAGGTCCGTCCGCCTGTCCCGACGTGACCGGCGCCAGCTCCGAGCGGCAGCACAGTCCGGCGGCTATTCCGGCGGCAAGCGTGCCCTCCGGCCGGGCGACCAGCCGCAGCCTCCGTCCGGTGAGCGCCCCCGTGGCGGGCGCCGGGCGCTGCGGCCGCACGAGCGTCGTACCCGGGGACTGCCGGGCACGCTCGGGCTCACCTTCGTCTCGGCGATGATCCCCGGGACCGGCTACCTCTTCGCCAAGCGCAAGCTCGCGGGCTGGATCGTGCTGCTGGGCTGGCTGGCCGTGCTCGGCTCGGTCGTCCTCTACTTCGGCCACGACCTCGACTGGGCGGCTGCGCGCACCCGCCTGGTGAACGTGGCGTTCGAACCGACGCTGCTGCGCACCCTGGCCGCGGTCGTCGCGGTGCTGCTGCTGGTCTGGTTCTTCGTCGTCTGGACGTCCTACCGACTGATCCGGCCGCGGGAGCGGCCGCGCTGGCACACGGTGGTCGGCAACCTGGCGGTGGTCGTCTTCTGTCTGGTCTTCGCCGCGCCGGTCGTCCGCGCCGCGCAGTACGCCGTGGCCACCGCCGACTTCGTCACCGTCGTGTTCGACGACAACGAGGTCGCGACGACGCCGGACTACGAGGTGACCGAGGAGAACCCGTGGGACGGCCGCGAGCGGGTCAACGTGCTGCTGCTCGGCGGCGACGGGGGCGAGGGGCGCGAGGGCGTGCGCACCGACAGCATGATCCTGCTGAGCATCGACACCGAGACCGGCAAGGCGGTGACCTTCAGCCTGCCGCGCAACATGGCCAACGCGCAGTTCCCCGAGGACAGCCCCCTGCACGACCTGTACCCCTACGGCTTCTCCAACGGCGATCCCGCGAGCGGCGAGTACATGCTCAACGCCGTCTACCGCAACGTCCCCTCACTGCACCCGGGCATCCTCGGCAAGAGCTCCAACGAGGGTGCCGACGCGATCAAGCAGGCGGTCGAGGGGTCGCTGGGCATCCCGGTCGAGTACTACGTGCTGGTCAACCTCGACGGCTTCAAGGAGGTCGTCGACGCCATCGGCGGCGTGACGGTCAACGTCAACGAGCCCATCGCGATCGGCGGCAACACCGATGCCGGCGTACCGCCGGACGACTACCTCGAGCCGGGGGCCGACCAGCACCTCAACGGCTTCCAGGCGCTGTGGTTCGCCCGCGGTCGCTGGGGCTCCGACGACTACGAGCGGATGGAGCGGCAGCGGTGCATGGTCGACGCGATCATCGAGGCCGCCGACCCCGGCAGCCTGCTGCTGCGCTACCTCGACCTGCTCAAGGCGGGCGAGGAGATCGTCTACACCGACATCCCGCGCGAGCTCGCGTCGGCGTTCGTCGACCTCGCCCTGCGGGTCAAGGACGCGAAGGTGAAGTCGGTCGTCTTCCGGTCGTCGGAGGAGTTCAGCTCCGCGGACCCCGACTTCGTGTGGATGCAGGACCTGGTGCAGCGGGCGATCGACCCGCCGCCGAAGAACGGCTCGGGCGGGAAGCGGGACCCGGCCGACGACCCCGAGGACGCCTGCGCCTACCGCCCGACGGGCGAGACCGTCGAAGAGGCGATGGCCGGCTACTGATCCGGCGCGTTCGTGGCCACGGCCCCCGAGCCGCGCCAAGATGTCGGACGTGACGACCAACGAGGAAGCCCACCGCATCGCGCGGGAGAAGGGCGTCAGCGGCCCGCTCTACCTGATCGTGAAGTACGCCGCCGCCCTGATCTTCCGGATCGTCTGCGGGTTCACCGCGACCGGCAAGGACAACGTCCCCAAGAAGGGGCCGGTCGTCATCGTGCCCAACCACAAGAGCTTCTGGGACCCGTTCTTCGTCGCCATCGTGCTGCGTCGGCCGGTCCACTTCATGGGCAAGGCCGAGCGCTTCGAAGGACCGATGGCGCCGATCTTCCTGCGCCTCGGCGCGTTTCCGGTTCGCCGCGGGGAGTCGGACGCCGACGCCCTGGAGACGGCCCGCGTGATCCTCGCCCGCGGCGACGCGCTCGCGCTGTTCCCCGAGGGCACCCGCGTCCGCGACGAGGGCCTCGGTACGCCGAAGCGCGGCGCCGCCCGCCTCGCGATCGAGGCCGGGGCGCCGTTGGTGCCGGCCACCATCACCGGCACCGAGAAGCGCCGCTGGCCGCTCCCGCGCAAGGTCCGGATGGTCTTCGGCACCCCGGTCTCGGTCGAGGGCCTCGAGGCGACCCCCGAGGACGCCGCCGCCGCGATCGGCGAGGCGTGGCCGCAGGTCACCGAGGAGTACGCCCGCTGGCAGAACCGCGCCGGCGTGATCGCCGCCGGCGCGGCCGCCCTCGGTCTCGGCGCCTGGGTCGTGAGGAAGCGGCGCCACAACTAGGTCCCGCCGCTGGTCGGTTGAGGTCGCGCTGGTTGAGGTGCGAGCGGAGCGAGCCTCGAAACCTGGGCGCGCTCCGAGCTGCTCAAGCGCCGTCGGGGCCCGAACCCGCCTCGTAGAGCTCGATCTCCTCCAGTGTCGGCGGCGTCGACGCGACGTGGTCGTCGAGGTCGACCTCCTTGACGAGGGTCCCCGCGATCAGGTCGGCGACCGTTCCCTCCAGGTCTTCCCCGCTGCCCGAGCCGCTGCCGTCGACCTCGATCTCGATCTCGGTGTCGTCGGTGACGAGGTAGGTCAGGTCGGCCAGTCCGTCCCGGGCGACGACCAGGGTTCCGGTCGCGTCGTCGTAGCTGTCGATGGTGCCGAGCAGGTCATCGGCGTCCTCGCCGTCGTCGCGGCCGCACCGGTCGTCGAGGGAGTCGTCGGCGTCCTCGTCGGACTCCCCGTCGTCGTCGGAGTCGTCGTCACCGTCGTCGACGCCGTCGTCGTCGGAGTCGCTGTCGTCCTCGTCGAGGCCGAGCTCGTTCTCGTCCTCGTCGTCGACGTGGTCGTCGTCGCTGTCGTCGTCGTCCCCGCGGCAGCCCTCGTCGCTGTCGTCCTCGTCCTCCTCGTCGATGCCGTCGTGGTCGAGGTCCTCGTCACCGTCGGGGATGCCGTCGCCATCGGTGTCGCTGTCGTCGACATCGGATCCGCGACGACCGTCGTGGACCTCGTCGCCGTCGTCGTGGCCGTCCCCGTCGCTGTCCTCGTCCGCCGGGTCGACCGAGCTCCGGAACTCGCCGATGTTGCGCAGCCCGTCGCGGTCCAGGTCGCGGCGTGCGTCGTCGACGCGAGGGTCGAGCCCGTGCCGCCGCTCCCAGCGGTCCGCCATACCGTCGTGGTCACGGTCGGCCGCGCTCGCGGACGGCACCACGAGCGCCAGCGGCCCCGCCACTCCGAGCGCGAAACCCGCCGCAGCTGCGAGCAACCGCCGTCGATCAGTCGTCGAGAACATTCTCTTCCTCCCTGTAGACCGGCCGGCGCCCTGTGGGCGCGCACGTGCCCGGCCTCTCCCTCCCACCTTTGTAGACCGGCCGCCGCACTCGCTCGTGCGCATTCGCACGATTCAGGACCCCGATCCCAGGTAAGTCCCGATGGGGGTCCCAGCACTGCACGGGACAACTGCACATCTGCACCGCTGTCCGGCCCCCGCCCGGCCGATCGGCCCGGGCAACTGCACAACTGCGCAGTTGTCCACGCCCAGCCCCGGACTGGATAGGCTCCCGCACCGAGGGGCGGTAGCTCAGTCGGTCAGAGCAGAGGACTCATAATCCTTGGGTCGTGGGTTCGAGCCCCACCCGCCCCACCAGACGTTTGAGGAGGTGAGAGCGTGGTTCACCCCCCTGCCGCCTTCACCGACACAAGTACCCGCGGGTCCTCACTGGTCGATCCCGTCGAACAGACCCGCCTCCGCGGGCGGGGCCTGACGGTCCGGCCGTTCGGTGCCCTGGAGCGCCTTCCGCTGCTTCCAGATCGTCCAGAACCGGCGGTCTTCCACGCCGTTGCGGTCGCACTCCACCCGACTGTCAGGGTCGAGGAAGCCGTCACAATGGAACATGTACGCCGTCTTCGCCCGGCCCAGGTCGTCGCCGGAGAACCGGTCAGCCACGTCCGACCCGTTGAGTTGCCACCCCTCCGACGCTTGCCTCCTCGGTGTTAGGACGGTGGCGAGGCCTGTCTCCACGCTCAGGTCTTACCGCAAACCGAACACGGGCCCCGGCACGCCGGACAACAATGGCGCTGTTCGCCGCTGACCTAACCCGACGCAGAATCGATCGCCATGAGAATCCCAGCCCTGATGCTCGCTGCCGCGCTGGCTGCTTCCCTGTCTGGGTGCGGCGACGACTCGCCTAAGACGGAAGTTCGAGAAGTCGAAGTGACGTCGACAGTGACCGCGACGGCCTCCTCTGAGGAGTCCGAGTCAGAGGTAAATGCTTCGACGACCTCCGTGTCGCTCGAGGCGCCTGCCTACACGTGCAACCGCCTCTTCGTGAACACCTCGTATCTCAGTGACGTGATCGGCTTCTGGAACCGCAGCCGAGTAGACATGGACGAAATCACTAAGGCCGAAGCGGACGTCGAAGGGTTAGTGGAGATCGCAGCGTCCGCTGACCCGATCATCGCTGAGCCGCTGACGGTTGTGACGACCGAGACCTCCGCGTTCCTAGAGGCGATGCTGGCGCCGAACTTCGATGGCTACCCCACGCCGCCCTTCAAGTCTGCGGCTCAGGATGTGACCGATGTCTGCGATGCCGTAATGGATGAGGTGGCAGAGAGCCAATGGACGTTCAAGGCCAAGGACTACGGGAAGTACGCCGATGTCCTCGTGGCCCTGCACCGGGAGGGATTCGACGAGTACATCGAACTGGGCAAGAACCCGGATGCGACCGTCGGGTCCACGTGCCGCTGGATCAGTGGTGAACCTCCGGGCGGGTCTGCGTACCGCTCGGAGCGCCGGTCTTGGCATCGGGCTCTCACCGAGGACAGCGCGGAGGGCTGGGGCTGGACCGACGAGCGTGCAGACAAGTTCGTCGACGTGGTGTTCGAGGCGTGCCTCGCAACCGGCCATTCAAAGGGCTACGTCCCGACGATCACGAACGGCGTGTGGACCGTTGGACGCGACATTCCGCCCGGGACCTATCGCTCGAACGGGGTCGGTGGGTCTTGCTACTGGGCGATCACGCGCTCGGGCAGCAACGGTCAAGACATCATCGCCAATGATCTACCCTCCGGGGGCTACCCCAGCGTCGACCTCAGCGTCGGCCAGGACTTCTCGACAGATGGCTGCGGGACCTGGAAGAAACTCAGCTGACGCCGGCCTCCGCGGGGGGCTGAAGCGCAGTGCAGGGGCCGGGTAGGTCACGGCGGCACCCGTTTCTGGCGCTCAAGGCTCCGTTGGACTTCTCGCCGTCCTCCATTGCCCGACAGGGTAGGAACCGCCCTGGATCGAGTCGAGGCTCACTGCACGCACCGGGGTCTCCGGGCCGTCCCCCAGGGACCGGCGCCACCGCCTACGCTGCCCAGCATGCGCCGCCCTCCGCACCTCATCGCCGCACTCCTCCTGCTCCCCGTCCTCGCCGCCTGCGGATCCTCAGCCGACGACCAGGACTCCGAACCGGAGTTCTCCGCCCAGGAAACCGAGTGGGCCGAGTTGCACTGCGAGGTCGTGGAAGACCTCGACGAGTACGACAACGTCGAGGGATGGGATCGCTGCGTGGAGGACAACCTCCCCAACGCACAAGAGGTCGGCCCGGCCGCCCAGGTTCAGGCGGACGCCGAGACCGACCCCCGGTGCGCCACGTTCAGCACCGTCGCCGAATGCATCGACGTCCTGTCCTTCACCCTCGGCGAACCGGTCACCGAAGAGAACGAGCACGCACCTCTATGCGCCACCATCTGGCGGGTCCCCGGCGAACTCCCAGACGACTACAGCGGCTGCGTCCGCGAAGATCGATACATCCCCGCAGACCCCATCCTCTGCAACGACAACAACAACACCAACCCGATCCTGTTCATCTACAGCGACAAGACCCGCTCCTACTACGCGTTCACCGAGCACGGCAGCACCTCGACGATCAGCAACGCCGCCAAGATCGGGCTGGCCTCGGGAACTCCTGCCGCCGTCGTTGCGCGAGAGGTGTGCGCCGAGTAGCCGCCGCGGCGGAGGGGGGTCTGCTGCACGGATAGGTGACATCTGATCTGCGTCGATGTGTGTCGGCGCTGGAAGGATGTGCACCGTGCCGAAGCCGTTCCCCAAGGAGTTCCGCGAGGACGTGATCCGGGTCTACCGCGAT
>NZ_JACEHF010000064.1 GCF_014180685.1 Nocardioides pelophilus | reverse complement strand
AGTGCCCGAGGGTGACCACCCGGCCGAGGCTCTCCTCGGGCAGCAGGCCCTCGGCCGCCATCGCCGCGAGGTGGTCGATGCCGGCCGCGACGTCGTCGAGGGTGGCGGGGACGCCGCCGCCACCGCCGGCACCGGGGCCGACCCGGCGGTACTCCAGGTTCCAGGTCACCCAGCCTCGTCGGGTGAGGTCCTCGGCCAGCGGGGTCCCGAGGGACAGGTCGTAGGCGGACTTCCAGAAGCCGCCGTGGATCACGACCACCACCCCGCGCGGCTCCCCGTCGGGCACGAGCAGCTCGCCGTACTGGCTGGGATCCCCGCCGTACGTCGTGCCGACCCGTTCTCCGGCGGCCGGCACCTCTTCCGTACTCCCCATCGGCTGGTCCTTCCCGCATCCGGCGACGGTCGCGATCATCGCCGCGGCAAGCACGGTACGCCGGCTCGGACCGGTCCCGATCACCGTCGACCACCTCCCCGCCAGACGTCCGGATCAACGTATCCGGAGCACGGACGTGGCGGCGTCAGCGGGCCGCGTAGTGCGCCCGGACCCGGGCGGCCGACAGCGCGGTCCGGTAGACGGCGACCTGGTCGACCTGGCCGGGGAAGCCGGTGGTCGCACCCACCGGTCCAGCCCTGCCCTGCCCGACCCGCCACCAGCCGGCGTACGACCCGACCCGGCTCGTCGACCCCGACGCGACCGTGACCCCGTCGACGTACATCACCGCGTCCAGCTGTCCGCCGCCGTGCGGGACGGCCGTGACCACCAGGTGGTGCCACGCGCCGTCGTTGTAGCCGGCCCCGCTCTCGACCGTCCGGTACGGCGACCCGGTCCAGTCGCCGTAGACCAGCCGGCCGTCTCCTCGCAGGGTGACGTGGCGGTCGTAGCTCGGGGATCCCGCACCGGTGCCGGACTCGAACCCGATCAGCTTGCCGCCGGCGGCGCTCGTCGTGCGGAACCACAGCTCCAGGGTGTAGGTCATCGGGTTGCTCAGCGGGCTGCCGCCGGCGACGATCCGTCCGCCGCCCGCGAGGTCCATCGCGTATCCCGGGTTGTTCGGGAGCGCCCCGGCCCTGCGGTAGCCGGCCACCGACGTCGCGGTGCCGGTGCGGTCGTTGCCCGAGGAGTCCGCCACCGCCGTACCGCCCGCTTCGTCGAGGTAGTAGTAGACGTAGGGGTTGTCGGTCAGCACCTCGCCGTTGTACGGCTGCAGCAGGGCTCCCACCGCCCAGGTGCTGCCAGGGTTGCGCGTGTCGGCGGTGTAGGCGCTCGACGCGGTGCCGAGCGCAGGCGCCGCCACCAGCGCGACCGTCAGCGCGACCAGCGGAACCGCGGGAGCGCTCCGCCGCAGCGACGCCGTACGACGACGCCGGCGGGCGCCGCCCCGGCCACCGGTGCCGGGCGGGCGGACCGTGAGCGCCAGACCCAGCGCGGCGGCACCCGCGACGCCGACCGCGACGAGAGGGCCGAGCCGCCGCTCGCGCCACCAGTTGACCGCGTGGCCGACCAGCGGCACCAGCACGACCGCGCGAGCGCGGAAGGCCGGCCGCGGCACCGGCGCGACGTCGAAGTCTGCGTTGGCGTCGCCCGCGGTCGTCCATCGTCCCCCCGGGGCGCGATCGACCACGCGGTGCACCAGCAGGCGGCCGCTCTCGTCACCCGGGTCCTCGAACACGAACACCCGGCCCGGCTCCACCTCGTGGTCGGGCGCCATCGGCCGGGCGAGCACGACGTCGCCGACCGAGATGTGCGGCTCCATCGAGCCGCTGGTGACGACGTACCCGTCCCACGGGGTGACGACCGGCAGCAGCGCTGCCACGACGAGGGTCCCGAAGAACGCCACGCCGGCCCGGGCCACGACGACGCCGATGACGACGCACCAGCCGAGGAGCGGGCGGCGCGGGCCCGCGTCGGCGGACGGCCCCGCTGGCGACCCGAGGGTCGCCGGCAATCCCGAGAGTGACGTCGACACGGGTCAGCTGCTGCGCAGTTCCCACTGCATGTCGATGCCGGTCCGGTCGCCCTGCAGCTGGTCGATCTGGTTCTGCGTCATGCCGGTCGTGTCGAACGTCCAGGTGAGACGGTAGGTGCGCGAGCTGGTGCCGGTCTCGACCTGCCAGCCACCGATCGCCTCCTCGTAGGTGTCGATCGCCGCCATCTGGCCGAGGGTCACTCCGGCGATGATCGTCTCCTCCGAGACGAAGCCGTCGCAGGAGCTGAAGCCGCCCCCGGCGCCGCCCTCGATCGTGATCTTGATCCGGTTCTCGAGCCCGTGGACCGAGGGCGCGGGGTTGACGGCGTACCCCTTCACGGTGCCCGGCACGCTGGCGTTGGCCGTGACCTTGAGGCACTTCGACTCGGTCTGCCCGGGGACCAGGTTCTCGACCTGGAACCGCGCCGAGCCGGCGTCGTCGTCGCTGAGGGCGACCGACCCGGCCGCCCAGTTGTTGCCGGAGTTGCGCGTCGATCCGGTGAAGGCGGCGTTCGACGACTGCCAGACCATCGCGGCAGCCGCGATGATCGCGACCGGCGTGGATGCGGCGATGAGGACCCGGCTTGCCCGAGACGAGGGGTACATGTACTGCTCCTTGCACAGTGATGGCACCCGGTCGGGTGCCTTGCGGTACAAGGATCGAGGCAGTTCTCGCGGTCCGGAATGCTTCTGCGCCGATTCCGGCCGAGCGACTTCGGGGTCCTAGGCAGTTGGGACTAAAGTCCCGGTCGATCGGCGGAGAGCGCCGCTGCTCAGACCCCCAGAGCGGCCGGCAGGGTCGACGTCCAGGCCGTGCGCACCTCGTCGAGGGGTACGGCGAACGCACCCTCCACCACCAGGGCGTCACCGCCGGTCGTTCCGATCTCGGCCATCGGCACGTCGTGGCGGGCGCAGAGCGCACGGAGCTCGTCGAGCTCCTCGGCCGGGACGGTGACGATCGCGCGGGCCGCGGACTCGGAGAACAGGCCGACGAACGCCGAGTCGGCGACGCCGTCCAGCGAGACGGTCGCGCCGATGCCGTCGACCAGGCACGCCTCGGCCAGCGCCTGGGCCAGGCCGCCGTCGGAGAGGTCGTGCGCGCTGGTGGCGATCCCGACCAGGTCGGCGAGCAGCCGGGCCAGGTCGCGCTCCGCGATCAGGTCGACCTGCGGGGGCCGGCCGCCGAGGTGCCCGTGGACGACGTGGGCCCACTCGCTCCCCGACAGCTCCTCGCGCGTCTCGCCGAGCAGCACGATCCGCTGGCCGGCCTCCGGGAACGACGAGGGGGTGCGGCGTCGTACGTCGTCGATCACGCCGAGGACCGCGACCACCGGGGTCGGCAGGATCGCCGTCTCGCCGGTCTGGTTGTAGAGGCTGACGTTGCCGCCGGTGACCGGGATGCCGAGGGTGACGCAGGCGTCCTTGAGGCCGCGGCAGGCCTCGGCGAACTGCCACATCACGCCGGTGTCCTCGGGCGACCCGAAGTTGAGGCAGTCGCTGACCGCGAGCGGCCGGGCGCCGCCGGTGGCGACGTTGCGGTAGGCCTCGGCGAGCGCGAGCTGGGCGCCGGCGTACGGGTCGAGCTTGGCGAACCGACCGTTGCAGTCGGTCGCGACGGAGACGCCGAGATGGGTCTCCTCGTCGACCCGGACCATGCCGCTGTCGGCCGGCTGCGCGAGGACGGTGTTGCCCTGGACGTAGCGGTCGTACTGGTCGGTGATCCACGACTTGTCGCACAGGTTCGGGCTCCCCACGAGCCGCAGCAGCGTCTCGCGGAGCTCGTCGCCGGTGCTCGGTCGCGCCAGCGTCTCCGCGGCGTCGGCCTGCAGCGCGTCCTGCCAGTCCGGTCGCTCGAAGGGCCGCTCGTAGACGGGACCGTCGTGCGCCACCGTTCGCGGGGGTACGTCGACGACGGTCTCGCCGTGCCAGGTGATCTCGAGCCGGCCGCTGTCGGTCACCTCGCCGACCACGACCGCCTCGACGTCCCACTTCGCGCAGATGCCGAGGAACCGCGCGACGTCGTCGGGCTCGACGACCGCCATCATCCGCTCCTGGCTCTCGCTCATGAGGATCTCCTCGGGAGCGAGCGTGGAGTCGCGCAGCGGCACCCGGTCGAGCTCGACCTTCATGCCGCCGTCGCCGGCGGAGGCGAGCTCGGAGGTGGCGCACGAGAGGCCGGCGCCGCCGAGGTCCTGGATGCCCGCGACCACGCCTGCCTGGAACAGCTCGAGCGTGCACTCGATCAGGAGCTTCTCCATGAACGGGTCGCCGACCTGGACGCTCGGCCGCTTGGCGGGACCGTCCGCGTCGAAGGTCTCGGACGCGAGCACCGAGACGCCGCCGATGCCGTCGCCGCCGGTGCGGGCGCCGTAGAGGATCACCTGGTTGCCGTTGCCGGACGCCTTGGCCAGGTGCAGGTCCTCGTGCCGCAGCACGCCCACGCAGAGCGCGTTGACCAGCGGGTTGCCGAGGTAGGTCTCGTCGAACACGGCCTCGCCGCCGATGTTGGGCAGGCCCAGGCAGTTGCCGTAGCCACCGACCCCCGCCACGATCCCGGGCAGCACGCGATGGGTGTCCTCGGCGTCGAGCGGGCCGAAGCGGAGCGGGTCCATGACGGCCACCGGCCGGGCGCCCATGGCGAGGATGTCGCGGACGATGCCGCCGATCCCGGTCGCGGCACCCTGGTAGGGCTCGACGTACGACGGATGGTTGTGCGACTCGACCTTGAAGGTGACCGCGTAGCCCTGGCCGATGTCGATCACGCCCGCGTTCTCGCCGATGCCAGCCAGCATCTTGCCGACGGGCGTCTCCTGGGGGATCTCGCCGAACTGCTTCAGGTGCACCTTGGAGGACTTGTAGGAGCAGTGCTCGCTCCACATGACCGAGTACATCGCCAGCTCCGAGCTGGTCGGCCGGCGCCCGAGGATCTCGCGGATCCGGTCGTACTCGTCGGCCTTGAGGCCGAGATCCGCCCACGGCTGCTCGCGGTCGGGATCGGATGCGGCCAGGGCGACGGTGTCGAGCACGGCGCAAATCTATCGGCCTGCGCGACCGGACTAGGTTTGCCCCCATGCCCCGGACCGCGCCGCCGACCAGGCCCAGTGCCACGGCAGCCACCTTCGCCCTCGTCGCGCTCGTGGTGGCGGTCGCCGTCGGGGGGCTGTGGTGGGTGCAGAACAAGGACCAGCCGTCAGGCTCCGGCGACTCCTCCACCGCTGCCGCCGACGAGGGCGACCGACCGGCGACGGGCGACGACGACCGGGACGACCCGGCGGACGGCGGCCGCGGCGACGGCTCCGATGCCGACCCCGGCCTCGGCGAGACCGCCGAGGAGATCGCAGCGCAGGACTTCCCCGAGGACCCGCGGGTCCTCGTGATCTCGATCGACGGCCTCGGCTCGGCCTGGGTGAGCAAGTCGTCGACACCGACCCTCGCCGACCTGCTCGCGCAGGGCGCCGGCACCCTCAACGCCCGCACCGAGGTCGAGAAGACGGTGACCCTCCCGAACCACACCGGCATGGTGACCGGGCTCCGGGTCTCGGCCCGCAACGGCGGCCACGGGGTGACGTGGAACGAGACGTCGGAGCGGACGGTTGCGCCGGGCACGGAGTCGGTCTTCTCCGCGATCGACGACGCCGGCGGCAGCAGCGCGGTGTTCGCCGGCAAGGAGAAGTTCGAGATGTGGGGCCGCGCCTGGCCGGGCACCATCGACCAGCTGGAGATCGACGACGACCAGCCGGCACTCGTGACCGAGGCGGTCTCGGACCTGCTCAAGGACGACCACGACCTGGTGTTCCTCCACCTCGCCGGCCCCGACAGTGCCGGGCACCACTCCGGCTGGGGCAGCCGGGCCTACCTCGACGCAGTCACCGAGGCCGACGCCGACGTGGACCGGGTCGTGTCCGCGATCGTCGCCGACCCGGACCTGGCGGAGGAGGTCGTGGTGATCGTCACCGCCGACCACGGCGGGGTCCCGGGCTCGACCCACCACAGCCAGCGCACGCAGCCCGAGAACTACACGATCCCGTTCGTCGTCTGGGGACCGGGCATCACCCCGGGCGACCTCTACGCCCGCAACCCCGACTACCGCGACCCCGGCACCCGGCAGCCCGGGTACGCCGGTCCGCAGCCCGTGCGCAACGGCGACGTCGCCAACCTGGTCACCGACCTGCTCGGCATCGACCCGGTGCCGGGGAGCCGGCTCAACGCCGACCAGGACCTCGACGTCGACTGAGCGATCCGGGCCTACCCGGCCCGCTTCCCGCGCAGCTGACGGAACGGCCGCACCTCGAGCTCGGCGAGCGCTGCCTGGTACTGCGCCTCGTCGGCCGCGTAGATCGTCACCGACCAGAGCCCGGCCGGGTCGGAGAAGTAGATCGCGACCTTGTAGCCGACGTCCGGATCCCGCGACTCGACCTGCGCAGCAGTCAGGTCGTCACGTCCGCCCGGCGACGCGATCCCCGCGACGGTGTTGCTGCCGTAGTAGGTCTCGAGCGCTGCGCGGGTGCGCCACTCGCTGTAGTGGAACCGCACCGCGCCGCCACCGACGACCGGAGCGCAATCCACCTCCGAGGCCCGCTGGACCCCCGCGTCGGAGGTGCAGGTGCCGCCGGTCGACGACGGGAACACCCAGGCCATGCCGTCGGCGCCGCTCGGCGGAGGACAGGTCGCGAGCCGCATCACCGGCGCCCCGCCGTTCCAGCAGCGGAACGTCGCGGGCTCGTCGGTCACGGCTTCGTCCGTGGTCTCCGTCGCCACGGTCGTCGGGGTGCCCGCCGCATCGGTCGCGACACGATCCCGGTCGCCGCGGTCCGTCGCGGTGTCGGAGGTGCGGTCGTCGTCGCCGCCGAACAGCAGGACCACGCCCCCCGCGCCGATCAGGGCAGCGACCACCGCGGCGGCGAGGAGGAGCACGATCGACGTGCGTCTCCGGCCGCGCCGCTCCTCGTCGTACGGCGCCGGCGCGAACGCAGGCTGGATCGACGCCGGGGGCGGCGGGGCGTACGGCGGTGGTGGTGGCGGTGGTGGTGGCGGTGGTAGCGGCGGTGGCGGCGGCCGGACGTCGTCGGCGAACAGCGGACCCGTGATCCGGGGAGGCTGACCGAACGCAGGAGGCGGCTGGACCGCGGCGACGGTGCCGGGCGCGGTGCCGGACGGGGTGTCGGGCGGGGTGCCGGGCGGGGCAGCATCCGGCGCCGGATCGGTGGCGGGGGCGAGCCGGGTGCCGCAGGTGGCGCAGAACCGCTGGTCGGGGCCGGCCGCCGGGGCACTGCAGCTGGGACAGTCCATGGCTCTCAGACCTCCTCCTCGAGGTCCTCGATGATCTCGTCGAACAGGTCGCCGGTGAGGTTGTCGACGACCTCCGCGGCGTACTCGACCCAGGTCGCCGCCGGGTCGAACTGGTAGCCGCCGTCGACCTCACTGACCACGAAGAAGATCTCGTCGAGGCCGAGGTCGGCTGCGACGTCGCTGTCGCTGAGGCAGCCGGTGCCGGGTCCGCCGCCGTCGTCACCGGTCAGGCAGTCGCCCTCGACCTCGGCGGTGGCCATGTCGACGTCGCCGCCGTCGATCGTGGTGGCGCCGAAGACGCCGTGCTCGATCACGACCTTGAGCCGGCTGTCGTCGAGCTCCTCGGTCGCGAGGTCCAGGTCGTCGGCGCTCACGGACAGCCCGTTCTCCACGCCCCAGTCGCCCTCCTCCTGGAGGTCCTCGACCACCGGGAGGTAAGGGCGCAGCGGCTTGACGAGGTCTTCGGGCAGGTTGGCGAGCAGCTCCTCGGCCTCACCGGAGTTCACGGCGTCGACGAGGTTCTCGATGACCTCCTCGGGGTCCTCGCCGGTGATCGGATCGACGTCCTCGCTCGCGAGGTCGTAGTCGGGGTCCGCCAGCTCGAAGTCCTCCCCGATCTCCTTGTCGGCCTCGGTGTAGATCACGTCGACGTAGGTGCCGAGCAGGGTGACGTACCAGCGCCCGTCGACCTGCACGGTCATGACGTAGGGCTCGACGCCACCGAGCTCGTCCGCGTAGAGGTCCTCGAGGTCGCCGGACTCCGACTCGTCCTCGCTCGCCTCGGCCAGGAAGTCGAGCCGCTCGGGCAGCTTGTCCGGGTCCCAGGACACCTCGTAGCGACCACCCTCGAGGGTGACCCGAGCGAGGTCGTCACCGAGCTCGTCGACGTCGAACTCGAGGTCGGTCAGCTCGATCTCGAGCGCATCGGTGAGGGCGTCCCCCTCGACCAGGCCCTCGTCCTCCGCGCGCTCGAAGGCGGCGTCGTAGACGTCGTCGAGGCCCTCGACCTCCGCCGGGCTCAGCATGTCGATGACGCCGACCGGGTCCTGGGCGGCGGCGGACGTCAGCAGCGTCTCGGCCGCCTCCTCCGGCGAGTCGGCGCCGCCGCGCGGCCAGAAGAAGTGCCAGGCGACGAACCCCGCGGCGAGGAGTGCGAGCACGAGACCGCCGATCGCGACGATCCTGCCGACGGGCGCCCCGCCTCCGGTTGCGGTCGGAGGCACCGGGTGTGCCGGCATCGGCGCTGACATCGGCGCTGGCATCGGCGGTGACATCGGTGGTGGCATCGGTGGTGGCGGCGTCATCGTCGGCGGCGCGGGGGGTTGCCACTGCGGCGGCGGTGCGTAGGGCTTGCCGCAGGAACGACAGGCCAGGTCGGCCGCGCTCCACTGTTGCGCGCCGCACGCCGTGCAGTTCGCCATCCCGCCGCTCCTTCGATCGTCGCGGTGGGAGCGGTCTGCCCCCCGCATTGGAGGCGCAGCCTAATGCCTGAGAAGGGCGGAGAAGGCGGAAGTCGCGGCCAACGTCCCCACCAGCACACCCCCCAGGGCGACCCAGGCGCCAGGGCCGACCGCGGTCACGTCCAGCCCCGCGAGCCGCCAGCCGATCCCCAGCGCTCCGAGCGAACCGAGGCCGAGCGCGAGGAGTCGCAGCGCGTTCGTCGTACGACCGTGGAAGCCGACCGCTCCGACCAGCACGATCCCGGCGACGCAGGGGACGAGCAGCACCACCGCCGCCCACGACGGCACGACCGCGTCGACGCTGCCGCGACGGATCAGCTCGACCGCGTCGAGGAGCGACGCCGACGACAGCGCACCCGCGCTCGTCCACGGGAGGAACAGTGCGACCAGCCAGCACACGCCGGCAGTTCCGGACGCAAGCGGTACGACGACGCGGGCCACCGCACGACCGTAGCGGGTGACCTGAGCGCGGCGACTCCGAACTACAGGCCTGTAGTTCGCTGTGATCCCTGTTACCAGTGTGACTAATGAGGTTATCGTGATTCGGCCGTCCCTCGAACGACTCGCGAACGACCCTCGCACGAACCCGAGATCCGCACCTGGAGTTGAGATGTCTGCCCGACCGCGCCGATCCGGCGTCGCCGCCGTACTGCTGGCTCTCGCGATGGCCCTCGTCCCGTTCCGTCCGGCTGCAGCCGACCCCAACCCGGTGACACCCGGGGACTTCCGCGGCTTCGGGTTCGACCAGTGCCTGGCGCCGACGCAGCGGGCGATGGACAAGTGGCTCAACCACTCGCCCTTCCTCTCGGTCGGCATCTACATCTCCGGCGACTCGCGCGCCTGCCGCAGCCAACCGAACCTCACCCCGGCCTGGATCAGCACCCAGCTGCGCCGGGGATGGGTGCTGCTGCCGATCACGCTCGGCCCGCAGGCGTCGTGCAGCGACCGCTTCCCGCGCTACGGCAACGACCCGGTGATCGACGACCGGCCCGGCCCGGGCGACGGGTTCCCCTACGCGCGCCGGCAGGGCCGCGCCGAGGCCGTGAAGGCGGTCGACGCCGCGAAGGCGCTGGGCATCGTGCCCCGCAGCACCCTCTGGTACGACCTCGAGGGCTTCGACCACACCTTGCGGCGGTGCCGCGAGTCGGCGCTGGCCTTCCTCAGCGCCTGGACCACCAAGCTGCACGACCTCAAGTACGTGTCCGGCGTCTACTCGAGCGCCGGCTCCGGCATCAAGATGCTCGACGACGTCCGGGTCGAGCGTCCGGGCGCCTACACCCTGCCCGACATGATCTGGATCGCGCGCTGGGACGGCGTCGCCAACACGTCGACGTCGTACATCCGCAGCGACGGCTGGCTGCCCGGCGGGCGCGTGAAGCAGTACCTGGGCGGTCACGACGAGACCTGGGGCGGGGTGACCATCAACATCGACCGCAACTACCTCGACCTCGGGCGCGGCGGCCATGCCCCGCCGGAGCAGCACTGCGGCGGGGTCGACCTCGACCTCGCGCGCTACCCCGCGCTGCGTGAGCCCAGCGACGGCTACACACCGACGGCCAACAAGGTCCGGGCCCTGCAGTGCCTGCTGACCGAGCGTGGGCTGTACGCCGGCAAGCTGTCCGGCAACTACAACCCCGCCACGATCGAGGCGGTGCAGGCGTGGCAGGAGAGCCGCGGGTTCGCCGTCAGCACCACGTGGAGCGTCGCCAACTGGGTGGGGATCCTGTCCCAGGGCGCCTCCTACGCGCAGAAGATCGGCTCCGCAGGCCCTCACGTGCGGCGCGTGCAGCGGGCGCTCAACGCCGCCGACCCCACCCTGCGGCGCGCGGTCGACGGCATCTTCACCCGCACGACGGCCAAGGACGTCCGCGCCTACCAGCGCCGCGTCGGCCTCGGCGACAGCGGCATCGTCAACAAGCGCACCTGGGAGCGGATGCGCGCTGGTCGGTCCTGACGGTCAACCCACCGGCGGGCCGGCCAGCAGCGCGATCCCGGTGAGCGCGGCGACCGTCACGACGAAGCCGGCGAGCGCGCGGCGTCGGTGGCGGAGCAGCAGGCTCACCGCGCGCTGGGGCGCGGCGTCGCTGTCCTGGCGGGAGTGCCAGCGGTCGTCGAGCCCGTCGCGCTTCTCGACGTGTCGGTCGAACCAGACCGTCATCAGCGGGGGCACCGCGGAGACCAGACCGAGGAGTGTGCGACGACGCGACCACCGCTGGTCGACGGCGACCACGACGGTCACCAGGCAGTAGGCGATGAACGCGACCCCGTGGATCGGGCCGGCGACCTGGACGCCGAGCTCGGTCGTGCCGACGGCGTACTTCACGAACATGCCGGTCAGCAGGGCAACCCAGGTGATCGCCTCGGTGACGGCGAGGGTGCGGAAGACGGTGCGCGGGGTCACGTCGGCGGTCAGGCGAAGGTCGCCGCGGCGAGCGAGGTGAAGAAGCCGAGTCCGTCGGTGCCGGAGCCCGTGAGCTCCTCGACCGCGTGCTCGGGGTGGGGCATCAGCCCGACCACGTTGCCGCGCTGGTTGGTGATGCCGGCGATGTCGTTGAGCGACCCGTTGGGGTTGACCTCGAGGTAGCGGGCGACGACCTGCCCCTCCCCCTCGATCCGGGCCAGCGTGTCGGCATCGGCGACGAAGCCGCCCTCGCCGTTCTTGAGCACGATCGTGATCTCGGCACCCTCGTCGTACGCCGACGTCCACGCGGTGCGGTTGTTCTCGATCCGCAGCCGCTGGTCGCGGCAGACGAACTTCCGGTGGTCGTTGCGGATCAGCGCACCGGGCAGCAGGTGGGACTCGCAGAGGATCTGGAATCCGTTGCAGATGCCGAGCACCGGGAGTCCGTTGCCGGCGGCGCGGACCACCTCTGCCATCACCGGCGCGAAGCGGGAGATGGCGCCACAACGCAGGTAGTCGCCGTACGAGAAGCCGCCGGGCAGCACCACCGCGTCGACCCCCTTCAGGTCGGCGTCGGCGTGCCAGAGGGCGACCGCCTCGTTGCCGCCGATCCGGACGGCGCGCTGCGCGTCGACGTCGTCGAGGGAGCCGGGGAAGGTGACGACCCCGATCTTCACTGCTCGACGCTCACGGTGTAGTTCTCGATCACCGGGTTGGAGAGCAGCGTCTCGGCCATCTTCTCGACCTCGGCGAGCACCTCGGGGGTCACCTCGCCGGCGAACTCCAGCTCGAACCGCTTGCCCTGGCGGACATCGGTCACGCCGGTGAAGCCGAGTCGGGGAAGCGCCCCGAGCACCGCCTTCCCCTGGGGGTCGAGGATCTCGGGCTTCGGCATGACGGCTACGACGACTCGGGCCACGGCACGGAGTCTAGTGAACCGACCGGCGCCGCCCGACATCGCCCGGGTCGCCGTGGTGCCGTCACTCGCCCGGAACGGAACCGCCATCCGTGGCACGCGTGCGCCTGTCCGATCAGGACCCTGGTGGCGTTGCCGGCACGCGTGAGCCACCAACCCGACCGATCGCACTGCGGGTGATGGCGCACCCGTAGCAGGAGTCGGCCGGCTTCGCCCCGATCAGAACCGCTGGATCAGAACCGCTGGATCAGAACTTCTGGCCGGTCAGCAGTTCATAGGCCTCGACGTAGCGGCTGCGGGTCCGCTCGATGACCTCGGGCGGCAACGGCGGCGGGGCCTCGCCCGAAGCCTTGTCCCAACCGGACTCGGGCGACAGCGCCCAGTTGCGCACGATCTGCTTGTCGTACGACGGCTGCGCGCGCCCGGGCTGCCACTCGGAGGCCGGCCAGTAGCGGGACGAGTCCGGCGTGAGCACCTCGTCGGCGAGCACGATGGTCTCGTGACGGTCGCCAGGGCGACCTCCTCGACCACCGGCGTGACGGGCGCCGAACTCGAACTTGGTGTCGGCCAGGATGATCCCGCGCTCACGGGCGATCTCCTCGGCCCGGCCGTAGACGGTGAGGGTCAGCTCGCGCAGCGCAGCGGCGGTCTCGGCGCCGACGGTCGCGACGACGGCGTCGAAGTCGACGTTCTCGTCGTGGTCGCCGAGATCGGCCTTCGTGGCCGGCGTGAAGATCGGCTCGGGCAGCCGGCTGCCGTCGACCAGCCCGGCCGGCAGCGGGATCCCGCAGACCTCACCGGTGGCGGCGTAGTCGAGCAGACCGGAGCCGGTGAGGTAGCCGCGGGCGACGCACTCGACGGGGTACATCGCGAGGTTGTCGCAGATCACGGCCCGACCCCGCACCTCGGCCGGGACGTCGGTGCTGATGACGTGGTTCGGCACCAGGTCCGCGAGCTGCTCGAACCACCACAAGGACATCCGGGTGAGGATCTCGCCCTTGTCGGGGATCGTCGTCTCGAGCACGAAGTCGAAGATCGACAGCCGGTCGCTGGCGACCATCAGCAGCTTGCCGGCGTACGGGCCCTCGGTCAGCTCGTAGAGGTCCCGCACCTTGCCTGAGTGGACGGGGCGGGCGCCCGGCAGCGCCGGTGCGGGCGGGATGTTGGCGAGCGTCACGAGCACAGCCTAGGAGAGGGGGGGGGGGGCTTCTGCCCCCGGCGGGGGTGGCACAGTATCGGCATGCCGGAGTCTGCCGAAGAGGTCTACCAGCGGATCGTCGCCACCGCCGGCGACGGAGGTCGCCTGCCGATGCCCCCGTCGGGTGACTGGGACATCTTCCCGTGGGAGGTCGTCGACGGCGCCCTTGCACCCAAGCTGGTCCAGGCGCCGGGCGAGGAGCCCGGACGGTACGGCGAGGACCCCGCCAAGCCCTGCCCCGAGTGCACCGACGCCGACCCGGAGCGGATCGTGTGGGAGGACGAGCACTGGGTGCTCACCCACCCCGGCCAGCCGACCGGACTGCCGCTGGTGCTGCTCCTGCACACCCGCGAGCACGAGGACTTCGGCCAGCTCGACGACGAGCTCGCCTCCCAGTTCGGCCGGATCAGCAACCGGCTGGTGCGGATCATCGAGCACCTCCCCAACATCGGCCGCGTGCACGTCAGCCGCTGGGGCGACGGCGGCGCGCACTTCCACGTCTGGTTCTTCGCGCGCACCAAGGGCCTGATGCCCGTGCTCGGCTCCCCCGCCGCCGAGTGGAACGACATCATCCCTCCCGGGGCCGAGGACGTCTGGCGCGCCGACCTGCACACGGTCGCCGCGAAGCTCTCCAACTGGGGCGGCGACGCCCGGGCCTGAGCCCGCGGTCCTCCGCAGCGCGTAGCCCCGGCCACCGCCGGGAGTTGGTCCGTCCGTGACTCGCAGCCCCCGCCGCCTGCTCCTCGCCGCGCTCTGCGCTGCCGCCACCCTCGTCGCCGGCGCCGCGACCGCGGAAGCGGAGCCGCGGCCCGAGCCCGGCTCCCCCGAGTACGCCGCGGCCGACCTCGCCAACATCCGCGACGCCTACGGCCGGATCATCGGCGAGGGCGGGCAGCTCCAGAACCCGGCGTACCTCCCGGCGCTGGTCCGGGAGAGCACCCTGGTCGGCGTCTCGCAGCTGATGACCCAGCTCGCCACACCCGACCGGCTGGCGCTGACGCCGGCGATGGCCGTTCCCGGGTGGAACGTCGGCAACCCGCTCCGCGCCACCTGGGACGGCACCCGCGGACGATCCCGGACCGTGGCGTTCACCAACCGGTTCGGCGCACTCCTGCGCGGCACCCTCTACGCCCCGCTGCCCGGGGCCAAGGACCCGTACACGGGCACCCGCCTGCGGGCGCCGTACCCGGGCGTCGTCATCACCCCGGGGTCGGTCGGCGGCTCCCAGGGCATGTACCGGTGGCTGGCCCAGGACCTCGCCGAGCGCGGCTACCTCGTCCTGCTGTACGACGTGCAGGGTCAGGGCACCAGCGAGACGCTCCCGCACGGGGACGACCCGCAGTTCCCGTTCTGCAACCCGTTCGGCGCGATCGAGGGTGACGCCGAGCTCGGCCAGCGGCAGATGACGCCGTGCCCGGGGGTCCCGTTCCAGCAGCTCGCGAACTTCACCACCGGCACCGTCGACGCGATGGACTTCTTCCTGTCGCGACAGAACCCTTGGTGGTCCCTCTGGGACCGCTCGCCGATCCGCAACCCGCGGACGCCAGGACGCACCACGAGGCTCGCGCTCATCGGTCACTCGCTCGGCGCGACCGCCGTCTCCTACGTCCAGGGGTACGACGACCGCGTCGTCACCGCCGTGGGCCTCGACAAGCTGACCTCGGCGGGCACGCCGCCGTTCAGCGACGAACCCGTCCGGCCGGTCGTGCCTGCCCTCGGCATCCAGTCCGAGTACGGCTTCACGGTGACGCCGTGGCAGCTGTCGGGCGGATCGTCGATCGTCCCCGCGCCCAGCCCGCAGGGCCCCGACCCGCACCGGGAACGCGCGACCGGCTTCGACGGCTGGAGCGCGGCGGGTCTCGAATCGATGGTCGTCGTACCGCGGGCGAGCACCCACCTGGAGTACACCGACATCCCGCTGGTGCTGCCCGCCAGCCGCTACGGGCAGGCGCTGAGCAGCGTCTACACACAGGCGTGGCTCGGCCACTACCTGAAGGGCGACACCGGCGCCGGCGCGCTGCTGGCCCCTCGGTTCCGCTACCTCGAACCGGTCGGGCGCGGTCGCTGGGCCCCGGTCTCGCTCACCCGCGACGACCTGCTGAGCACCCGCTACTGCTCGGCGTACCGGCTCGTCGTCAACGGCGCGGTCCGCTCCGACGGCGACGTCGTCGACGCCGGCTGCTGACCCGTCCCCGCCGCCGGTTGAGGTGCGAGCGAACCAGCCCCGCCGCTGGTCGAGGAGGTCGCGCAGCGACCGTCACGAGACCCCCGGTCGCTTCCGCCGCTCGCCGGCGCCGCTGGTTGAGGTGCGAGCGAAGCAGCCCCGCCGCTGGTTGAGGTGCGAGCAAAGCAGCCCCGCCGCCGGTTGAGGTGCGAGCGAAGCGAGCCCTGCCGCTGGTTGAGGTGCGAGCGAAGCGAGCCTCGAAACCAAGGCCTCTAGGCTCGACCCATGTCCGTCGTGAAGATCAACGCCATCCACGTCCCCGCCGAGGCCGGCGCCCACCTCGAGCAGCGGTTCGCCGCGCGGGCCGGCGCGGTCGAGGGGTCGCCCGGGTTCCTCGGCTTCCAGCTGCTCCGCCCCGTCGCCGGCGACGACCGCTACTTCGTCGTGACCCACTGGGAGGACCAGGAGTCCTTCGACGCCTGGCGCGCGGGCGACGGCAAGGCTGCCCACGCCACCAAGCCCGGCGAGGAGCAGCAGAAGCCGGTCGCGACCGGCGCCGACCTGCTCGAGTTCGAGGTCGTGCTCGACGTCAGGCCGAAGGGCTGACAGCTACAAGATCGCGCCCGGAGAGTACGCCGCCGCGGCCGGGTGCCGCTCGACGACCGCGGCCACCTGGCGGCACACCGCCTGGGTCTGCGCGACCGCAGCACCCGTGAACGTGATCGGGTCGGCGACCAGGGTCTCCAGCTGATCGGCGGTCAGCCCGAGCCGCTCGTCGGCGGCGAGCTTGGCGAAGACGTCGTTGTCGGCCTGGCCCTTGCGCATGGCCAGTGCGGTGCCGACAGCCGCCTCCTTGATCGCCTCGTGCGCGGTCTCGCGACCGACGCCGTTGCGCACCGCCGCCATCAGCACCTTGGTGGTGGCGAGGAACGGCAGGTAGCGGTCGAGCTCGCGCTGGATCACGGCCGGGAATGCGCCGAACTCGTCGAGCACGGTGAGGAAGGTCTGGAACAGCCCGTCGACGGCGAAGAACGCGTCCGGCAGCGCCACCCGTCGTACGACGGAGCAGGAGACGTCGCCCTCGTTCCACTGGTCGCCGGCGAGCTCGCCGACCATCGAGAGGTAGCCGCGGGTGATGACGGCGAGCCCGTTGACCCGCTCGCAGGACCGGGTGTTCATCTTGTGGGGCATGGCGGACGAGCCGACCTGGCCCTCCTGGAAGCCCTCGGTGACGATCTCGTTGCCGGCCATCAGGCGGATCGTCGTCGCGAGGTTGGACGGCGCAGCGACCAGCTGGACCAACGCGGAGAGGACGTCGAAGTCGAGGCTGCGCGGATAGACCTGGCCGACGCTCGTCAGCACCCGGTCGAACCCGAGGTGGGTGGCGACCCGCTGCTCGAGGTCGGCCAGCTTCGCCTCGTCGCCGCCGAGCAGGTCGAGCATGTCCTGGGAGGTGCCCATCGGGCCCTTGATGCCGCGCAACGGGTAGCGGCCGATCAGGTGCTCGACGCGCTCGAGGGCGATGAGCAGCTCGTCGGCGATCGTCGCGAACCGCTTGCCGAGGGTGGTCGCCTGCGCGGCGACGTTGTGGGAGCGACCGGCCATCACGGTGGTGTCGTGCTCGGCAGCGAGCCGGGCGAGCCGGGCCAGCGTGGCGACGGTCCGGTCTCGGAGCAGCTCGAGCGACTGCTTGACCTGCAGCTGCTCGACGTTCTCGGTCAGGTCGCGCGAGGTCATGCCCTTGTGGATGTGCTCGTGCCCGGCCAGCGCGGAGAACTCCTCGATCCGCGCCTTCACGTCGTGCCGGGTGATCCGCTCACGGGCGGCGATCGACGCCAGGTCGACACTCTGCTCACCCTTGGCGACGACGTCCTCGTAGGCCTCGACCACCCCGTCGGGCACGTCGATGCCGAGGTCGCGCTGGGCCTTGAGCACGGCGATCCAGAGCCGCCGCTCCAGCACGATCTTGTGCTCGGGCGACCAGATCTCCGCGAGGTCGGCTCCGGCGTACCGGGTGGCAAGGACGTTCGGGACGGTCACGTGCCTCATTCTCCCATGGGCGGCGGGGCGGCCGAACCGTCGTCCGCCCGGTGCCCGTTTATCAAGGTATGTAGGCGAACGACCACTCCCCAACCCGAATTCGGCCAGGGAGGCGCACATTCGGCTACATCCCGTGATGAACGGGCGCAGCCGGCCGCACCAGCACCAACTCGCCGTCCTCGTTGGTGCCGCGGATCTCGGTGAAGCCGGTCCTGGCCGCGACGGCCAGGCTCGGCGCGTTGTCGGGGGCGATGCTTGCGCGGATCCGGACCCCTGCGGTGTCGCAGAACGCGAGCAGCGCGGCCAGTGCCTCGGTCGCGATCCCGCGTCCGCGCGCCTCCTCGACCAGGCCGTAGCCGACCTCCGTCTCGACGATTCCGTCGTCGGCCGGAACCGGCGGCCCGAAGAAGCCGAGAGACCCCACGACCTCGCCGTCCACGACGATCGACCGAGGCCCCCACACGACGCCCTCCTGCCACAGGCCTGCCGCGTCGACGTCGTCGTCCCGCGGGAACGACGGATGCCAGCCGCCCAGCCGCTGCCCCGCCCGCACGGCCGCCACGGTCGCGGCGTCCCAGAGCGGCAGCCGCAGGCGCGCCGTGTCGACGACCTCCGGAAGAACCACGTCAGGACTCCTTGAGCGACGCGCCCTCGACGACGCCGAGCGGCTCCGCGGCGATGTCGGAGCGCCGCTGCAGACCGTCGAAGGAGATGAGGTCGGCGGCGGCGTACGCGCGGGAGCGGGCGTCGGCGACGTCGTACCCGACGGCGCGTACGGCGAGCACCCGCCCGCCGGCGGTGACCAGGTGGCGATGCCCGGGGTCGCCCGGCTCGGGGGCGTCGACGATCGCCGTACCGGCGTGGATGACGTCGACGTCGTTGACGCCGTTGGCCGCGCCGACCCCCCTGATCACGTCGCCCTTCGAGGAGGACTCGGGATAGCCGGCCGACGCGAGCACGACGGTGACCGACGCGGCGTCGCGGAAGGTCGGCGCCGGTACGTCGGTCAGCCGTCCCTGCGCCGCGGCCAGCAGCAGCTCACCGAGCGGCGACTCCAGCACCGCGAGCACCGGCTGGATGTCGGGGTCGCCGAAGCGGCAGTTGAACTCGATCACCCGCGGCCCGGAGTCGGTCAGCGCGAGCCCGACGTAGAGGCACCCGACGAACGGGGTGCCGCGCCGCACCATCTCGTCGAGCGTCGGCTGCACCACGGTGTCGAGGACGACCTGCGCCAGGTCCGGCTGCGCCCAGGTGAGCGGCGTGTAGGACCCCATGCCGCCCGTGTTGGGCCCGCGACCGCCGTCGAAGATCCGCTTGAAGTCCTGGGCGGGCTGCAGGGCGTACGCCGTGCTCCCGTCGCACACGGCGAACACCGAGACCTCGGGACCGTCGAGGAACTCCTCGATGACCACCCGGCCGCACGCCGCCGCATGGGCGAGCGCCTCGGCCCGGTCGAGGGTGACGACGACCCCCTTGCCGGCGGCGAGCGCGTCGTCCTTCACGACGTACGGCGCACCGAGCTCGTCCAGCGCGGCAGCGACCTCGGCCGGGGTGGCGCACACGCGGGAGGCCGCGGTGGGCACGCCGGCAGCGGCCATGACGTCCTTGGAGAACGCCTTCGAACCCTCGAGCTGCGCGGCGCTTTCGGACGGTCCGAAACAGGCGATCCCCGCGGCGGTGACCGCATCGGCGACGCCCGCGACGAGCGGCGCCTCCGGACCGACGACCACCAGGTCGACGCCCAGCCGCTGCGCCAGGGCCGCGACCGCCGCGCCGTCCATCGGGTCGACGTGGTGGAGGGTGGCGAACGCACCGAGGCCCGGGTTGCCGGGAGCGGCGTGCACCTCGGTCACCGCCGGGTCGCGCGAGAGAGCCAGGCCGAGGGCGTGCTCGCGGCCGCCGGTGCCGATCACGAGGGTCTTCACGGGCCACGATCCTAGGCCCGCCGGCTCAGGCCGGGCGCGGGCCTCTCAGCGCAGCGGGTGCAGCACGACCGCCTGCTCGCGCTCCGGGCCGACGCCGATCACCGACATCCGGGCGCCGGAGATCTCCTCGAGCGCCGTCACGTAGGCCTGCGCGTTGGCCGGCAGGTCGGCCAGCGTGCGGGCACCGCTGATGTCCTCCGACCAGCCGGGGAAGTACTCGTAGATCGGCACCGCGTGGTGGAAGGCGCTCTGGCTGGCGGGCATCTCGTCGTACCGCTCGCCGTCGACGTCGTAGGCGACGCAGACCGGGATCTGCTCGAGGCCGGTGAGCACGTCGAGCTTGGTGAGCACGAAGTCGGTGACGCCGTTGACGCGGGCGGCGTAGCGGGCGATCACGGCGTCGTACCAGCCGCAGCGCCGGGGGCGCCCGGTCGTCGTTCCGAACTCGGCGCCGGTGTTGCGGAGGAAGTCACCCGACGCGTCGTGCAGCTCGGTCGGGAACGGGCCCTCGCCGACGCGGGTCGTGTAGGCCTTGACGATCGCGATGACCTGGTCGATCCGGGTCGGCGGGATGCCGGAGCCGGTGCAGGCGCCGCCGGCGGTCGCGCTGCTGGAGGTCACGAACGGGTAGGTGCCGTGGTCGACGTCGAGCAGGGTCGCCTGACCGGCCTCGAGGAGGACCGTCTCGCCGCGGTCGAGCGCCTGGCCGAGGAGCAGCGTCGTGTCGCAGACGTACGGCGCCAGCCGGTCGGCGTGCGACAGCAGCTCCTCGACGGTCTGGTCGACCGACGGGGCGCGGCGGTTGTAGACCTTGGTGAGGATCTGGCTCTTCAGCTCGAGCGCGCCCTCGACCTTCTGGGCCAGGATCTTCTCGTCGAAGAGGTCCTGGATCCGGATGCCGATCCGGTTCATCTTGTCGGCGTACGTCGGGCCGATGCCGCGCCCGGTGGTGCCGATCTTGCGGCTGCCGAGGAAGCGCTCGGCCACCTTGTCGAGGGTGCGGTTGTAGTCGGCGATCACGTGGGCGTTGGCGCTGACCTTGAGCCGGCTGGTGTCGGTGCCGCGGGCCTCGAGGCCGTCGATCTCGTGGAAGAGGACGTCGAGGTCGACCACGACGCCGTTGCCGATGACGGGGGTGCACCCGGGGGTGAGGATGCCGCTCGGGAGGAGGTGCAGCGCGTACTTCTCGTTGCCGATGACCACGGTGTGGCCGGCGTTGTTGCCGCCGTTGAACTTGACGACGTAGTCGACCCGGCTGCCCAGGTGGTCGGTCGCCTTGCCTTTGCCCTCGTCGCCCCACTGGGCGCCGACGATCACGATCGCTGGCATCTGTGTGCTCCTTCGCTACGGGAACGGAGTCCCTCCGGCCCCCAGGCGAGGGCTGGCTGCTCGACGCACCACTTGCTCTTCGATTCTCTTGGTCGGATCTGCTGCGAATGCAAAACCCCGGTCGCAAGGACCGGGGCTCTTGCGAAGCAACGTTACCAAATGCCGCTGGCCGAGGCGCGAGCGCAGCGAGCCGCCGCCGCCGGTTGAGGTGCGAGCACAGAAAGCCGCCGCCGCCGGGTGAGGTGCG
>NZ_JACEHF010000063.1 GCF_014180685.1 Nocardioides pelophilus | reverse complement strand
CCGCGCCGACGGTCGGTGGTGCGCGCGTCCTCCCTCTGGCATCTCGACAGCCTACGCGTCGAGCAGCTTGCGGATCCGGACGTCGCTGACCTTGCCGGCGGTGCCGAGGTGGGGCGCCCACAGGGAGACCCGGAACTCCTCGAGCTGCCAGCGCACCTGGCGCAGGGCGGATCCGGGCGGACGACCCTCGGGCAGCGCGGCGATCCGGTGCAGGTAGGCCTCCTGCAAGGGCTGCACACGGTCCAGCCAGGCCCGGTCCCTGGCCACGGCCATGCCGCCCTCGCCGAGCTGTTCACGGCGGCGGCGGATCGCGGCGAGGTAGACCGGGTAGCGCCGCAGCTGCGCGGCACCGGCGTCCCCGACGAACCCGGCCGGCACCAGCCGCGCGAGCTGGGCCTGCATGTCGGAGAGCGCCGGCAGCAGGGCGAGCTCGGCGCGACCGCTGAGCAGCCGATCGGCCTCGCGGTGGGCGTCGAGCACGCGGAAGAGATCGGGCAGCAGGGCGCGGACGGCTCCCGCGGCGCCTGGGGAGCCGGTCCGGAGCGAGGCGAGCAGGGCGTCGTACTCGCTCTGCGTGCGGAGCATCCCCATCTCCTGCGCGCGCTCCTGCGCCGCATCGACCGCGTCGACGACGACCGCGCGGAGGCAGTCGGCGAGCAGCGCCTGGACCGAGGGGTACGAGGTGCCGGCCAGCCGCAGCTTCTCCTCGTTGGAGAGGCCGGCCACCAGTCCGCTGACCGGCGCGTCACCGAGCTCGACCAGCAGCAGCCTGATCAGGCCGAGCCGGTGCCGGGCGTCGCGCTCGCTGCTCGAGCCGAAGACCTGGAGCCCGACGGTCGTGCCCTCGTCGACCAGCCCGGGGAAGGCCTCCACCTCGTGGCCGGCACGGGTCCAGGTGGCCGTCGGGGTGATCTCACCGAAGACCCACGACGTCTCGCCGGTGCGGGCGACGCCGCTGTCGGCCGCCACCTCGGCCATGGCCCGCTCGAACCGGGGCTGCAGCGGCTCCTTGAGCGCCGCCAGGTCCTTGCCCCGCGCCTGCTGCCGTCCTTGGTCGTCGACGACGCGGTAGGTCGGGCGCAGGTGCGGCGCGAGTGCGTCGAGCCCCCAGGACTCACGCGGCACGTGCACGCCGGTGGTCGCGCGCAGGTAGCGCTCGAGCGCGTCGAGCAGCGACTCCTCCCCCGGCGGCACGGTGGCGAGGAACTCACGGGCGGTGTTGGGCGCCGGCACGAAGTTGACGCGGATCTGCTTGGGCAGGCTCCGGATCAGCTCGGTCACGAGCTCCTCACGCAGGCCGGGGACGTTCCAGGAGAAGTCCTCGTCGCGGACCCGGTTGAGGACCGCCACCGGGACGTCGATCGTGATGCCGTCGTCCTCGGCGCCCGGCTCGAAGTGGTAGGCGAGGTCGAAGGTCAGACCGCCGTCGGCGACCCACTGCTCGGGGTAGTCCTGCTCGGTCACCTCGGCCGCGGCGTCATGGGTGAGCATCGCGGGGTCGAAGGTCAGCAGGTCCGGCCGCTCGCGGCGTACGGCCTTCCACCACTGGTCGAAGTGCGCACCGCTCACGACGTCCGCCCCGACCCGTTCGTCGTAGAAGTCGAAGAGGGTGTGCTCGTCGACGACGAGGTCGCGCCGCCGCGCGCGGTGCTCGAGCTCCTCGGCCTGCTCCAGCAGCGTGCGGTTGTGGTGGAAGAACTGGTGCCGGGTCGACCACTCGCCGTAGACGAGGGCGTGCCGGATGAAGATCTCGCGCGCGAGCTCGCGGTCGACCTTGCCGTAGGACACGAGGCGATCGGCGACCAGCGGTACGCCGTACAACGTCACCCGCTCGTGCGCCATCACCGACTGGCGCTTCCGCGACCAGTGCGGCTCGGAGTAGGTGCGCTTCACCAGGTGGCCGCCGAGCCGTTCGGCCCACTCGGGCTGGATCGCGGCGTTCTGGCGCGCCCAGAGCCGCCCGGTCTCGACCAGCTCGAAGGCCATGACGAACGGCGGGTTCTTCCGCGCGAGCCCGCTGCCGGGGAAGATCGCGAACTTGGTGCCGCGGGCGCCGAGGTACTCGCGCGGACCGGGACGCCTGCCCGACTTCGACTTCTCCCGCTCCTCCAGGAGGCCGATGTGGCTGAGGAGGCCGGAGAGCAGGGCCTGGTGGATCCCGTCGGCGTCGTACGGAGTTGCCGGTGGTTGAGGAGGTCGCGCAGCGACCGTCTCGGAACCCTCCAGGCGGATGCCCATCTCCTTCGCGACCTGCCGCAGCTGGCTCTGGAACTCCTGCCACTCCCGGACGCGCAGGTAGTGGAGGTACTCGCGCTTGCACATCCGGCGGAACGCGCTGCCGGACAGCTCGCGCTGCTGCTCCCGGAGATAGCTCCACAGGTTGAGCCAGGTGAGGAAGTCGGACCCCTCCGCCTTGAACCGCGCGTGCGCCTGGTCGGCTCGGGCCTGCTCCGCCGGCTGGTCGGCGCCGGGGCGCTCCCGCGGGTCCTGCAGCGACAGCGCCGCCACGATGACGAGCACGTCGCGCACGCACCCCAGTCGCTCCGCCTCCAGCAGCATCCGGCCGAGCCGCGGGTCGATCGGCAGCCGCGCCAGCCGCTGCCCGGTCTTGGTGAGGCGCTGACCGCTGATCGCGCCGAGCTCCTCCAAGAGCTGCTGCCCCGCCTGGACGTTGCGGCGGTCCGGCGGCTCCAGGAACGGGAACCGGGCGATGTCGCCGAGTCCGAGCGCGGTCATCTGGAGGATCACCGAGGCCAGGTTGGTGCGCAGGATCTCGGGATCGGTGAACTCCGGGCGGCCCTCGAAGTCCTCCTCGCTGTAGAGGCGGATCGCGATGCCCGCGGCGACCCGGCCGCACCGACCGGACCGCTGATTGGCCGAGGCCTGGCTGATCGCCTCGATCGGCAGCCGCTGGACCTTGGTGCGCGACGAGTACCGCGAGATGCGCGCCACGCCGGTGTCGACGACGTACCGGATGCCCGGCACGGTCAGCGACGTCTCCGCGACGTTGGTGGCGAGCACCACCCGCCGGCGCGAGCTGCGCGCGGGCGCGAAGACCCGGTGCTGCTCGGCGGAGGAGAGCCGCGAGTAGAGCGGGAGTACGTCGATCCCGCGCGGGCCGTCGGCCAGCGACTGCAGCGCCTCGGCAGTGTCGCGGATCTCGCGCTCGCCCGGCAGGAAGACCAGGACGTCGCCCGGTCCTTCCCCCGACAGCTCCTTGACGGCATCGACGACCGCCTCGGTCGGGTCGCGCGCGATCACCTCGGCCTCGTCGTCCTCCTCGGGCAGCTCCATGAGCGGCCGATAGCGGACCTCGACGGGATAGGTGCGGCCCGACACCTCGACGATCGGCGCCGGCTTGCCGTTGCGGTCGGAGAAGTGCTCGGCGAAGCGCTCGGGGTCGATGGTGGCGCTGGTGATGATCAGCTTGAGGTCGGGGCGCTTCGGGAGCAGCTGCTTGAGGTAGCCGAGCAGGAAGTCGATGTTGAGGCTCCGCTCGTGGGCCTCGTCGATGATGATCGTGTCGTAGCGCTGGAGCGACCGGTCGCGCTGCAGCTCGGCGAGCAGGATGCCGTCGGTCATCACCTTGACCCGGCTGCGCTTCGACGTACGGTCCGTGAACCGGACCTGGTAGCCGACCAGGTCCCCGAGCTCGGTGCCGAGCTCCTCGGCGATCCGCTCGGACACCGCGCGCGCCGCGATCCGGCGAGGCTGCGTGTGCCCGATCATCCGCGGCCGCCCGTCCTTGCCCGGCGCGCCGCGGCCCAGCTCGAGGCAGATCTTCGGCAGCTGCGTGGTCTTCCCCGACCCGGTCTCGCCGGCGACGATCACGACCTGGTGGTCACGGATCGCCTTCGCGATGTCGTCGCGTCGGGCGCTGACCGGCAGGTCCGGCGGGTAGGTGATGTCCACGGCGTCAGGCATTCTTCCCTGTCCGACCGAGGACCGGCCATTCAGTTGGTCCGTCGGCGCAATCCCCAGTAGCGGATGCGTACCTTGAACTTCTTCACGTCGTACATCGCGCCCTCGGCGAGACCGACCGACCAGATGAGGAACGGGCCGTCCTCGGCGTCGCCGTGGACGACTGCCTGCCCCACCTCGTGGCCACGGTGCCAGCCCAGCCGACGGTCGAACTGCGACCTAGCGAACCACTCCTGGTCGCGATGCCAGTACCAGTGGACGAGGTAGGCCGAATCCGAACCCCTCGCGCCTCCACCATACGCCGAGACCCGGATCTGGTCGTAGAGGTCGCGGCGTCCGAGCGGACTCGGCGGCAGCTGGATGTCGTGGACCGTGGTGACGGACTGCGCCGCGAGGGTTCGACATCTCCGGCCAGCATCGTTCGACCGCAGACCGATCGAGCCGCGCCAACCCGCCCGAGCCGGTGACTTGAGCGAGGCACACCGTCCGACGAACCTGTCGATCATCGACGATCTCGGGGCGATCGTCTTCTCCCAGATCATCTGGGCCAGGATCTCGTGGGACACCCGCACCTGTTCGACGTAGGACTCCTCGTTGCCCTGGCGATCGATCACCGTCGCATGGATGCTGTAGTTCCCTTCCGGAACGCTGAAGCCGTCGAACCCCTTGCCGTCCCAGCTCCCACGGCCGCCGTTGAAACCACGGCGCCTGACTGTCACTCCGTCGGAGTTGCGGATGTCCAGCTCGAGCCTCCGCATGACCTCAGGCTCGTCCTTGACCACCTCGATGGTGACTTGGTCACCGAACGACACGTCAGGGTCGCGCTCGGGATAGACGACGTCGGCGCCGATGCGGACCCCCCGAGCGGCGTTGACACCGTCCCACTCGAACGCCGTCGTGAAGTTGCCGTCGAGCGATCCGTACGGGTCGGCGATGCCGCTCACCTCAGCACGGAACTGGTAGCGCTCGCCGTGCACGAGAGCATCGGTGTCTCCGAGTGCGGGGAAGGCGTAGGGGTTGTCGGAAGTGCCGCTGAGGAGCGGCACCGCGTCGGGCTGTCCGTCGGGCACCACCTCCCAAGCGACGTCGAACGCGTGGCCGCCGGTCGGTTGGATGTCGAAGACAAACGGTGTACTCGGGCCACGCAGGTCCTCTGTCAGAGCCTGACCCACGAACTCGTCGAACGGATAGATCCATGTCTTGGCGACGACGGCGCACGTCGCCGGAGAGTCGGCCTCGGTCGGGCATTGCCTCACCGTGAGCCACACGTCTCCGTCGAAGGCGGCGGGAACGTCGAGATTCGTCGAGCCATGAGAGGGCAGCGCCTGGACGCTGGACGGCAGGGACGCCTTGGCGAGCACGACGAAGAGGAACTCCGGTCCGTCGTACGACGTGGTCACGGTGTACGGGGTCGTGGCTGGGTTGAACCTTTGTGTCACCGGCAGGGTGATGACGGGATCACCTTCGGCGGCGGCAGGAGAGACGACAGCGAGGCTGCTCCCCACCAGCGCCGCCACCGCCGCGCGGAGCACGGGTGTGCGACGGCGTACTCGAATGCCGGCCATGCCGAAGCTCCCCATGTCTCGCCCGATCGGACAGCGGAATCCTAGGTCGTGGCCGGACCCGTGTCTGAGGAAGCCTGGAACTCCTAGGGCCGTCGGTGGAAGCGGAGGTCGCCGTTGGGGAGGAGCTCGTGGGTGAATCTTCGGTCATGGAGGCGGTCGTGGTGCCAGCTGCAGGCCAGGATTCCGTCGCCGAGGTCTGTCTTGCCGCCTTGGGACCAGGGTTTCAAATGATGGGCGTCGCACCAGGCTGCGGAGACGGTGCAGCCCTCGGCGCGGCAGTGTTTGTCGCGGAGGCGTAGGGTTTTGCGTTGGGCGGGTGAGAAGAGGCGGCGGGTGCGACCGAGGTCGAGGATCTCGCCCTTGCCGCCGAGGACCACGGGGATGATCTGCGCGGTGCACGCCATCCGGCGGATCGCGGTGGCGGAGAGTGGTTCGCCGCCGACGATGGCGCCGGTGCCGAGCTCCTCGCGCAGGGAGTCGAGGTCGATGGTGACCATCAGGGTGGTCGCATCCCCGCCGTGGACCGGGAGCTTGGCGGGGTCGAGGTGCTCCAACAGGGCGCCGAAGGCTTGGCCGAGCTTGCGGTGGCGGGGGATGCGGTCCTCTTCCCCGGCGAGGGCCTCCTCTGACCTGCGGGGGCTGGTGAAGGCGTCGAGGTAGGTCAGCAGCCGGGTCTGGTCGAGCTCGGGGTGCACGATGGTGGTCCGGGCCAGGCCGTCGCCGATGAGCCGGGTGCGCAGGCTGGTCTTCTCCCGAGCCCGTTGCTCCTCGGCTTCGAGGAGCTTGGCTTCTTCTGCTTCGGCGATCTCGGGTGCGACGACCTCCAGGATCCGGCGGCCGAGGCGGCGCAGCTCGGTGGGGTTGAAGTCGGCGCAGTAGGCCACGAGCTGGTTCTCGGCCTTGGCCAGCAGGGTGGGGTCTAGGTCGTCGGGCAGGGCCTCGAGCGCGGCGGTGATGACCCGGGCCTGCGGAAGCGCAACGCACCCCTCGGCCATGCCGGCCGCGACCCGGGTCCAGCGCCGGTCCAGGNCTTCGGCCAGCCGGGCGTCGGCGCGGGCGGTAGTGGGGTCGGCGTGGGTGAGGTGGGCGGCCCAGGAGCCGATGTCGCGGGCACCGGCGGCGTCGGCGACGTCGCCGGCGGTGGCGAGGACGCGTAGTTGGAGTTCTTGCAGCGCGCTGATCGCGCGAGCGATCTCCACGACCGCGGTGGTCTTCTCGGCGGGTGGCAGGTAGAGCGGTTGCACGTCCCGTACCCCGGTGACCGCGGCCTGGACCTGGGTGGTGCAGGCGAGGATCGGGTGGGGTTGGGGGTGGAGTTGGGCGACCACGGTGTTCCTTTCCGAGATGCTTCTATCGTACACCTGTTCGATTCGGAATGGAACATTCGTTGGGTGGTTTTCACAGGTGGTTGCCTTGGTTTCGAGGCTCGCTTCGCTCGCACCTCAACCAGCGGCACCCCGGCATGGCGAGCGGGGTCTCGTGACGGTCGCCGCGCGACCTCCTCGACCACCAGCGGGCAACGGCGGCGGCGAGCCGGCGTACTTCCGCAACCACCCGAACACCTCCCCCGCTACCGCCACCAAAGCGAGTACCTCAGGGCTCCGGCAACCGGGGCAGGGCCCGGGGGACCGCACCGTGACCAACGACGGCGCGCCACCACGTCGTCCGTCTTTCCCACCGCAACCGACGACGGCGCGGAAGCTGCGGGCAGGGGGTCTCGTGACGGTCGCTGGGCGACCTCCTCGACGACCGGCGCGGCGGGTCAGGGGTGGCGGAGGTCGTCGGCGGCGAGCTCGCGCTCGATCACGCGACGCGCGACTTCCTTGACGGGCTCGTTGTGGCTGCGGCTGTAGTCGCGCATCAGCTGGAAGGCGCGGTCGACGTCGACGCCGGAGCTGGCGAGCAGGACCCCCTTGGCCTGCTCGATCAGGACCCGGCTGTTGAGGGCGGTCTGGAGCTGCTCGGCGATCAGACCGGACTGCCGCACCGCCCGCTCCTGCAGCAACCCGATGGTGGCGATGTCGGCCAGGGCCTGGCCGAGCGCGACGTCGTCGGGGGTGAGCTCGACGACGGCGGAGCTGAAGAGGTTCATCGCGCCGATCACCGAGTCCCGCAGCCGCAGCGGGATCGCATGCGCCGACTGGTAGCCCACATCGGCGGCGGCGACGCTGAAGCGCGGCCACCGAGACCGGGCCTCGGACAACCCGACGTTCACCACCGCGCGACCGCTGTTGAAGCAGTCGAGGCAAGGGCCCTCGTCGTTCTGCAGCTCGAAGAGCTCGAGCACCTTGGCCCGATCGCTCGTCGACGCGACGACGTGCAGCGAACCCCGCATGTCGTTGAGGATCACCCCCGCCGCGTCGGCATGGAGGAGCTCGACGCTGCGTTCGGTCAGCGTCGACAGGAAGTCGAGCGCGTCGAACTCGTCGACGAGCGTGTCGGCGAGCTCGACGAACACCTGGGTCAATCGCTGCTCTGTGGTCATGACGACGGCTTTCGACTGGTCAGGCGGGTTTGGAGTAGACGTGCCTCAATCATCTTCGCCCTCCTCGGGCTGAATACGAAGGCGTCCGGCCAGGACGTCGCGAGCGATCTGCAGCAGCGGCCGATCACTGGCGAACGCATGGGCGCGGAGCAGGAGCAGGGCCTCGGCGAGACCGACCGACGCCTGGACCGAGAGGTATCCCGTCGCCTGGTGCACCTCGGCCCGATAGGTCACGGGTTCGTCCAGCTCGGGATGGAGCGCGCTCCCCGGCTCCGTCTGCGCCTGCAGGAGCAGGAGGACCTCGACGGCCGCGTCGGCGTACGCCATCGCCGTCGCCGTGCCCTCGTCGTCCCAGCGACCGGGCGTCGCGCGGTACAGGCAGAGGGCGCCCAGCGGGGTCGTGCCGACCTGGAGAGGGAGCGCGAACACCGCTCGTACGCCGGCGGCGACCGCTGCGGGCCCGAATCCGAGCCAGGGCAGCACCGCCGCAGCCGAGAGGTCGGGGTGGACGACCGGACTGTTGCTGCGCGACGCGTCCAGGCTGGGACCTTCGCCGAGCTCGAACTGGAGGTCCTCGAGCTGGGCCGCGAGCGGGCCGGAAGCTCCGATCACCCCCTGGTGCCCGGACTCGTTGATCAGCGCCATGCCGGATCCACTGAGGTCCATGAAAGCCGAGCAGTCGGCGCACAGGAGCCCCGGAAGCGAATCGCCCGATCCGTGCTCGGCGTTGATCGCCTCGAGGATCTGGGCCGTGGTTCTCACGCTTTCACCTCTGCCACCGTAGGAGTAGCCTCGAAGCAAGGCCACCTGAGACCCCGGCGGCGCCATCTGCAGCAGCCGGGAGTCTTCATGTCCTTCACCGGGTCGGTCCGTCAGCCCGTCGAGAGCGGCTACAGCGAGTTGCTTCGGGAAATTCGAGGTCATGGACTCCTCCACCGTAGACCCCGCTACTACCTGACCCTCGCGACCATCAACCTGATCGGCATCGGACTCATCGTGATGGGCCTGCTGCTCCTGCGCGATTCGTGGTGGGCGATCCTCCTCGCCCCCGCCTTTGCGTTCGTGTCGACGCAGATCGCGTTCTTCGCCCACGACGCCGCGCACCACCAGATCGCCCAGGGCGGGCGGGCTACAGCTCTGCTCGCCCTGGTGCACGGGAACCTGTTGAACGGCATGAGCTACGGGTGGTGGCGCGCCAAGCACAACGCCCACCACGCGCACCCCAACGACCTGGACTCCGACCCGGACGTCGCCGTCGGCGCGTTCGTGTTCGACGCCGACCAGGCCAGCGACCGGAAGGGGATGGCTTCCTGGCTGACGCGTCACCAGGCCGGCCTGTTCTTCCCGATCCTGACGCTCGAGGCGCTCAACCTGCGCATCTCGAGCGTGCGCGCCGTCGTACGGCCCGGGCTTCGCTACCGCAAGACCGAGGCGCTGCTGATGCTCGGCCACGCCGTCCTGTACGTCGCGCTGCTGGTCACGACCCTGACCTGGCTCCAGGCACTGGTGTTCCTCGCCGTTCACCAGGGCTTGTTCGGCGTCTACCTCGGCTGCTCGTTCGCGCCGGCTCACAAGGGGATGCCGCCGCTGACCTCGGAGCAGGCGGCCGACCCGCTGCTACGCCAGGTGCTCACCTCTCGCAACGTCCGCGGCGGGCCGGTCGTCGACTACGCGCTCGGCGGCCTCAACCTCCAGATCGAGCACCACCTGTTCCCCGGCATGCCCCGACCCAACCTGAGGCGAGCGCAGCCGATCGTCGAGCACCACTGCCGGTCACGCGGGATCGCCTACACGGAGGCGAACCTCGTCGAGTCCTACGCCCTCGGGCTCCGGCACATGCACCAGGTCGGCGAACCGCTGCGCAACATCAGCTCTGGCTGAGGCTGCTCTGCTCGTCGGTGCCGTCGTCGGTCCCGTCGTCGGTCCCGTCGTCGGTGTCGTCGTCGGTGTCGGAGCCCGGCGGCACGGGCAGCTCGGGCATCTCGCCGTCCTGGTCGCCGTCCCCAGGCATGCCGAACCGCTGCCGCCCGCCGCCCGGGACCATCGGCATCCCGGGCTGCATCTGCTGGCCGATCCGGTGCTCTCCGCGGTCACCGCGGTCGTCGTCGCTCACCAGCGCGGTGGTCACCGCACCACCCGCAGCGCCGAGGATCAGCCCGGCCACCGCCACCGCGGCGATCGAACGCATGCGGAAGGTGCGGTCGCGCCAGCGGTCCTTCGCCACCGGCGCCGGGGCGTCGAACGTGGCGGCCGGCGGCGGGTCGGCAGCGGGCGGGTCGGTGACGGGCTGGTCGGCCGCCGCGTCGGGAGTCTCGACCGGGTCGTTGGGGCGGTCGGGGTTGTCGTCGTGTTCGCTCATGCGGCCACGGTGACCGCTGAGCCTGTGGCCCACCTGTGTGCCGGCCACGGACCAGCCATGACTGCCGGGGGTCTCGTGACGGTCGCCAGAGCGACCTCCTCGACCACCGGCGGAGCTGCGCGACCTCCTCGACCACCGGGCGAACCCACACGAGCCTCACAGCGGACTCACAGGCATCGCGGCCAGACTGTGACCATGAGTCAGACCGACGAGCTCACCCGCCCCGACGGCACCCCCGTGCGGGTGCTCGTCGTCGACGACGAGGTCAACATCGCCGAGCTGATCGCGATGGCGCTGCGCTACGAGGGCTGGACCGTCGACGTCGCCCACACGGGTTCGAAAGCCGTGACCGCGGCGAAGGCCGAGCGGCCCGATGTCGTCGTGCTCGACTGGATGCTGCCCGACTTCGACGGCCTCGAGGTGCTGCGTCGGATCCGGGCCGCCGAGCCCGCCGTACCGGTCCTCTTCCTCACCGCGCGCGACGCGGTCGAGGACCGGGTCGCCGGGCTGACAGCGGGTGGGGACGACTACGTCACCAAGCCGTTCTCGCTGGAGGAGCTGGTGGCGCGCCTGCGCGCACTCGTACGCCGGGCCGGGGTTGCTGTCGCCCAGAGCAGCTCGGTGCTGACCGTCGGCGACCTCGCTCTCGACGAGGACTCCCACGAGGTCACCCGCGCCGGCGAGGAGATCCACCTGACCGCGACCGAGTTCGAGCTGCTCCGCTTCCTCATGCGCAACCCGAAGCGGGTGCTGAGCAAGGCGCAGATCCTCGACCGCGTCTGGAACTACGACTTCGGCGGCCAGGCCAACATCGTCGAGCTCTACATCTCCTACCTGCGCCGCAAGATCGACTCCGGCCGCTCGCCGATGATCCACACCATGCGCGGGGCGGGCTACGTGCTGAAGCCGGCGACGTGATCCGGCTCCCCCGCTCGCTCACCTCGCGGTTGGTGCTGACCACGGTCGCGCTGGTCGCGGCGGTCTCCGCGCTCATCGCGATTGCCACGACGATCGCCATGCACGACCACCTGACCGACCAGCTGGACCGGAAGGTGCAGGCATCGACGGGCCGTGCGCTCGGCGGCCCCGGGGGTCACGACGACGCTCGACGAGGTCCGCGGGACGTCGGCAACCAGGAGCCGGGCACGCTCGTACTGCTGCCCGCCGAGGACGTGGGCTTCGTGCTCACCGATCGTCCGGGCGAGGAGCTGCTCCTCACGGACGAGATGATCTCGACACTGCTCGACGTGCCATCGGACGGCGATGTCCACGAGGTCGAGCTTCCGAAGCTGGGCGCCTACCGGGTTGCCGTCGCCGACAACGGGTCGATCGTGACCGGCCTCCCCACCGACGAGGTCGACGACGCGGTCCAATCGCTCATCCGCTGGGAGCTTGCCCTCGGCGCTCTCGCCGTGGTCCTGGCGGCCGTCGCCGGCACAGCGCTGGTACGCCGCCAGCTCCGCCCCCTCACCGAGGTCGCCCGCACCGCCCACGCGGTGGCCGAGCGGCCCCTGGACTCCGGCGAGATCGGCGTGACCGAGCGGGTGCCCGACCACCTCACCGACCCCGACACCGAGGTCGGCCAGGTCGGCCAGGCCCTCAACACCCTCCTCGCCCACGTCGAGTCCTCGCTCGACGCCCGCCACCGCAGCGAGCTGCAGGTGAGGCAGTTCGTGGCCGACGCGAGCCACGAGCTGCGGACGCCGCTGACGACGATCGTCGGCTACGCCGAGCTGGCCCGGCGCCGCCAGGACCCCGAGGCCACGGCGACCGCACTGGCCAAGGTCGAGGAGGAGGCGGCGCGGATGACGACCCTCGTCGAGGACCTGCTGCTGCTCGCCCGCCTCGACAGCGGCCGGCCGCTCGCCCAGGAGCCGGTCGACCTGACCCGGCTGCTGCTGGAGGCGGTCGAGGACGCCCGGGTGCTCGCGCCGGACCATCGCTGGCACCTCGAGCTGGCCACCTCCGACGAGGACGGGGGCGCCGTACCGGTCGAGGTCATCGGCGACGCCGCCCGGCTCCACCAGGTCGTCACGAACCTGCTCACCAACGCGCGCAAGTACACGCCTCCCGGCACCACCGTGACCGTCGCGGTCCACGGCGACGGCTTCGAGGTCCGCGACGACGGGCCGGGCTTCCCGCCGGACCTGCTGCCGGTCGCCTTCGAGCGGTTCTCCCGCGGGGACGCCTCCCGCCACCGGGAGGGCGGCGTCGGCCTCGGCCTCGCGTTGGTGCAGGCGATCGTGGCGGCGCACGGCGGTACCGTGACGCTGACCAGCGAACCGGGCGACACCCGGGTCCGCGTCGCCTTCCCGTCGTGAATTCCAGATTGTCTGACAATCCGTGATACACAGGAAGTCAGCAGAGCGCGGCAACGAGGGAGGCGGATCCATGAGCATCACCACCGGTACGACGACGGGCACCACGCCGGCGGAGGTCGAGCGGGCCGAGGCCCGGACCGCCCACAACTACCACCCGCTTCCGGTCGTGCTCGCGCACGGCGAGGGCGCCTGGCTGACCGACGTCGACGGCCGCCGCTTCCTCGACCTCCTCGCCGGCTACTCCGCGCTCAACTTCGGCCACAGCCACCCGCGCCTGATCGGGGCCGCGCACGCCCAGCTCGACAAGCTGACGCTCACCAGCCGCGCGTTCATCCACGACGCGTTCGCCGACTTCTGCGCCGCCCTGGGCGACCTGTGCGGCAAGGAGCTGGTGCTCCCGATGAACACCGGCGCCGAGGCCGTCGAGACCGCGATCAAGGTCAGCCGCAAGTGGGGCTACGAGGTCAAGGGCGTCCCCGCCGACCGGGCCCGGATCATCGTGGCCAGCGGCAACTTCCACGGCCGCACGACCACCATCGTCGGGTTCTCCGACGACCCCGACGCCCGCGACGGCTTCGGTCCGTTCGCGCCCGGCTTCGACACCGTCCCGTACGGCGACCTCGCCGCGATCGAGGCCGCGATCACGCCCGACACCGTGGCCGTCCTGGTCGAGCCGATCCAGGGCGAGGGCGGCGTGGTCATCCCGCCCGAGGGCTACCTGCGCGGGATCCGCGAGCTCTGCTCCCGCGAGAACGTCCTCTTCGCCGCCGACGAGATCCAGGCCGGCCTCGGCCGCACCGGCCGCACCTTCGCGTGCGACCACGAGGGCGTCGTCCCCGACCTCTACATCCTCGGCAAGGCCCTCGGCGGCGGCATCGTCCCGGTGTCGGCGGTCGTGGGCAACCGCGACGTGCTCGGCGTGCTCAAGCCCGGCCAGCACGGCTCGACCTTCGGCGGCAACCCGCTCGCCTGCGCGGTCGGCCACGAGGTCGTCGACATGCTGGCGACCGGCGAGTTCCAGACCCGCGCCACCGACCTCGGCGTGGTGCTGCGCGAGCGGCTCGACGCGCTCGTGGGCCACGGCGTGGTCGCCGTACGCTCCCGGGGACTGTGGGCCGGCGTCGACATCGACCCCTCCCTCGGCACCGGCCGGCAGGTCTGCGAGCGGCTGATGGCGCGCGGCGTCCTCGCCAAGGACACCCATGGCTCCACGATCCGGCTCGCTCCCCCGCTGGTGATCAGCGACGAGGACCTCCACTGGGGCATCGACCAGCTCGCTGCCGTCCTCGGCTGATCCGGGTCCGCGCCGGCTGCGGCTGAGGCGCGTCGTCCTGGGTACCTCCCCTGCAACCAGGAGGTAGTCATGAGGCGAGGCAGTGGGATCGGCGGCATGATCGTGGTGATCTGGCTCCTCATCGGAGTCGTGGCCGCGTTCCAACGCGGCTACTTCGGCGAGGACGAGAACGTCAGCTGTCGGGACTTCGCCGACACGGCGCTGACGGTCCTGGCCGGGCCGTTGAACTACGTCGGCGTCAACCCGAAGGTCGACTGCAAGACCCCCCGGCCGTCCAAGTAGGGCCGTCGAAGTAGGGCGGGCAGCGGACGGCGCGGGTCAGCCCAGGGTGGCGACGACGGCCGGCAGCGACTCGGTGACCAGCCGCAACAGTTGATCGCGACTCACTCCGGTCGGGTCCTCGCACCACGCCAGCACGGTCTCCTCGGCCAGCGCGGCCCACCCGCGGACAGCGAGCCGGACGGCCGGCGTGTCGACGATCAGCTCGCCCTGCGCGTCGGCGGTGAAGATCCGGTCCGTGAGCGAGAAGCGGGCGTCCAGGTAGATCGCGCGCACCGCCTCGTTGCCGCCGGCGGCGGCGCGGACCAGCGAGCGGTAGCCCTCGTAGTTGGCGATCACGTAGTCGACGTACGCCGTCATCGAGCTCAGCAGCCGCGCGATCGGGTCGCCGCCGTGCGGGGGCGCGGTCTGCGCGATCAGGTCGTCGGCCGCGCGCCGGATGACCGCTTCGTGGAAGCCCTGCTTGCTGCCGAAGTAGTGGTAGAGCAGGCCACGCGAGACGCCGGCCTCCTCGCTGAGGCGGTCGATCGAGATGTCCTCGATGGTGCTGCCCGCGAACAACCGCAGCCCGAGCTCGAGCAGCTGCTCGCGGCGCTCGTCCGGCGAGAGCCGGGTGCGGGTGGTGGCGGTCACGTGGACACTCTATTGACGAAAGTTCAATAAAGCCAATACCGTCGTCGTCATGGCTAAGAAGACCCCGAAGACCGACGTCACCGCGGTCGACCACCTGATCGTCGGCGCCGGCTTCGCCGGCCTCGCCGCCGCGATCAAGCTCCAGGAGGCCGGTGAGCACGACTTCGTGGTCATCGAGAAGGACAGCGACGTCGGCGGCACCTGGCACATCAACACCTACCCCGGCGCGGAGTGCGACGTACCGAGCCAGCTCTACAGCTACTCCTTCGCGCTGAACCCCGACTGGTCGAAGGTCTACTCCCCCCAGCAGGAGATCTGGGAGTACACCAAGCGCGTCGCCGAGGACGCCGGCGTGCTCGACCGCTTCGTCTTCGACACCGCCGTCCTCGACGCGACCTGGGACGACACCGCGCAGCGCTGGCGGGTGACCACCAGCGACGGCGAGTACGCCGCCCGCACCGTGATCTCCGGCTCCGGCGGCCTCTCCGAGCCGCGGCTGCCCGAGATCGACGGCATCGAGTCCTTCCAGGGCGAGGTCTTCCACTCGGCCCGCTGGAACCACGACGTCGACCTCGCCGGCAAGCGGGTCGCCGTGATCGGCACCGGCGCGTCGGCGATCCAGCTGGTCCCCGAGCTGCAGAAGACGCTGCAATCGAGCGGCGGCCACATGGACGTCTACCAGCGCACGCCGAACTGGATCATCCCGCGCAACGAGCGCCGGTTCACCGGGGTCGAGAAGGCGGCGTTCAAGCACGTGCCGGGACTCCAGCGCGCCGCCCGGGCGGCGGTCTACGCCCAGCTCGAGGGCCGCGCGCCGGCGTTCACCCGCTTCCCGGCGCTGCTCAAGGTCGTCGAGAGCCAGTGCAAGAAGAACATCAGCAAGGCGATCAGCGACCCGGAGCTGCGGGCCAAGGTCACCCCGACCTACCGGGCCGGCTGCAAGCGGATCCTGATCTCCAACGCGTGGTACCCGGCGATCGCCTCCGACAACGTCGACCTCGTGACCGACCCGATCGCGAAGGTCACCGGCGACGCGATCGTGACGGCCGACGGAGTCGAGCGCCCGATCGACGTGCTCGTCGTCGCGACCGGCTTCTACGTCACCGAGCCGCCCATCGCGCAGCACATCACCGGGCGGGAGGGCCGCTCCCTGGCCGACGTGTGGGGCGAGGCCGGCATGGCCGCCTACAAGGGCACCACCATCCACGGCTTCCCGAACCTGTTCCAGATCGTCGGTCCCAACACGGCGCTCGGCCACTCGTCGATGATCTTCATCATCGAGTCCCAGGTCCGCTACATCGTCGACGCGGTGCGCACGATGCGGCGCGAGGGGATCGGCGCGGTCGAGCCGACCGCCGAGGCCCAGGCCGCGTGGACCAGCAAGGTCCAGGAGCGGATGAAGCCGACCGTCTGGACCACCGGCGGCTGCGCGAGCTGGTACCTCGACAAGTTCGGCAACAACACCACCCTGTGGCCGGGGCAGACGTTCGCGTTCCGCCGCCACCTCGCCCGGTTCGACGCCGAGCAGTACGACACCCGGGCGCTGGCCCAGCACCCCAACGCCGAGGAGGCACTCGCATGAAGACCCTGGCGGACAAGGTCGTCGTCATCACCGGAGCCGGCTCGGGCATCGGGCGCGCGCTCGCGCTCAACCTGGCCGACAAGGGCGCGCTCCTCGCGCTCTCGGACGTCAACGAGGAAGGGCTCGCCGAGACCGTCGTACTCGCTGAGAAGGCGGGCGCCAAGGAGGTCCGCAGCGACCGGCTCGACGTCGCCGACCGCGCCGCCTTCGAGGCGTACGCCGCGGAGGTCGCCGCCCACTTCGGCCGGGTCAACGTGGTCATCAACAACGCCGGCGTCGCGCTGGCCGGTGACTTCGTCGACCTCGACATGAAGGACATCGACTGGATCATCGGCATCAACTTCTGGGGCGTCGTGCACGGCTCGAAGTTCTTCCTGCCGCACCTGATCGAGTCCGGCGACGGCCACCTGGTCAACATCTCCTCGCTCTTCGGCCTGATCGCCATGCCCGGCCAGAGCATGTACAACGCGTCGAAGTTCGCCGTCCGCGGCATGACCGAGGCGATCCGCGAGGAGATGCTCATCGCGCGCCACAAGGTCGGCGTCACCGCCGTCCACCCCGGCGGCATCAAGACCGCGATCGCCCGCAACGCCCGGGTCTCCGACAAGGAGGACAAGGCCGCGACCGCCAAGCTCTTCGACGAGAAGCTCGCGACGATGACCCCGGAGAAGGCAGCGGCGATCATCGTCCGCGGCATCACCCGCAACCAGGCCCGGGTCCTCGTCGGTCTCGACGCCCACGCGCTCCACACCTTCGGCAAGCTCGCCGGCTCGCGCTACCAGGACGTCATCGCCCTGGGCTCCCGCCGGGTCATGCCCCCCAAGACCACCATCGTCTGACCCGAACGCGTCGACCCGGCTCGAACTTGAGCCGGGTCGACGTGTTTCGTGCCCGAGTTTCTGCCGGGTCGGCAGGATGGCTGCGTGACGACGACCTTCGCACCTGGTGACCCGGTCCGCGTCGTGATGACCAAGTGGGGCGACCGGCCGCACTGGGAGTACGACGCCGTGTTCCTCGGCGCCGACCGGCACGGTGAGTGGCTCGGCTGCCCGACCGGCACCTTCTACGCCCGACCCGGCATGGAGTTCCTCTCGGTCTTCGCCTCGGCCGTGCTCATCCCGGCCGGCGGCGCAGCGCACCTGGCGGCGTTCAACGACGAGCACGCCGGCGCGGCGACGTACGTCGACATGACGACCCCGCCCGTGTGGGACGGGGCCGTCCTGCGCGCGGTCGACCTCGACCTCGACGTGGTCAAGCGGCACGACGGTCACGTCTACCTGGACGACGAGGACGAGTTCGCCGAGCACCAGCTCACCTACGGCTACCCCCCAGAGGTGGTCGCGATGGCCGAGCGCTCAGCGGCAGAGGTGCTGGCCGCCGTACGAGAAGCTTCCGCGCCGTACGACGGCACCGCCGACGCCTGGCGTGCGCACCTCGCTACGGCGCACTGAGCAGCGAGTTCGACTGGAACGTAGGCCGCCGGTCCTCGTCCTCACGGGCCGGCCGCACGAACTCGAACCCCGAGGTGGTGACGACCTCCCAGTCGGGGTCGGCGCCGGGATCGCGCAGCAGTGCGTCGGCACAGTCCCTGTGCAGGGGCGGGGCGTGGAAGGCGTTGCGGCCGATCTCGTCCGGCGTGCCGACGAACACGACCGGTCGGCCCAGCGACTCCGCGCACACCCCGCAGATCCGGCTCAGCGCGCACTGCGTGACCCGCCGCCCGACGAGCTCGCCGAGCCCACCTTCGGGCGAGGGGTCCCACGCGAACGGACCGGCCATCCCGCTCGGCGTCCTCATGCGCGTGCGTTCGACGAGGAGCGGGACCACCCTCCGAGCTCGGCGCGCCGCGACGGTCGCTCGTCGTCACCGCGCCGCTTGCGGTCGTGCGGCGGGGTCGGCGGGTCGGGCTGGTCGCTCTTGGTCCAGGAGTTCGGCAGCGACAGCTTCATGATGGTGCGGAGCGCCTGGCCGTACTGCCGGTAGAGGGGACCGGTCGTGTACGGGATGTCGTACTTCGCGGCCAGTGCCCGGACCTTCTCGGAGATCTCGGGATACCGGTTGCTCGGCAGGTCCGGGAAGATGTGGTGCTCGATCTGGTACCCGAGGCTCCCCGACAGGATGTGCAGCGTCCGGCCGCCCTCGAAGTTGGCGGAGCCGAGGATCTGCCGCAGGTACCACTCCGCCCGGGTCTCGTCCTCGATCTCCTCCTCGGTGAAGTGCACCGCTCCGTCGGGGAAGTGGCCGCAGAAGATGATCATGTAAGACCACAGATTGCGCGTGATGTTGGCCGCGACGTTGGCCGTCAGCACGGTCTTCCACTGCTTGCCCGCCAGCGCCGGGTAGACGACGTAGTCCTTGAGGACCTGGTTGCGGCCCTTGCGGAAGATCTGCTTGAGCTGCCGCTTCATCTCCTTCGGGTCCTTCTCGCCCTTGCGGATCCGCTCGATGTCGAGGTCGTGGAGGGCGACGCCCCACTCGAAGAGGGTCGCGAGCAGGCTGTTGTAGATCGGCTGCCCGAGGTTGTACGGCGACCACTTCTGCTCGCGCGCCATCCGCAGGATCCCGTAGCCGATGTCGTTGTCGTAGCCGAGCACGTTCGTGAACTGGTGGTGGATGTAGTTGTGCGAGTGCTTCCACTGCTCGGCCGGCTGGGCGGTGTCCCACTCCCAGTTGGACGAGTGGATCTCCGGATCGTTCATCCAGTCCCACTGTCCGTGCATGACGTTGTGGCCGATCTCCATGTTCTCGAGGATCTTGTGCAACCCCAGGAGACTCGCGCCCAGGACCCACGCCGGCTTGCGCGTCTCCTTGAACTGGCTGCCCACCAGGAGGGTGACCCGGCCGGCCGCCGCGAGGGCGCGCTGGAGCTTGATCAGCCGGTTGATGTACGCCGCGTCGGCCGCGCCGCGCGACTCCTCGATCTCGGTCCGGATCGCGTCGAGCTCACGACCGATCTGGTCGACCTCCTCCTCGGTGAGGTGGGTGTACTCCTTGACGTCCGCAATAGCCATGTGTCCTTCTCCTTACCGGTGGTCGAGGTGCGAGGAGCGCTGGCGACGAGCCTCGAAACCTCAGGTCAGATGTCGAGCGTGCAGTCACCGACGGCAGCGGTGACGCAGGTCTGGACGGGCTCGTTGGGGCTGTCGAACTCGTTGCCGTTGCGCAGGTCGCGCACCTTGCCGGAGATCATGGTCAGCGTGCAGGTGTGGCAGATGCCCATCCGACAGCCGTAGGGCATGCCGACGCCGGCCTCCTCGCCGGCCTCGAGGACCGTGGTCGCACCGTCGGCCTCGATGGTCTTGCCCGAGTTCTGGAACGTGATCGTGCCGCCCTCGCCCCCTTCGCCGCCCAGCTCGAGCGAGAAGCGCTCGAGGTGCAGGTGGTCGACGACGTCCTGCTCCTCGTAGTACTCCGTGATGGCGTCGAGCATCGGGCCCGGCCCGCAGGCGTAGGTCTCCCGGTCTCGCCAGTCGGGGCAGATCTTGTCGAGCCCGTCCGGCCCGGCGAGGTCGAGCATGCCGTCGACGTCGGTCTGGAGCCGGTGCAGCGTGAGTCCGTCGTGCTGCTCCTCGAGACGGTCCAGCTCGTCGCGGAAGATCATCCGGTCCTCGGTCGGCGAGGAGTAGTGCATCACGACGTCGGGCATCGCTCTGCCGATTTCTCGGGAGCGCCGGTCGAGGGTGCGGAGCATCGCCATCACGGGCGTCACCCCGCTGCCGCCGACGAGGAACAGCATCCGCTCCGGTGGCGGGTCGGGAAGGACGAAGTCGCCCTCGGGAAGGGCGAGCCGGACGATGGTGCCCGGTTCGAGGCCCTTGACCAGGTGGCTGGAGAGCTTGCCCTCGGGCATGGCGCGCACCGTGATCGTGATCGTTCCCCGTCGCCGCTCGGGCGGCGAGCTCACCGAGTAGGAGCGCCACTGGAACTTGCCGTTGACCTGGATGCCGATGCCGACGTACTGACCCGGCTTGTGGTCGTAGCGCCATCCCCAGCCCGGCCGGATCACCAGGGTGGCGGCGTCCTCGGTCTCCGGGATCACCTTCTCGACCCGCCCGCGCAGCTCGCGCGAGCTCCAGAGCGGGTTCAGCAGTCGGAGGTAGTCGTCGGGGTGGAGCGGCGTGGTGAGCTTGGAGGCGGACCTCCGCACCCGCTCCCACGGGATTGTGCTGGCCATGACATCCAGAGAACAATTGTTCACCGAAGAGGTCAACCCGGATGTCCGGCGCCGAGGTGGGTAGGGCCGGCTCCTCAGCGGTTCGGCGGCGGCAGCGCGTCGGTCGCCTCCAGCTGGCCCATCCCCGTGACGAGCAGCAGGTCGACCACGATCGACCGCACCTGGGCGAGGATCGCGTCCCCGGTGAGCGACTCGCTGCGCTCCACCAGGCCGGTCGCCTGTCCGACAGCCAGCACCTTCGGTCGCGCCGCCACCGCCATCCGGTCGGCGGCCAGCTCGTCGGCGACCGCATCCACCGCCAGCGCCAGATCGGCGGTGAGGTCGACGTACGACGACGGCACCGGCCGGTGCGTGTACGCCGCGACGGCGGTCTGGCGCACCAGCACCCGGGTGCTGCGCAAGGCGCGGTCGAGCGGGTCCACCAGCTCGACCATCCGGCGCAACCCCTCGCGGTGCCGGAGCCGGAACGGCGAGGGCGCCA
>NZ_JACEHF010000062.1 GCF_014180685.1 Nocardioides pelophilus | reverse complement strand
GGCGGCTGTCCGACGTCCACGGACGTCGGCCGTTGCTGGTGTTCGGAGCGCTGCTGGCCGCGGCCGGGATGCTGCTCCTGCCGTACGTCGACACCCTCGCCGGCGTGGTCGCGATCCGGCTGGTGCAGGGCGTGGCCGAGGCGGCGTTCTTCGTCGCGGGCTTCGCGCTGCTGGCCGACCTCGCGCCGCCGGCGCGGCTGGGCGAGGCGCTCAGCTACAACTCGCTCGGGCTGTACCTGGGCATCGCCTTCGGCCCGCCGCTCGGGGAGGCCGTGGTCGAGGTCTGGGGCTACACCGAGGCGTGGTGGGTCGCGGGTGTGCTGGCCGTCGCGGCGGCGGTCATCGTCCGCTGGGTGCCCGACACCCGGGGCGCCGGTGGAGACGGCCACGGCAAGCTGATCCACCGCCCGGGCCTCCCGGTCTCGCTCGGCTTCTTCGCCTCGCTCGCCGCGATCAGCGGGTTCCTGGCGTTCGCCGCGCTGTGGTCCGAGGAGGTCGGCCTCGACAACACGTCGCTCGCGCTCGTCGCCTACGGCATGGTCATCGTGGCCTGCCGGATCGTCTTCGCCCGGGTGCCCGACCGGGTGCCGTCGCTGCCCTTGGCCACCGGGTCGCTGGTCGCGATCGCGGCCGGTCTGGGGATCCTGGTCGCCTGGCAGTCAGGGGCGGGTCTGATCGTCGGCGTCGTGGTGATGGCGGTCGGTGTGACGTTCTCGACGCCGGCCTTCTTCTCGGCGATCTTCGCGACCGCCACCCCGGGCGAGCGCGGCGCCGCGGCCGGCACCGCGTCGGCGTTCATCGACCTGGGCCTCGGGTTCGGTCCGATCGCGCTCGGGCTGGTCGCCCGCGAGCAGGACCTGTCCTGGGCGTTCGGCGTCGGCTGCGCGATCGCGTTGGCAGGTGCGGCTTGGATGGCGCTGTTGACGCTGCGGGAGCGGGCAGCGGCCTGACTCATCCCGGAGGTGCTGCGTCGCCGCCCGGCTGGACGACGTACCAGTTGCCCCCGTTGAGGAAGACGTCGTGGCACAGGACCTCGTGCTTGCCCTCGTGGGCGTAGAAGTAGAGCGGGTGGTCGTTGTAGGTGACCTGGAGCCGACCGTCGGCCCGCTCCGTGGTCCCGAGCAACGACGCGTCGACGCCGTCGCCCGCCACCGGGGCGCCCTCGGTGAACACCGGCGGCCACGCCACGGCACAGTCGTCGTAGCACTGCGCCTCCGCGGTCGTCTCGACGTCGAAGAGGTAGATCGCCTGACCGGTCTCGTCGAAGAGCATCGGGCCGAACTCGCTGTCGTCGACGACGATCCGGGTGCCGTCGGCGGCGGGAGGTGACGAAGTCTCCGTCGGTTCCGAGGTCTCGGTCGGACCGGCCGTGCGCGTCGGCGTCTGCTCCGGTGCGCTGGAGGACGCCCGTGTCTCGGCGGACGACGGGGCCGACGTCGGGTCGTCGGCGTCGGGTTCCGGGTCGTCGCCGCAGGCGGCCAACAGCACGAGACAGCCGAGCAGGGTGCCGAACCGGGTCCTCATGGCGCACATTGTGACACCGGGCCGAGCCGGCCTCAGTCGCGCAGGATCCGGCTCGCGATCGCGTGCTGGTGCACCTCGGTCGGCCCGTCGTACAGGCGGAACGCCCGGACGTCGCGGAAGAACCCGGCCACGGGCGTCTCGTCGCTGATGCCCATCCCGCCGAGCACCTGGACGCACCGGTCGGCGACCTTGAACAGCTCCTCCGACACCATCGCCTTGACCATCGAGCTCTCGTGGCGGCCCTGCTGGCCCTGGTCGAGGATCCAGCACGCCCACCAGATCATCAGCCGGCACTTCTGGATCGCGATCTCGTTGTCGGCGAGCATGAAGCCGACGCCCTGGTGCTGGCCGATCGGCTTGCCGAACGCGGTGCGGGTCTTGGCGTAGTCGACCGCGATCGACTGGGCGCGGACCGCGCCGCCGAGCCACCGCATGCAGTGGGTGAGCCGTGCGGGCGCCAGCCGGAGCTGCGCGTAGCGGAACGCCTCGCCCTCCTCCCCGAGCAGCGCCGTCGCCGGTAGGTGCAGGTCGTCGAAGAGGACCACGCAGTGTCCTTCGACGTAGTTGCGGTCCATCGTGTCCATGGTGCGCTCGATGACGATGCCGGGGGTGTCGCCGTGGCAGAGGAACAGCGTGGCTCCGGCGCCCTCGAGGTCGGCCATGATGATCCAGGTCTTGGCGCCGTTGGCGCCGGTGATCAGCCACTTGCGGCCGTTGATCACGTAGCCGTCGCCGTCGCGTACGGCGGTCGTCGCGAGCTGCCGTGGATCGGAGCCCGCCCCGCCCGGCTCGGTCATCGCGAACACCGACCGCTGGCGGCCGGCGATCATCGGCCACAGGAACTCCTCGGCCTGCGCGGGGTCGGCGATCTTGTCGAGCAGGAACATGTTGCCCTCGTCGGGGGCCGCGCAGTTGAGTGCGACCGGCCCGAGCGCCGACCAGCCAGCCGCCTCGAACAGGATCGCCTGCTCGAGGTGCGTCGCCGCCCGCTCCTGGCCCTCCTGGGCCGCCTGGAAGGTGAGCAGGCCGGCCTTGCGGGCCAGGTCGACCAGCTCGTTGCGGAGGTCCTCGGTCGGGCCGTGCTGCGTCATCCGGGGGTCCGTCTCGAACGGGACCACCTGCTCGGAGACGAACTCGAGCACCTCGTCGCGGCGCGCGGCGAGGTCGGCGGGGATCTCGAAGTCGATCATGGTTGCCCTTCGGTCGGCATGGGTGTGGGTGGGTCAGTTCTGCTGGACCAGCGCGTGCGCGCGGTCGAAGAGGCGCTGGGCCGTGGTGTGCAGGCGGTCGCCGACCTCGGTCGGCGCCAGGCCCGAGAGCGCACGGGCGTGGCTGCCCTCGAGGACGATGCCGAGCTTGAAGCAGGCGAGCACGACGTACCAGTCGAGGGCCGAGAGGTCGCGGGTGCTGCGCTCGGCGTACCGCTGCGCCAGCTCGTCGCCGGTCGCGAGGCCGCCGGCCCGGGTGAGCGCGCCGGCGAACTCGTCGGGCGCGCCGGGCAGGTCCCAGGTGGCGAGCAGCCAGCCCAGGTCGAGCAGCGGGTCGCCGATGGTGCACATCTCCCAGTCGACGACCGCGACCACGTCCGGGCCGTCGGGGGAGAAAATCACGTTGGCGGCGTGGAAGTCGCCGTGCAGGATGCCGGGCCGCCACGACGACGGCCGGTTCTCCTCGAGCCAGGCCGCGACCTCGTCGACCGGTCCGATGTCCGGTCCGGGATAGGCCGGGAAGTCGTCGTACGACGCGAGCTCGGCCAGCCACCGCGGCACCTGCCGCTCGAGGAAGCCCTCGGGCTTGCCGAAGTCGTCGAGCCCGACCGCCTCGTGGTCGACGCCGGCGAGCGCGGTGAGGGCGTCGACGAGGCGCAGACCCATCTCGTGGCGGATCGAGGCGTCAGCCGCGTGCGCAGGCGGGAGGCCGATGCTGGCGTTGAAGCCGTCGACCGGCTCCATCAGGTAGAAGACGGCGCCGCCGAGCACGGCCTCGTCGTCGCACGCGGCGATCAGCGCCGGGTGCGCGACACCCGTGCCGGCGAGGCTCCGCAGCACCCGACACTCGCGCCGGATGACGTCGTTGCTGCGGGGGCGGAGGTGCTCCGGCCCGCGGCGCAGGACGTAGGGGCGGCCGTCCCGCTCGAAGCGCAGCATCACGTTCTGGGTGCCGCCGGAGATGGGGGAGACGGCCTCGATCGGCCCGCGCCCGAGCCCCTGTCCGTCCATCCAGAGCTCGACCGCGCGGAGGCTCCCGGTCACTCCTTCGACCGCACGCGACGGACGCTGTCGCGAGCCAGCGTGATCGGCGAGGTCACCAGCTGGATGGACTCCATCGTCTTCGCCAGGTCGGTGATCAGGGTGTCCAGCTTCTCCGCGGTGCCGTCGATGGTCTCGGCCGCGTGGGAGAACCGGTCGAGGGCCTGGCCGAAGCGGTCGAGGGTGGCGTTGAACTCCGACAGGACGCCGGTGAAGGTCTCCAGCAGCGGGCCCATCTCCACGGCCACCTCGTCGACGCGGCTGAGCGTCTGGTCGACGTCGAGGACGGTCTTGATCCGGTTGCCGAGGGTGCGCTTGGTGTGGTCGGTCATGCCTCGATCAGACCATCGGACGGCCGAGGCGGCGGCGGATCTCGAGGTTCCACATCATCGCGTTCATCGGGAACACGCGCAGGAAGTGCGGCAGCGGGCGGGAGATCCTGCCGATGACGGCCAGCATCCGGTCGTGCCGGCGCTGGTCGCGCTCGTCCCAGTCCAGGCCGAGCTGCTGGCGGACCGGATCGGGCAGGAAGCCGGCGTTGAGCCACAGGTGCAGCGGGCCGACGGCGCGGCCGAGCGGCGCGGGCAGCATGTCCATCCGCATCAGCCCGCGGAGGTAGCCGCCGACCCGTTCGTCGATCTGGATCCGGTCGACGCCTTCCTCCCAGTAGGCCCAGAAGTCCTCTGGCGTCTTGTGCCACATCTCCTGCGGCACCTGGAGGGTGGTGCCGATCCGGGCACCGGCCCGCAGGATCACCGCCTCCTCCTCGCGGGAGAGCGGGCCGTGCATCCGGGTGAAGGCGTCGACGGTCCCGTAGTAGATGCAGCTGGCCACCCAGAGCTGGAGGTCGCGGTTGAAGGCGTTGTACTTCACCGGGCTCTCGGGGGTGGACCGCACCTGCCGGTGCTGCCCGTTGATCGCCTCCCGGTAGGCCAGGCGCTGGGTGTGGTTGCCGAGCAGCGCGATGCCGAGGTAGCCGACCGTGGTGCGGAAGCGCTTGAACGGGTGCTTGGTCACCTTCCCGCTGTCCACCCGGCTCTCGACCACGCCGTAGCCGACCTCGGGCCAGCCGAGCTGCAGCGCCACGTTGGCCGGACCGGCGATGAAGACGACGATGCCGTCCATCTTGCGGCGCAGCAGCGCGAGCTCCTCGGCGCGTTCGGCCTTCTGCGCGGCGCGGATGAAGCTCGCCGACTCCTCGCCCGCCGTGGGATCGGCGACGAGGTCGTGGGAGCCGAGCGGCCTCGCTGCGTCAGGCATAGAGCGCGTCGATCTCGGGCGCGTACTTCTCGGCGATCGGCCGGCGCTTGAGCTTCATGGTCGGGGTGAGCTCGTCGCCACCCGGCTCCCACGTCGACGGCAGGATCGCGAACTTCTTGATCTGCTCGACCCGGGCGAGCTTCTCGTTCGCCTGGTCGATGCCGCCCTGGATGAGCGCCTTGACGGTCTCGTCCTCGGCGAGGACGGCGGGGGAGGCGTCAGGGAGGCCGACCTTGGCGGCGTACGCCGCGCAGGCGTCGGGGTCGAGGGTCAGCAGCGCGGTCACGAACGGCCGGTCGTCACCGACCGCGACGACGCTCATCACCAGCGGGCAGGCGACCTTGACCGCGCCCTCGATGTTCTGCGGCGACATGTTCTTGCCGGCCGCGTTGATGATCAGCTCCTTCTTGCGGTCGACGATCTTGACGTAGCCGTCGCCGTCGATGGTGGCGATGTCGCCGGTGTGCATCCAGCCGTCGCTGTCGATGGCCTCCGCCGTCCGGACCGGGTCGTTGCGATAGCCCTTCATCACCAACGGACCCCGCACGAGCAGCTCGCCGTCCTCGGCCAGCGAGATCTCCGACCCGCCGGGCACGACCTTGCCGACGGTGCCGATCCGGATGCCGTCGGGCGGGTTCATCGTCACGACCGCCGACGTCTCGGACATCCCCCAGACCTCGAGCACGGGGACGCCGAGCGCCAGCATGAACGCCAGCGCGTCGGGCGCGATGGCGGAGGCGCCGGTGGCGGCCACCCGCACCTGGTCGAGGCCCATCCGCTCCCGCAGCTTGCCGAGCACCAGCTTCTCCGCGAGCCGGTGCTGCACCTTGAGGGCGAGCGGCACGGGCTTGCGGTCGGACTTCAGCCAGGCGACCTTGGTGCCGGTCGCGATCGCCCAGTTGGCGATCTTGCGCTTCTTCTCGTCGGGCTCCGCGGCCAGCGCCGCCTCGATCCCGGCCTTGACCTTGTACCAGACCGCCGGCACGGCGCCGAAGAACGTCGGGCGCACCAGCGGCAGCGTCGCGACCAGCTGCTTCGGGTCGGCCACCGTGGTGATCTGGATGCCGTAGCGCATGTTGTTGTAGTGCGCGCCCCAGCGGTTGGCGATGTGCGCGTCGGGCAGGTACGACACGAGCTTGTCCTCGTGCGACAGCGGGAAGTACCCGTGCAGGGCATCCATCTCCGCCAACAGGTTCGCGTGCGTCAGCTCCACGCCCTTGGGCGGTCCGGTCGTGCCCGAGGTGTAGATGAGGGTGAGCACGTCGGACGGCTCGACCGCCTGCCAGGCCGCGTCGAAGTCGAAGTCGGGGTCGCCGCTCGCCTCCAGCTCTGCCAGCGTCATCACACCGTCGGCGTCGCTGCCGGGGTCGTCGACGCAGATGAAGTGCTCGACCTGACCGGCCGTGTTGGCCAGGACCAGCTTGTCGAGGAACTGCTTCTCGGTGATCACGACCTTGTTGCCCGCGTTGCTGAACAGGTAGGCGATCTGGTCGGTGGCCAGCGTGTTGTAGATGGAGAACGGCGTCGCGCCCGTGTGCAGCGCTCCGGTGTCGACGACGTGGAACTCGGGTCGGTTCGTCAGCATCAGGGCGACCGTGTCGCCCCGGCCGACGCCGAGACCGGCGAGGCCGGCCGCGACCTTGCGCACCCGCGCGGCGTACTCGCCCCAGGTGAGGGAGACGCTGTCGTCGGGGGTGCGGAGCGCGACCGCGTCCGGGTGGGCGGCGGACGTCCGCTGGAAGGCGGCGCACAGGGTGCGGATGTCGGACTTCATCCGGGAAAGGTACCGGCCGTCGGCCATTTCTGACAACGGTCATGTCCAACTTGTGGGCGGTGCTGGCGCGACCCCGGTCGACGGCGCAGGCTAGGCCCATGACGAACGACCGGCCCTTCGACATCCGCGACCACATGGTGGGTCCGGCGGGCTTCCTCGGTTCGGCGGCCAACGTGATCATGCAGCTCGGCTGGCGCGAGGTCGGCTACGGCGTCGTCGAGAGCAAGGTCGACAGCGGCAACGTCATGCTCCATCCCTGGAAGCGGCTGCGGACCACGATCAGCTACCTGGTCGTGGCCCTGTTCGGGAGCGAGGCCGACCGCGCGGCGTACCGCGAGGCCGTCAACCGGTCGCACGTGTCGGTGCGCTCCGGGCCCGACAGCCCGGTGCGCTACAACGCCTTCGACCCGGCGCTGCAGCTGTGGGTCGCGGCGTGCCTCTACATCGGCTTCCGCGACATCCGGGTCGCCCTGCTCGGGCCGATGACGGAGGCCGACGCCGACGGCCTGTACGCCTACTGCAGCCGGCTCGGGACCAGCCTGCAGGTGCCGGCCGAGAGCTGGCCCGCCGACCGGGAGGCGTTCGAGAAGTACTGGGCCGAGGGCCTGGCCCGGGTCCGGTACGACGAGCCGGTGCGGCAGCACCTGATGGCGCTCGTGGAGCTGGAGATGATCCCGCGCTGGATGCGGTGGGGGAACCGGTCGCTGAACCGGTTCGCCACCATCGGCTTCCTCCCGCCGGAGTTCCGCGACGCCATGGGCCTCACCTGGACCCCGCAGCAGCAGCGTCGGTTCGAGCGGATGCTCGGCGGGCTGCGGTTCGTGTCGCGGCGGCTGCCGCGGTGGGTGCGGATGCTCCCCATCCAGCTGCAGCTCGCCGAGGTCCGGTTCCGGATCCGCCGGGGCTGGCGGCTGACCTGAGCGGACTCAGCTCGCCTCTGCGCCGCCCCGGGCGACACCCAGGGTCGCGATGAAGCCGGCGATCTCGTCCAGCGCCGCTCCCGACTCGGGGAGGAAGCCGAGCAGCTGGAAGACGTGGATCTGACCGGGCCAGACCTGGAGCTCGCACGCGCCGCCGAGCGCGACCTGGGCCGCGGCGAACAGCTCGGCGTCGGCGCTCATCATCTCGCTGCCGCCGGCCTGGATCAGCATGGGCGGCAGGTCCGGGCCGGCCTCCTGCACGACGTCGAGCCGGGGGTCGGTGAGGTCGGCGCCCCGCAGGTAGTGGCCGATCAGCCGCTTGGCGCCCCGGGGCGTGCAGGTGGTGTCGCGGACGCGCCGCGCCGCGCTCGCGGCGGTGTCGAACGACGCGTCGACCAGCGGTGACAGCAGCACCAGCCCGGCGGGCATCGGGAGCCCGCGCCGGCGCAGCTCACCGCAGAGGGCGAGCGCCATGTGACCGCCCGCGGAGTCGCCGGCCACCACGATGTCCTCGGCACGGAACCCCTGGTCCAGCAGCCAGAGGAAGCCGCTCACCACCGCGTCGTGCGCCTTGGGGAACCGGTGCCGCGGCGCGAGCGGGTACTCCACGGAGAACGCCGGCCGCCCCGTGCGGCGCACCAGCCGGGACACCAGCAGCCGGTGCGTCGCGGTCGAGCACGCGACGTACGCGCTGCCGTGGACGTAGTAGACGATCGGCGTCCCCGGCGTCGGCTGGTCGGCGACCCACTCGCCCACCACGCGCCGGCTCCGGTGCGTCGTGCGGACCGGCGTGTGGTCGACCGTCGCGCGCATCGTCGCCATGCCGAGCCGCACGACGGTCCGGAACGTGTGGGCGCCGAGGACGTGGCGCGGGGTGAGCATGCTGAGCGGGTACGTCGTGAGCCGGGCAGCCCGGCGGACGTGCCTGCTCTGCCGGGACGGCCGGCGTCCGGCCGCGGTGTTGGTGATCGTCACCTGGTCAACCATCGGACCCTCCTCGGTCGCCGCGAGCGGCCGGTGAGTCCGGCATCGCGCGGTGGAACCCGTGCAGCAGCTGTCGGGAGAACCCGGGCGTGACGGTGTTGCCGAAGGTGACCGCGGTCCCGAGCATCGTGCCGACGTGGTCGGGCCGTCGGCGGATCGCCTCGCACAGCATGTCGACAGCGTCGTCGACCGAGAGCGCCCGGAAGCCGCGCCACCCCGTGGGGCCGCTCATCTCGGTGTCGACCAGGGGCAGGTGGACGGTCGTGAAGGAGATGCCGTCGGCGAGGCACTCCACGGCCGCGATCCGGGTGAACGCGTCGAGGGCGGCCTTGGAGGCGATGTAGGCGGAGAAGCGCGGCAGGTCGCCCTGCACGCCCAGCGACGAGCTGGTGACGACGTGTCCCGACCGGCGCTCGCGCATCGCGGGCAGCAGCCGCAGCTGCAGGCCCACGGCGCCGAGGTAGTTGATCCGCAGCGCCCGCTCGTAGTCGTGCAGCCGGCGCTCGGACCGCGCGATGGAGCGCCGGATCGAGCGGCCGGCGTTGAGCACCAGTACGTCGGGGGCGCCGTGCTCCGCGAGCACCCGGTCCGCGAGGGCGTCGATGCCGTCGTCGGTCGCCAGGTCGGCGGGGAGCGCGTGGGCCATCCCGCCGGCGCTCGCGATCTCGGCGCAGAGCGCGTCGAGCTCGGCCGCGCGCCGGGCCGTCACCAGGACCGTCGCGCCCTCGCCGGCGAGCCGGAGCGCGAGCCCGCGGCCGATGCCGCTGGAGGCGCCGGTGATCAGCACCGTCCGCCCGCGCACCCGGCTGGAGAGTCGCGGCCCGAACGGGCGTCGGTGGGGACGGGTCAACGTGTTGATCGTCGTGCGGGTCAACCGCGCCCCGGCCCGCCCCCTGGGGCGGCTCACGGCACGCTCATCCGCTGGACCGACGACGCCAGCAGGCTGCCGGCCAGCTCGACGAGGGCGTCGTCGGAGACGGCGACGTCGCCGTTCAGGACGGCGTGGGTGACCTCGAGCGCCCCGCCCACGGCGTACAGCACGGCGACGCGCGCGCCGGTGGTGTCGACCAGGTCTCCGAACTCCTGGCCGAGGAAGGCGAGCATCGTGTCGGCGTACGACATCACGATCTTGCGGCGAGCCTCCATCAGCCCGGCCGTCCCCGAGGCGACCGCCAGCAGCGCCCGGGCCTTGCGGGGATCGTCCTGGAACACCGAGTAGGCGCCCTCGAAGGCGGTCCGGCACGCGGCCTGCAGGTCGGCCGGCGCCCGCTCGGCCAGCGCCGCGGCACCCTCGACCGCGATCTCGTCGGCGACCTGGGTGAGCAGGGCGAGCTGGAGCTCGTCGAGGTTCACGAAGCTCTCGTAGAAGTAGCGCGGGGTGAGCCGGGCGATGGTGCAGACCCGTCGCACGCTGATGTCGGCGTCGTCGCCGCCCAGGCACTCGAGGGCGGCTTCGAGGAGGGCGCTGCGGCGGCGCTCGCGCCGGTCGTCCGCCGCGACGCCGCGATACGGACGCTGGATCCCCATGCGGCCGAGCCTAGTGGGGACCCAGCGCCCGAGTGGCTCAATACGACTTCGGCAGCCCGAGCATCGAGGTGCCGATGTGGGCGAGGACCAGCTGCTCGGCGACCGGGATGTTCTTGCCGATCCGGGCGTCGCGCAGCCATCGCTCGACCGGGTACTCCTTCGAGTAGGCCATTCCGCCGAGCGTCTGGAAGGCCTGGTCGGCCGCCTCCCAGGCGACCTGCGCCCCCGTCAGCTTCGCGACGTTGGCCTCGTTGCCGCAGGGGAGGCCCTGGTCGAAGAGCCAGGCCGCCTTGTAGGTCATCAGCCGGCCGAGCTCGGTCTTCGCCTTGATCTGCGCGAGTGGGAACTGGATGCCCTGGTTGGCGCCGATCGGGCGGCCGAAGACCACCCGCTCGGTGGCGTACTTCGCGGCGTACTCGAGCGCGGCGTCGGCGCCGCCGACGCCACCGGCCGCGGCCAGGATCCGCTCCGGGTTCAGCACGTCCCACAGGACCATGAACCCGGCGTCGACCTCGCCGATGACGTTGCGGGCGGGCACCCGCACGTCGTCGAAGAAGACCTGGCTGGAGTAGAGGATGTTGCTGCCCATCTTGGGGATCGGCGTGTAGGAGAGCGTGCCGGCGGCGAGCGCCTCCTTGACGTCGATCAGGAACAGCGTGAAGCCGTTGGTGCGCGGCTTCGCCTCGGCGGCCGGGATGGTGCGGGTCACCGCGACCATCCAGTCGGCGTTCTCCACGTTGGAGATCCAGACCTTCTGGCCCTTGATCAACCAATCCCCATCTTTGGCGTCCCCGTCGCGTCGGGCCGAGGTCGTGATCTCGATCGCGTTGCTGCCGGCGTCCGGCTCGGTCAGCGCGAAGCAGAACTGGACGTCGCCCGCGGCGATGCCCGGCAGGATCGCCTGCTTCTGCTCCTCCGTGCCGTGCCGGACGAGGGTGGTCGCGCCGAAGCCGGGCGTCGTCACGTAGAAGAAGCTGCCGGCGCCGCCGCCGGACGCGCACAGGGTCTCGTTGGCGATCGCGACCTCGAGCAGACCCTGCCCGCCGCCGCCGTACTCCTCGGGGATGTTGAGGCCGAACCAGCCGCCCTTCCCGAGGTCGGTGAAGACCTCGATCGGGAAGCGGTGTGCCTCCTCGCACTCGGACCAGTAGGCGTTGTCGTACTTGGCTGCGACGGCCCGCACGCCGTCGCGTACGGCGAGCGCGGTGTCGGGGAGGTTGAAGTCCATCAGAGCCCCAGGCTCCGTCCGATGATCTCCTTCTGGATCTCGGTCGTGCCGCCGTAGATCGTCGAGATCCGGCTGTCGAGGTAGGCCCGCGCGATCGGGTACTCGAGCATGTAGCCGTAGCCGCCGTGGAGCTGGACGCCCTGGTTGACCAGCTTGTTCTGCAGCTCGGTCGCCCAGTACTTCGCCTGCGACGCCTCGACGGCGTCGAGCTTGCCGGCGACGTGCTTGCGGACGCAGTCGTCGACGAAGACCCGGGTGATCTTGGCCTCGGTGGCCATCTCCGCGATCAGGAACCGGTTGTGCTGGAACTTGCCGATCGGCTTGCCGAACGCCTCGCGGGTCTTGGCGTAGTCGAGGCACATCTCGACCACGGACTCGCACGCGGCGGCGGCCTGGGCGGCGATGATCAGCCGCTCCTGCGGCAGGTTCATCATCAGCGAGATGAACCCGCTGCCCTCGGCGCCGAGGAGGTTCTCCTTGGGCACCCGGACGTCGGTGAAGCTGAGCTCGGCGGTGTCCTGCGCGTGCATGCCGATCTTGTCGAGGTTGCGGCCGCGCTCGAAGCCCTCCATCCCGCGCTCGACGACCAGCAGGCTGATGCCCTGGTGGCCGGCGTCGGGGTTGGTGCGCGCCACCACGATCACCAGGTCGGCGTGGATGCCGTTGCTGATGAAGGTCTTGGACCCGTTGAGCAGGTAATGGTCGCCCTGGTCGACCGCCGTGGTGCGGATGCCCTGGAGGTCGGAGCCGGCGCCCGGCTCGGTCATCGCGATCGCGGTGATCGTCTCGCCCGTGACGCAGCCGGGGAGCCAGCGCTGCTTCTGCTCCTCGGTGCCGAGGGAGGTGATGTAGGGGACGATGATGTCGCTGTGCACCGAGAAGCCGGGGCCGTTCGAACCGGCCCGGGTCTGCTCCTCGGAGACCACCACGTTGAACCGGAAGTCGTCGATGCCCGGGCCGCCGTACTCCTCCGGCACGTCGAAGCAGAGCAGCCCGGCCTCGCCGGCCTTGAGCCACAGCTCGCGCGGGACGATGCCGTCGCGCTCCCACTGCTCGTTGTTGGGCGTGACCTCCTTGGCGAAGAAGGTCCGCACGGACTCACGGAAGTCCTCGTGCTCGGGAAGGAAGAGCTCGCGCATGGTGTGGGAATCCTGTCGTGGCTGAAGAGATGGATAGGGTCGTCGATTGCGACAGTGGGGAACAACAACTACTGTGACAGTAGCACTGTCACAATGCAACGGCGACGGGTCGCAGGACCAGGGGAAGTGAGCGGAGGCACAGCGTGTCGGTCGAGGCCCAGTCAGCCCAGTCAGCCCAGTCAGCCCAGTCGGCCCAGTCGGCGCCGTCGGCAGAGCTGACGGTCGACGAGCTGGCGGCCGCCACCGGGATGACCGTGCGCACCGTCCGCTACTACGCCGGGCTCGGGCTCATCCCGCCGCCGACCCGCCGGGGGCGGCAGGCGTTCTACTCCGACACGCACGCGGCCCGGCTGAAGCTGGTCCGGGCCCTGCAGGACCACGGGCTGAGCCTGACGGCGATCGAGGACTACCTGGCCCGGTTCCCGGTCGACGGCGACGCCGACGAGCTCGCCGTGCGCGCGCTGGCGCTCACCACCTGGTCGGCGCAGCCGCCCGAGCGGATGGGTCGCCCCGAGCTCGACCAGCGGGCGGGCCGCCCGCTCGACGAGGCCGCGCTCGAGGTGCTCCTCACGCTGGGCGTCGTGGAGCGGGACGGGGAGGAGTTCGAGCTGCAACCGGGCTTCGACGCCGCGGTCAAGCTGTTGGGCCTGGGCATCAGCGTCGACGGGATCACCGCTGCCGGGATCGCGGTCAGGGAGCACACGGAGGCGCTGGCCGAGGAGCTGACCGAGATCTTCGCGCGCCAGGTGATCGGTCCCTACCGCGCCCAGGAGCAGCACACCTCCGAGGAGGCCGCGGCCTTCCAGGCGACGATCGTCCAGCTGCGCCAGCTCACGCTCGAGGCGGTCGTCTCCGGCTTCCAGCGCGCCTCCAACCAGGTGATCAACCGGTCGCTCCGCGGCTAGCGATACTTTCCGACCATGGCGCTGCCCTTCAACCCGTTCGGCCTGGTGGCCCCGGCCACCCGCACCGCTCTCAAGACCGGTTCGCAGGTGGCGAGCTGGACCGAGCGGCAGGTGCTGGGCGCGCTCCGGTCCCGCCTCGACGTGGCCGCCCCGCCGCGGCCGCCGCTGGCCATCTCGGCGGGTGGCGCGGCGGGCGGTGCGAGCCGGCCCTCGGAACCGCTGCAGAGCAAGATGGACCGGCTGCTCGACCGGGCGCTGGAGCAGAACAGCCGCACCGGCCAGCAGGAGCTGTTCCACAAGATCATCGACCAGCTGGTGCCGGACGAGGCCCGGATCATCGGTGCGCTCTCGGACGGTTCGGTCTCGCCGATGATGCACGTGTTCGCCCGGACCGTCACCGGGATCGGCGGTGAGCCGATCCTCGAGAACGCCGCCCTGGTCGGCAAGATGGCCAACGTCTCGCTGCCGCAGCTGACCCCGGTCTACATCAGCCACCTGCTGTCGCTGGGCCTGCTCGAGACCGGTCCGGAAGACCCGCGGCTCAAGGACGACTACCAGATCCTCGGGGCCGACAGCGCCGTCCTGCGGGCGCTCAAGAAGGGCAAGCGGGGGCCGTTGGAGGCTCGGGTCGAGCGGTACACCGTCCGGCTGTCGGTGCTGGGCCAGGACCTCTGGGCGGCGGCCACCACCGGCGGCCTCGGGTGATCCCTCTCGCCACCGGGATGGTCCAGACCTGGGCCGAGATCCAGGACGACTTCTCGGCCAACTGGATCATCTACGCCACGATGCCGTTGGTGGCGGCGTTCATCGGCTACATCACCAAGCTGCTGGCGCTGCAGATGATGTACCGCCCGCTCGAGTTCCGCGGCCTCGGACCGTTCGGGTGGCAGGGGCTGGTCCCGCGCCGCGCCGGCAAGGTCGCCGCCACGACGATCGAGCTGCTCACCGAGAACCTGCTCCGGCCCGAGGAGCTGCTCGACAAGATCGACGCCGAGGAGGCCGTCGAGGAGATCCGCGAGCCGCTCACCGAGGCGATCGACGTGGTGGTACGCGACCTCGCCGACCAGCTCCGGCCGGGGCTCTGGGACGCGCTGCCCGAGGCCGGTCGCGAGGCGCTCAAGGCGCGGGTGCACCGGCAGGCGCCGAAGATCGTCGACAACATCGTCAACGAGATGCGGGCGGACCTGGGCCAGTTCCTCGACCTGCAGTTCCTCGCCGTGACGATCCTGGTGAAGAACAAGGACCAGCTCAACGAGCTGATCAAGTCCGTGGCGGCGGACGCGATGACCTTCGTACGTCGCAGCGGGGTGGTCTTCGGGTTCGCGATCGGATTCGTCCAGCTCGCGTGCTGGGCCTACTTCCACAACCCCTGGATCATGCCGGCGTTCGGCTTCCTCGTCGGCTTCGTGAGCGACTACGTGGCGCTCAACATGCTGTTCCGGCCGCTGGAGCAAAAGCGGGTCCTCGGCATCTTCCCGGTCCACGGCGTGCTGCACGCCAAGCGCGACAAGATCACCCGGGGCTACGCCCGCATCCTGGCCCAGGACATCTTCGCGCCCGAGGTGATCTTCGAGGCCATCCTCAACGGCCCGACCGCGGACCGGCTGTTCTCGACGATCGAGCGGGAGATCTCGGCCGCCATCGACGCCCAGGCCGGCGTCGCCCAGCCCCTGGTGCGGCTCGCGGTCGGCACCCAGCGCTACCGGGCGGCCAAGGACGCCGTGGTGGCACGGGTGATCGAGCTCATCCCGGACACGATGTCGCAGGCGCACGGCTACGCCGCGCGCACCTTCGACGTCGAGAACCTGATCGTCGACAAGATGAGCCAGCTCACCAGCGCCGAGTACGAGTCGATCATGCGCCCGGTGTTCAAGGACGACGAGTGGCTGATGATCTCGGTGGGTGCCGTGCTCGGCGGCGTGGTCGGCGAGATCCAGGTGCTCGTGATCGAGCACTTCACCCTGTAGCCAGCAGCCGGGTCGGCTCCTCGCTCTCGCGTCGCCAGGCCCGCCGCGCCTGGGGCAGCAGCCGCGCCTGCAACGGCAACCGGCCGAACGTGTGCTGGATGCTGGCGCCGAGCGCGCGCAGCCGCAGCTCCTCGGCGTTGGTCCACCCCAGCTCCATCCGGTCGCGCAGCGCGGGTGGGAGCGTGCCGCGGAGCACCCACGCCATCGCGTCGAACTGCGCGTCCGACACCGGCCGCCACAACAGCTCGGGCAGGTACCTCGACGGCGACGGCCCGAAGATCCCGCTCTTGGTCCGGTTGAACGTCCCGCGCGCGATGGCGTTGGGCACCAGCACCGACGAGATCGTGTGGTCCCAGTACTCGCGGAACTCGCCGTACGTCGTGGGCGTGCCTGCCGCGGACACCCCGTAGAGCGAGTACCACTGCCGCGACTCCTGGAACAGCTGTTCCTTGGCGCCGTCGGAGAGCGGCTTGCCGAAGTGCTCGCGCAGCGCGATCTGCATCTCGAAGAAGGTCGCGTGCGGCCAGTAGAAGACCTCGGGCGTCAGCGCGCTGTAGCGGTTGCCGTCGGGCAGCACACCCTTGAGCGGTCGGTGGTAGTCGCGCACCCGCGCGGCGGTCGCGCGCGCGTCGGCGTCGTAGACGACGCCGAGGATCTGGGGGAGCGACCGGAGGATCCGCTTCATCGGACCCTGGAAGTAGGTCGAGTCGTGCTCGCGGAGCGCCTGGTCGATCGCCGGGTGCATGGTCTGGAGCAGGCCGGCGCGCATCCCGACCAGCAGCATCCGCTGGTCGCCGAAGAGCCGCCAGGTCAGCGAGTCGGGTCCGAGGGGTACGCCGAGCAGCAGTGGGTGGGTCATCGTCGGTCCCTGTCAGTCGTTCGGAGCGAGCCGGCGCAGCGTGACCGGGAAGTCGTCGGTCGGCATCACCAGCGACGTGTGGTCCCACTCGATCTCGTAGTCGGCCGGGATCTCGAACTCGTAGGTCGTCAGCATCGTGTGCAGCAGCGCCTTGACCTCGTTGGTGCCGAAGGCCATCCCGATGCACTTGTGCGCCCCGCCGCCGAACGGCACGTAGCCGTAGCGGTGCGCCTTGTGCTCGTTGCGCGGCTCGGCGTAGCGGAGCGGGTCGAACTCGTCGACGTTGACCCAGTGGTCGCCGATGTTGTGGATGGCGCCGGGGGCCACGACGACGATCGTGCCCTTCGGGATGAAGCGACCGACCAGCTCGGTGTCCGCGGTCGACTTCCGGACGAGTGCCGGCACCGGAGCGACCAGGCGCATCGTCTCGTTGAAGACCAGGTCCAGGGTCGTGAGGCTGTCGAGCTGGTCGATCGTCGGCGTCGCCGTCCCGAGGGCGAGCGACTCGGCGCGAGCCTTGTCCTGCCACTCCGAGTGCTTCGCGAAGTAGTAGGTCATCCCGGTCGCCGTGATGGTCGAGGTGTCGTGCGCCGCCATCATCAGGAAGATCATGTGGCTCACGATGTCGTCGTCGGTGAACTTCATCCCGTCGTCGGTCTCGACATGACAGAGCGCGGCGAACAGGTCGTCGTCGTCCGACGCCCGCTTGGCCGGGATCCGGGCGCGGAAGTAGGCGTCGAGCTTGCGGCGTCCGGCGAGGCCCCGGTTCCACCGGGTGTGCAGCAGCGGGACCTCGGTGCGGATCAGGCCGGTGCCGGCCCGGACCGCGTCGATGAACGCCTGGGTGAGGCCCTGGGTCTCGTCGTTCGGCTGTGCGGCTGAGGGGGTGCCCATGAAGATCTCGGTGGCGACATCGAGCGACAGCGACTTGACCGCCGGATACATCAGCATCGGCTCGTCGGTCGGCCAGCTGGGGACGGTCCGGCCGATGATCGCCTCGATCCGGCCCTGGTAGGCCTCGAGCCGCGGGCGGGTGAACGCCTCCTGCATGATCCGCCGGTGCAGGAGGTGCTCCTGCCCGTCGAGCAGCATCAGCCCGCGCTTGAAGAACGGCCCGATGAAGTACTCCCAGCCGGACTGCGAGTAGACCTTGCCCTTGTTCTGGAGGACCTCCTGCACGGCGTCCGGACCGATCACGATCGCGACCTTGGTGCCGAAGGCGCGGATCCAGAAGACGTCGCCGTACTTCTCGTGCATCACGGGGGACGAGTCCCAGCCGTCGCGGATCATCTCCAGCGTCTTGCCGACCACCGGCAGGCCGAGCTCGCCCATCACCGGCTGCAGGCCGCTCCCGGTGGGCGGCTCGGCAAGGGCGACCGGCGCGGTGCCGACCCGGTCGCCGACGGCCTTCAGCAGCCCGTCGCCGGGGAAGTGGAGGAGGGTTGGCTTCTTCATCAGGTTCATCAGGTTCATCGGGCTTCCTTCCCGGTCGCACGTGCTTCGTACGACGAGCGCTCCGGCTTCTCGAGGGCATCCATGAACACGTGGTCGGCACCCATCCGCTTGCCGATCCACTGGCCGACGCCGAACGGCAGCAGCCGGGTGATGTTGAGCAGTGGGCGGGCGGAGCGGGGCACGTAGACCTCGAACCGCGGCTTCACGACGGTGGCGACGATGGCGTCGGCCACGGACTCCGGCGTGATCGCACGGAACGCCGGCATGTCCTCGACCCCGGCGGTGAGCTCGGTGCGGGTGATCCCCGGCATCACGACCGAGAAGTCGAGCCCGCGGGGGTGCAGCTCGGCGTACGCGCCCTCGGTGTACTGGATCACCGCGGCCTTCGACGCGCAGTAGGTGGCGCTGCCGGCGATGCCCGCCTTGCCTGCCGTCGACGCGACGTTGACGATGTGCCCGCGGCCACGCGGCAGCATCCGGCGCGCGGCCTCGCGGGTGCCGTGGATCATGGCCCGGGTGTTGATCGCGAAGATCCGGTCGATGGTGGCGTCGTCCTCGTCGAGGAGGCCCGACAGCGGCATCACGCCGGCGTTGTTGATGTAGACGTCGATCGGGCCGAGCGTCGACTCGATGGTGTCCATGAAGTCGGTGACGCTGTCGACCGAGGTGACGTCGAGCGGGAGCGCGAGGGCGTCGCCGCCGATCCGTTCCGCGGTCGCCTTGGCGATGTCGAGGTCGATGTCGCCCAGGGCGACCCGCGCTCCTTCCCTGGCGAGGGCGGCGGCCGTGGCCGCGCCGATGCCCCGCCCGGCGCCGGTGATGGCGATGACGCGTCCGGCGAGGCCGCCGCTGGTTGAGCTCATGAAGGTGTCCTTCTCAGTAGACGAAGCGGGCGAGTCGTTCCTTGATCGCGGTGTAGGGCGCCTTGGCGAGGGCGGGCTCGACGAAGAACCACGGCCGGCGGTAGACCGCGCGTCGGTGGCTGAACGTCTCGAACCCCCACTTGCCGTGGTAGGACCCGTAGCCGCTCTCGCCGACGCCGCCGAACGGCAGGGACGGGGGGAAGACCTGCATCATCGTGTCGTTGACGCAGGCGCCCCCCGAGGTGGTCTCCGCCAGCACCCGGTCGGCGTTGCGCCGGGAGAAGACGTAGAGGGCGAGCGGGTGGTCGCCGGCGTTGACGTGTGCGATCGGCTCGCTGACGTCGTCGAAGCCGAGCACCGGGAGGACGGGACCGAAGATCTCCTCGCCCATCAGCGCCGCGTCCGGCTTCACGCCCGTCACGACGGTCGGTGCGACGTACCGCGCCTCGACGTCGACGGTGCCGCCGACGGGTACGTCGTCGTACCCGCCGCCCTCGAGCAGGGCGCCGATCCGCGCGGTGTGGCGCTCGTTGACGATCCGGCCGAAGTCGGCGCTCTGACGCGGTTCCTCGCCGTAGCGCTCACGGACCTCCGCGGCCAGCCTTGCGACGAGCTCGTCGTGCACGTCGTGGTGGACCCACACGTGGTCGACGGCGATGCAGGTCTGGCCGGCGTTCGACCACTTCGCGAACGCGATCCGGCTGGCCGCCTGCTTGAGGTTGGCGTCCTTGTCGACGATCGCAGGGCTCTTGCCGCCGAGCTCCAGCGTGGTGGGAGTCAGGTGACGGGCCGCGGCCTCGGCGACGACCCGGCCGACGGTGCCGTTGCCGGTGTAGAGGATGTGGTCGAACCGCTGCTGCAGCAGCGCGGTCGTCTCCTCGACGCCGCCCTCCACGAACGCGATCGCGCTCGGGTCGAGGTACTCGGCGGCGAGCTGGGTGATCAGCGCCGATGTCGCCGGCGCCAGCTCGGACGGCTTGCAGACGACGGCGTTGCCGGCCGCGAGGGCGGCAGCGAGGGGCGTGGCGAGGAGGTAGACGGGGTAGTTCCACGGCGCGACGACGAGGACGACGCCCCGGGGCTGGTGCTGCACGCTCGCCCGGCCCGGCCGGAACGCCAGCGGCAGTCGCGCGGTCGAGTCCTTCGCCCAGCCGCCCAGGTGCTTGCGCAGGTGGTCGGCCTCGCCGGCGGACGCGGCGATGTCGCCGGCCCAGGCCTCGAACCGGGGCTTGCCGAGGTCCTGGGCGAGCGCGGTGAGGAGGGCGTCCTCGTTGTCGGTGAGCATCCGCGACAACGCGCGGAGCTGGTCGCGACGCCAGTCCAGGTCGCGCGTCCGGCCGCTGTCGAACGTCGTGCGCAGCCGGGTGACCAGCTGTTCGGCCGCTGCAGGCGACATGGGACCTCCACGCTGAGGTGAGTCATGCAGTGATAGAAACTTGGCCGGAATCTATCACCGTGACGGCGACGCCGCTAGGGTTGCGGCATGGACGCCACCACGGCGCGGATCCTGGAAGCGGCCTACGTAGCCCTGTCGAAGGGCGGGGTGCGACGGACCACGATGAACCAGATCGCCGACGCCGCGGGCGTCGGCGTCGCCACGGTCTACCGTCGGTTCCCGCGCAAGATGCAGCTGGTGGAGGCCCTGCTGCTGCACGAGGCCGCGAAGGTGGTGGGCGTCGTCGATCGCGCGATCGCGGACGAGGGGACGGTCGAGGAGCAGGCCGCCGCCGGGTTCACCGCGTTCGCCCACGCGGTCGCCGACCGCGAGCTCCTGGTCCGGCTGCTCCGGGGCGACAGCGACTACGACGGCGAGACGGTGCCGCCGGGCGAGCTGGCCGACCAGATCACGGCGATGGTCCGCGACTACCTCGCAGCCTGGATCCGCGACCTGCAGGCGGCCGACCGCTACCTCGGCCTCGATGCCGACGTGGTGGCCGAGATCTACGCCCGCCTGGCGCTCAGCCTGGTGCTGGCACCGGAGGGCAGGATCCCCATGCACGACGATGCGGCGACGCGCGCGTTCGCGACGACGTACCTGGTGCCCCTGCTGGGCGACGAGCGCGGGTAGCCCGGCTCAGCCGAGCTTGCGGAGCTGGTTGACCGCGCGGGTCGTCGCCACCACGGTGCCGTTGCCGTCGACGATCTCGGCCTCGATGACGAACTCCGACTTGCCGTTCGCCAAAGCCTCGCGGGGGACCCGCTCGATGTCGTCGGGCGCCATCGTCGCGGTGGCGCGGACGTCGCCGATGCCGGGCCGGTGGAACTTGATCTCGGCCGACTTCACGAGCGGCACGAACCCGGCGAGCTCGCCCTGGAGGTCGAAGGTCGCCTGGGGGACGATCCCGCCGAGGACCTCGGCGGCGGTGAAGAGCGAGCCGGCGTAGAGGACGCCGAAGTGGTTGCCGTTGGGGCCCGCCGGGAGCTCGACCGTCGCGTGCCCGACGCCGGCCTCGACCACCCGGATCCCCATCGCCCCCAGGATCGGGATGGCCTGCTGGACGAAGGCCGTCGCTTCCTCCGGTGTCGTGTCCATCATGATCGGGCCACCTCCTCGGTGTGACGGGCGTGGTCGACGATCTCTCCGGTGATGGCCGGCCAGAGCGCCTCCGGCAGGTCGTGGCCCATGCCGGGGTAGGTGACCAGGCGGGCACCCGGTACGGCGTCGGCCGGCGCGCG
>NZ_JACEHF010000061.1 GCF_014180685.1 Nocardioides pelophilus | reverse complement strand
GGCGCCCGCCAGCGACGCGGCCGCCACGCTGGCGACGGCCAGGCCGGTCACGTCGTACGACGACGGCAGCACGGTCCGTGGGCCGAGGAGCTCGAGCCGTTCGAGGGACTCGGGCGGCCCGCCGATCCCGGTCCAGACGCGATGGGCGAGCGCGGGGTCCACCGGTTCACTCTAGAGCGCGAGTGGCTCCCGGGGAGGCGTCCTCGCGGGTGCTCGGTCCCGCGGAGTGGCCTTGGGGCTTGACGCTCTCCCCTCCGCGGTGTGCAATATATTGCATGCCGGTTCCCGTCGACGAGCTCCCTCCCCCGCGGTCGTTGCTCCGCGACGACGTCTACACCCGGCTGCGGGACAAGATCGTCGACGGGACCCTGCTTCCGGGGGAGCGGCTGCGCGACCAGGAGCTCGCAGCCTGGCTCGGGGTGAGTCGCACCCCCGTGCGTGAAGCCCTGCTCCGGCTCGGCCAGGCCGGCCTGGTCCTCACCGCGCCCGGACGCTCGACGACGGTCGCGACCCTGGACGCGCGCGCCATCCACGATGCCCAGGCCGTCGTCGCTGCCATGCACCGGCTCGCCGTCGAGCTGGCTGTGCCTCAGCTGCAGGCCGACGACCTGGCCGCGATGCGCGCCGCCAACAAGCGGTTCGCCGCGGCGCTGCGGCGCGGCGATGCCGAGGCCGCGATCGCCGCCGACGACGAGTTCCACGGCATCCCCGTCCGCGCTGCCGCCAACGCGGCGCTCGAGGGCGTCCTGGAGCAGTACACGCCGGTGCTGCGTCGCCTCGAACGCCTGCGCTTCTCGTCCCTCGCCGGGCGCGACTCGGTCGCGCTGCACGCCACGCTGGTCGACCGCTGCGAGTCCGGCGACGTGGCAGGTGCGGCCGCGGTCTCGCACGCCACCTGGGAGACGTTGAAGCCGCTCCTCGAGAGCCTCGCCGAGGCTCCCGCACCGACGACCTAGGTCTACAAGGAGACCCCGATGCCGATCAGCGACTTCGAGCGCTACCCGCTCACGTTCGGGCCGAGCCCGATCCACCCGCTCGAGCGCCTCACCGACCACCTCGGAGGCGCCCGGATCTGGGCCAAGCGCGAGGACTGCAACAGCGGTCTCGCCTACGGCGGCAACAAGGTGCGCAAGCTCGAGTACATCGTTCCCGACGTGCTCGCCCAGGGCGCCGACACGCTCGTGTCCATCGGCGGCATCCAGTCCAACCACACCCGCCAGGTCGCCGCGGTCGCCGCCAAGCTCGGGCTCGAGTGCCGGCTCGTCCAGGAGAAGTGGGTCGACTGGGACGACCCGGTCAACGACAAGGTCGGCAACATCCTGCTGTCGCGGATCATGGGTGCCGACGTCCGGCTCGACCCGTCCGGTTTCGACATCGGGATCCGCTCGTCGTGGGACGACGCGATCGCCGACGTCGAGAAGGCGGGCGGCAAGCCCTACGGCATCCCGGCCGGCGCCTCCGAGCATCCGCTCGGCGGACTCGGGTTCGCCAACTGGGCCTACGAGGTCGCCGCGCAGGAGCAGGCGCTCGGCGTCTTCTTCGACACGATCGTCGTCTGCACGGTCACCGGTTCGACCCACGCCGGCATGATCGCCGGGTTCGCCGCGCTCGAGGACGCCGGAGGGCGACCGCGCCGGGTGCTCGGCATCGACGCGTCGGCCACCCTCGACAAGACCCGCGACCAGGTGGGGCGGATCGCCCGCCACACCGCCGCGCTGATCGGACTCGACCGAGAGCTGCGTGACGACGAGATCACGGTGCTCGAGGGCTGGGCCGGGGATCTCTACGGGATTCCCGTCGAGTCCACGATCGACGCCATCCGGCTCAGCGGGCGGCTCGAGGGCATGATCATCGACCCGGTCTACGAGGGGAAGTCGATGGCCGGACTGGTCTCGCTGGTCACCTCCGGCGAGATCGCACCGGACTCCACGGTCCTGTACGCCCATCTCGGCGGGCAGCCGGCGCTCAACGCCTACAGCGGCGTCTTCGACGAGGTGCGTGCGTAGACGGCGGTCGCGGCGCGCTCCGGATCGTGGTGGACCCGGGCGGTGAGACCGGCCTCCTCGACGATGAGGGCGGCGGCCGCCGACTGGTCCTCGCCCACCTCGAACAGGAGCCGGCCGGCCGGCGCCAGCCACGCCGGGGCGACCGCCGCGAGCCGGCGTACGACGTCGAGGCCGTCGGCCCCGCCGTCGACCGCGCCGCGGGGCTCGTGGTCGCGCGCCTCGGGAGGCATCAGCGCGATCGCCGCCACCGGCACGTAGGGGACGTTGGCGACGAGCACGTCCACCCGGCCACGCAGCCGCCGGGGCAACGGGGCGTCGAGGTCGCCGTGGTGGACGGTGCCGCCGATCGGTTCGAGGTTGCGGCGGGCACAGGCGACGGCGGCGGGGTCGAGGTCGGCGGCGTGCAGCTCGATGCCGGGGTGCCGGTGGGCGAGGGCGAGACCGAGCGCCCCGGAGCCGCAGCACAGGTCGACGACCACGGGCGTCGCCGGCAGCGCTGTAGCCGCGAGGTCGACCAGCAACCCGGACCGCTGCCGCGGGATGAACACGCCCGGATCGAGCGCCACCCGGACGCCGGCGAAATCGACCCAGCCGACGACGTGCTCCAGCGGCTCGCCGGCGACCCGGCGCGCCACCAGCCGCTCCAGCGCCTCCCCGGTGGCCGACTCCCGGAGCACCGCCGCCTCGTCCTCGGCGAAGACGCAGCCGGCGGCGCGCAGCCGCAGCACCAGGTCGTCGTACGCCGGCTCCGCCACGCGCCGGACACTACCGACCGCCCACAGCGGATCTGCCTGCGGCAGAACACCCTTGGGGAGCCGCAGCCTGTGCCGCACGGTGGGTCCATGACCACTCACGCACCCGAGCGACCGCTCCTCATGATCGACGACCAACTGGCCTCCCGGCTGCTGCAACAGCGGATCATCGTGCTCGGCCAGGAGGTCGACGACCACATCGCCAACCGGATCTGCGCCGCGCTCCTGCTGCTCTCGGCCGAGGACGCCCACCGCGACATCAGCCTCTACATCAACAGTCCCGGCGGCTCGGTGACCGCGGGGCTGGCGATCTACGACACGATGCGGATGATCCCCAACGACGTGAGCACCCTGGCCATGGGGTTGGCCGCCAGCATGGGCCAGTTCCTGCTCTCCGCCGGGACGCCGGGGAAGCGCTACGTGCTCCCGCACGCCCGGGTGCTGCTGCACCAGGGGTCGGCCGGGATCGGCGGGTCCGCGATCGACATCGAGATCCAGGCCGAGAACCTCGAGCACACCAAGCGGGTCCTCATGGGCCTGATCGCCGAGCACACCGGCCAGCCGGTCGAGCGGGTCGAGAAGGACGCCCTCCGTGATCGGTGGTTCACGGCAGAGGAGGCGAAGGAGTACGGCTTCGTCGACGCGATCCTCACCGACGTCCGCACGGTCGCGCCGGCCCGGCCGTCGGCGGCGTTCGGGGGTCAGCGATGAGCCAGTACGCCATCCCCAGCGTGGTCGAGAAGACCGCCCGCGGCGAGCGGGCTGTCGACATCTACAGCCGGCTCCTCAGCGACCGCATCGTGTACATCGGCACGGAGATCGACGACGGGGTCGCCAACGTCGTGATCGCGCAGCTGCTGCACCTCGAGGCGGACGACCCGGACAGCCCGATCAACCTCTACCTCAACTCGCCGGGCGGCTCGGTCACCGCGATGCTCGGCATCTACGACACGATGCAGTTCGTGCGGGCGCCGGTCGCCACGACCTGCATCGGTCAGGCTGCATCGTCCGCGGCCGTGCTGCTGGCCGCCGGCGCGGCGGGACGGCGATCGGTGCTGCCGCGCTCCCGGGTGATCCTCCACCAGCCCTCGGGGAGCGGGCAGGGCACGCTGCCCGACCTGGCGGTGCAGGCGAAGGAGATCGCGCGGCTGCGGACGACCATGGAGGAGGTGCTCGCCCAGCACACCGGGCAGCCCGTCGCGCGACTGCGGGAGGACACCGAGCGCGACCTCATCCTCGACGCGGACGCCGCCGTCGCCTACGGACTCGCCGACCTGGTGCTGGAGTCGCGCAAGCTCGATCAGTCGCCCTCGGGCATCAGGAGCCAGGCGGCGAGGTAGACGATGGCGGGGGACCCGAAGCCGAGCACGGTCGCGGCGACCATGATGATGCGGATCAGGTTGGCGTCGAACCCGGTGTAGTCGGCGAAGCCGCCACACACGCCGGCGACCACCTTGTTGCTGCGGCTGCGCACCAGCAGCGTGCGCGGGGGCAAGGGCGGTTGCGAGGGAGTCGCCGGTGAGTAGGAGTCGTAGTTGCTCATGCCTCCAGCGTCCTCCGATCCTCCCGTCGCCACATCGGGGAACGACCCTGAACCTCCCCTGACTCGCCGCCGCTGGTTGAGGTGCGAGCGGAGCGAGCCTCGAAACCAAGGCGTGGACTACGCCGCCAGGCACACCGGCCCGTGCAGTCGGCGGGCGACGCGCAGGGTCAGGTCGGCGAGCCGCAGCCCGAGCGCGCCGACCACGGCGGACAGCACCTCCGAGCTCGGCTCCTTGAGACCGCGCTCGACCTCCGACAGGTACTGCACCGAGATCCCGGCCTCCTGGGCGACGTCGGTCAGCGTCCGCTCGGCGCGGTGGCGTTCCTGCCGCAGCTCGTCGCCGGCGGCCTCGCGCCACAACGGCTCGAGCGGAGCCGGTCGCGCGGTCGGCCGGTCGGGAAGTCTGATCACCTCACCCATGGTCCGACGCTAGGCCGGACGGGACTCGACGAACAGGGTGTTCGCTCCGGGCGTACGGCGCCGGGCCGACCCGTCTGGCGCGAATTCACCGCGCGGACGATTCCCTGGGTCATGCTTGCTCCATGGGTCCGCAGGTCGTCGCCCACCGGGGTGCGAGTTACGAGCTCGCCGAGCACACCCTCGGGGCCTACCTGACTGCCCTCGACGCCGGCGCCGGGGGCCTGGAGTGCGACGTCCGGCTGACCGCCGACGGGCACCTGGTCTGCGTGCACGACCGGGACCTGCGCCGTACGGCGAGCAGCCGCGGGCTGGTCTCGACGATGGACCTCGCCGAGCTCAACGAGCTCGACTTCAGCGGGTGGAAGAACCCGTGGGCCGACCTCGACGACGAGGCGCCCGACCGCGACGAGACGCTCGACGGCGTGCTCACCCTCCGCAAGCTGTTGGAGACGGTGGCCGACTACGAGCGCCGGGTCGAGGTGGCGATCGAGACCAAGCACCCGACCCGGTTCGGCGGGCTCGTCGAGAAGCGCCTGGTCGAGATGCTGCGCGAGTTCGGCTGGGAGACCCCCGGGTCGCCGGTGCGGGTGATGAGCTTCTCGTTCACCGCGCTGCAGCGGGTCGAGCGACTGGCGCCCGACGTGCAGCGGGTGCAGCTGATCGACAAGCCGACGCTCTGGCCGATGCTGCGCCGCGTCATCGACAGCGACACGATCATGGGCCCCGGCATCGCGCTGCTGCGCGACCACCCGCGACTGATCGACAACATGGCCCGCCGCAACCGGCAGCTGCACGTCTGGACGGTGAACACCGAGGCCGATCTCGACCTCTGCCTGCGGATGGGGGTGCGGGCCGTGATCACCGACCGCCCGGCGTACATCCTCGACCTGCTCGACGAGCGCGGGCAGGCGGCGGGATAGGTTTCCTGGCCATGGCCAAGAAGAACCGCGCGAAGACCCGCACCGCCGAGACCACCGCGCCCGGCGAGGTCGGTCCGCGCCAGCCGTGCCCGTGCGGGTCCGGGAAGCGCTACAAGGCGTGCCACGGCGCCCCCGGCGGCGGCACCGTGTTCGTGAAGCGACCCTTCGAGGGGCTCGCGTCGGAGTGCGACCTGGTCGCCCTGCGCGAGCTGGTGCCGGCCGCGTCGGCGGTCCTCCCGCTGGCGGGCGCGCACGCCGACCGCGACGTGCGGATCTGCACCCTGCTCCCGATGGCGGCGCCGGCGATGGTCCGCGACAGCGGCGAGGTCTGGCTCGGCCTGCAGGTCCAGCACAACTTCGGCGACCCGTCGCGCGACCTGGCCGCGGTGCTGCTCGCCGCGCTCGACGCCGAGCCCGGCACGTCGATGGTCGGCCTGACCGAGCCTCCGGGTGAGGGGCCGCGGCTCCAGGACCTCGTCGTCGACGAGCCGCTGCGGATCGACCTGCACGAGGGCTTCGACTTCTGGGTGTCCGACGTCGAGGAGTCCGAGGAGCTCGCGGCGGCGCTCGAGCAGGCGCAGGGCGCCGCGTCCCCGACCGCGCGCCTCGCATCGGTCGAGGCGGCGTACTGGACCCACATGGGCGACAAGGAGTACCTCCGCTGGGTCATGCCCGAGCCGGAGGACGCGCTGGTCGACGCGTTCGCGCGGCTGCACGTGTCCGGCGACGACAAGGTGATCGACGGCGCCCGGCTGATCGGCATGTTCCGCGCGCACGGCGTGGTGGCTCCGGTGTGGGAGCTCCCGCCCGGCACTGGCGTCGAGGGGGTCGAGGACGGCGCCGCCGAGCTGCGCACCCGCCTCGAGAAGGCGCTCGCGTCCGACGCCGACCTGACGACCGAGGAGCGCTCGGCGCGCGCCGGGCTGGCGAACCGCCAGATCACGATCCGCTGACAGCGGCCCGGCTCACCGTGCCTGGAGCACCCAGGTGTGGAGCCGGGAGTAGCCCTTCACCGAGACCCGGCGCAGCCTCCGGAAGCGGTACGGCGACCCGTCGCCGCTCTCCGGCTCGGGCTCGTCCGTGTCGCTCCCCTCGGTGCCGGTCAGGGCGGCGTACATGCCGCGGTCGATGAGCACCGATCCCGGGCGGGCCACGGTGGTGAGCCGCGCCGCGATGTTGACGACGGGCCCGAAGACGTCGCCGAGGCGGGTGACGACCTCGCCGTAGGCGACCCCGGCCCGGACCTCCGGGAAGTCGTTGCTCTCGTCGGCGCCGCGGCGGGTCAGCTCCAGGGCGATCTCGGCCACGTCCTCCGCGCTGTCGGCGACGATGAGGAGCTCGTCGCCGATGTTCTTGATGATCCGGCCGTGGTGCTCGATGACGATGTCGAGGGCGGATGTCTCGAACGCCTCCAGCCAGCTGACGAGCTCGCGGTCGGACAGGTTCCGGGAACGGGAGGTGTAGCCGACGATGTCGACGAAGCAGACCCCGCGGTCGCTCGTGCCCGCGCCGCTGTCGGCGACCGCGAGCATCCGGGACGCGACGCTCAGCAGGTGGCGGCGCCAGACGAAGTTCTGTAGGGCCTCGACCTTCGGGACCACCTCGTCGGCCAGCCCGACCAGCCCCTCGGTCGGGTCGATGCCGCTCTCGACCGCGATGTCGGCGAGCAGGCCGACCTGCCACTCGGCCAGCCGGGCGAAGCTGCGGCCGAGGGTGCGGACCAGGCCGTCCTGCCGGTCCGGGGAGAGGATGCCGAGGTCGATCAGGTCCTTCGTGAGTCGAAGGGCGTGGACGTCGCTCTGGGTGAACGCCCGCTCCTCGGGCTCGGCGTGGGCGAAGCCCAACAGGTGCCAGAGCTGGCGCGCGACGTCGAGCGACATTCCGGCCTGCTCGGCGACCTCGGCCTGGTCGAGGGTCGGTTCCTCGCCGAGCAGGCGCGTCTCGACCGCGTCGAGGGCACCCGGGTCGGCCGACGGCACGGAGGCCGGTGCGGCCGGGGGCTCGGGTGCGGCCACGGACAGGGTCAGGGGTTGACGCGGGACTGGGCGACCTCGAGCAGGGCCTGGTGGAACGTCGGCATCTCCTTGTCGAGCTGGACCAGCGTCTCGTCGGTGAGGTGGATGGTGTCGAGCGGGGTGAGAGCCACGACGGTGGCGTTGCGCAGCTTGTGGCCGACGATCGCGGCCTCGCCGACGATGTCACCGGCGCCGAGCTGGGCGATCTCCACGCCGTCGCGGCGCACCGAGACCGTGCCGTCGAGGATGATGTAGGCCTTGTCGGCGGGGGTGTCCTTCCAGATCGGGGACCAGCCCTCCGGAAGATGCACGCGGCGTCCTACGCCGCTGATCTTTGCGACCTCTTGTGGAGTGAAGTGCTCGAAGAACGTTGCCATGCTGACCCTTTCGGTGCGGTCTCCCCATGCGCGCGGCACCCGCGCTGCTGTGACCTTAACTGCAACGCGGCGTCCGGGTCATGGGTTAGTGCGTTGGCTCACGGGAGATCGGGCAGCTCATGCAGCGCGGACCACCCCGGCCGGAGCCCAGCTCGGAGCCCGCGATCCGGATCACCTCGATGCCGGCGGCCTCGAGCCGGCTGTTGGTGCCGTCGTTGCGCTCGTAGGCGACGGCCAGCCGCGGAGCGAGCGCGAGCGTGTTGTTGCCGTCGTCCCACTGCTCCCGCTCGGCCGTCACCGGGTCGAGCCCGGTGTCGATCTGGTGCAGGGTGTCGAGCTGCATCGCCTTCGCCGCCGCGACCAGGAACGGCTCCGGCGCGGCGACCTCGAGCTCCAGCAGAGCCGGGTCGGCGTCGGGGCGGCGGGTGACGGCGTACGCCGTGAGGGTGTCGGCGACGTTGGGGTACATCACGACCTTGTCGACGTCGACCATGGTGCACACGGTGTCGAGGTGCATGGTCGCGCGCTCCTGCGCGATGGGTACGGCGAGCACGGTCTCGGCCAGGCCGGACTCGAAGACCTGGCGGGCGAACCGCTCGGCTCCGGCCGGCGTGGTCCGCTCTCCGACGCCCACGGCGATCACGCCGGGCGCCAGCAGCATGACGTCGCCGCCCTCGACGTGCTCGAAGTGGTGGCCGAGGATCCGCGGGCTGGCCGCGAACCGTGGGTGGTGGCGGTAGATCAGCTCGGTCAGCTGGGTCTCCCGCTTGCGCGCGGGCATCGCCAGCGACGTGATCGCGACCCGGTCGCGCACCCAGACCGAGGAGTCGCGCGTGAAGAGCAGGTTGGGCAGCGGGTCGACGAGGAACGCGTCGAACGGCAGCAGCGTGGTGACCAGGCCGAAGCCGCCGCGCACCTCGTCGTTGCGGATGCCGGCGGTGAGGTAGGACGTCAGCTCGTCGGGAGTCGCGTCGCCGAGGAAGCCGCGCAGGTAGAGCCGCAGCGTCTCGCCGAGGTCGAGGTCGGTGAGCGCGGTCTCGATGGCGACCTCGCGAGCCTCCGGGTCGGCGAGGGTCTCGGTCAGCAGCTCGGTCAGGTAGAGCACCTCGACATCGCGCTCCCGCAGCGCCTCCGCGAAGGCATCGTGCTCCTCCTGAGCGCGCGCCACCCAGGGCACGCCGTCGAACAGCAGCTGGTCGTTGTTGCGCGGGGTGAGGCGCTGCAGCTCGGTGCCGGGACGGTGGAGCATCACCGTGCGGAGTCGCCCGACCTCGCTGTCCACACCAGCGTTGGCGGGGGTCCCTGTGTTCACGGTCATGGCGGCACCTTAGTGGATTGTCAGACAATCTCGGATTTGGTGAGGCGATCAGTCGATGTGCTCAGTCTGGGGCCGCAGGGCCCTGCGCGTCGATGCGCGACTCCAAGGCGGCGACCTGGCGCTTCAGGTCGTCCAGCGCGGCCAGGATGGCGGCGGTCGACTCGTCGACCACCTGCTCCATCTCGTCGGCGAGCTCGGCGTGGTCCGCCTCCACCTCGCGGTCGAGCGCCTCCACCGCCACCGCGATGAAGAGGTTGAGCACGATGTAGGTCGACAGCACCACGAAGACGAGGAAGAACGCCCAGGCCCACGGCTCGGCATCGGTCGTCGGCCGCACGACGTTCGCCCAGTCGTCGCCGGTCGTGACCTGGAAGAGCGACAGCAGCGCCGTGCCGAGGGAGCCGAAGTGCTCCGGGTCCACCTCGCCGAAGAGCTGGGTCGCCATCACGCCGCTCACGTAGAGCAGGATCAGCAGCAGGGCGGCGATCGAGCTCATCCCGGGGATGGTGGCGACCAGCGCCCCGACGACGGTGCGCATCGAGCGGACCGTCGAGAGCAGCCGCAGCACCCGGAGCACCCGCAGCACCCGGAGCACCCCGCTCGCGCTCCCGCCGGGAGCGAAGGCGATGGCGACGACCACGAAGTCGAAGACGTTCCACCCGCCGCGGAAGAACCGCCGGCCCTCGGCGAAGATGCGCAGCGCCAGCTCGACGACGAACACGCCGAGCGTCGTCCAGCCCACGGCCCGGGTCGCGCCGCCGTACTCGTCCATCCAAGACCCGGAGGTCTCGAGGCCGAGCACGGCAGCGTTGACCAGGATGACCCCGATGACGACCCACTGGAACGACGGTCGCTCGACCAGGCGCCGGGTCGCCTCCCGGGCGTCGTGCACGCTCACCGGCGTCCTCAGCCGCGGAACGGGTCGGCCGGGTAGACCCCGAGGATCTTCACGTCGGTGGTGAAGAAGGCCAGCTCCTCGAGCGCCCGCTTCAGGCCGGGGTCGTCGGGGTGGCCGTCGACCTCGGCGAGGAACTGGGTCGCGGCGAACTCGGCCCCGACCATGTAGCTCTCGAGCTTCGTCATGTTGATGCCATTGGTGGCGAAGCCGCCGAGCGCCTTGTAGAGCGCCGCCGGCAGGTTGCGCACGTTGAAGACGAAGCTGGTGACGACCGGTCCGTCGTCGGGCGGCGCGGCGACGAAGTCGCGGGAGAGCACGACGAACCGCGTGGTGTTGTGGTCCTCGTCCTCGATGTCGGAGCGCAGGATCTCGAGGCCGTAGATCTCGGCGGCCAGCGGCGGCGCGATGGCGGCCTGGGTCGGGTCGGCGGCCTCCGCCACCTCGCGGGCGGCACCGGCGGTGTCGCCGGAGATCAGCGGCCGCAGCCCGAGCTCGCGGATGATCTTGCGACACTGGCCGAGCGCGTGCACGTGGCTGTGGACGGTGCGGATCGTCTCCGTCGTCGCGCCGGGCGCCGCCATCAGCGAGAACTCGATGCGCAGGAAGTGCTCGGCCACGATGTGCAGGTCGGACTCGGGCAGGAAGTGGTGGATGTCGGACACCCGCCCGGCGATCGAGTTGTCGATCGGGATCATCGCCAGGTCGGCGTCACCGCTGGTGACGGCGGCGAACACGTCCTCGAACGAGGCGCACGGCACCGACTCCCAGTCGGGGTAGTGCTGCTTGCAGACGAGGTGGGAGTTCGCGCCGGGTTCCCCCTGGTAGGCGATGCGGGCCATGCGCCCAGGGTAGTCGGGGCGGCGCCCGGAACCGGGCCGCCCTCGGCGTTACCGTTTCGCCATGCCGACCCCGCTCGGGATCCTCGCCCTCGTCCTCGCCGTCGCCGCACTGCTCCTGGCCTTCGTGACCTGGCTCCGGGTGCGGCCGACAGCCGACCAGGACCTGCCCGCCGACGTACTCGGTCTGCGCCGCGAGGTCGCGGCGCTGCGCAAGGAGGCGGGCGGTTCGCTGCGGCACCTGGCGGTGGTCCGCTACGACGCGTTCGAGGAGATGGGTGGCCGGCTCTCGTGGTCCCTCGCGCTCCTCGACGACGGCGGCGACGGCGTCGTACTCACCTCGATCCGCGGCCGCAACGAGGCCCGCACCTATGCCAAGAGCGTCACGTCCTGGCGCAGCGACCAGGAGCTCTCGCCCGAGGAGACCGAGGCGATCGCCCACGCACGGCCGTAGGTCCTGGCGCCCGCCTATCAAGGCCCGCGCCCGTTTATCAAGGGATGTAGGCGAGTGTGCGCTTCCCAGTGTGAATTGGGCTAGGGAAGCGGTCGTTCGCCTACATCCCTTGATAAACAGGCAACAGGCAACAGGCAGTCCGCGCGGTCAGCGCGGCACACGGACGAGCAACCGCCCGTGGATGCACTCCATGTGCAGCTCGCGGCCCGGACCGACGCTGTCGCCGTCGAGCTGGCGGGGCACGTCGTGGCTGGCCCGGACGACCACGGTCCGGCCGGTGAACCGGGCGACGGACTCGCCGGCGCGTTCCTCGCGGCGGCTCAGCACCCGCAGCACGAGCGGGATCCAGCTGAGGAACCGCCGCGGGAAGAGGAGTACGACGTCGAGCTGGCCGTCGTCGATCGCCGCGTCGGGGATCAGGTTCATCCCGCCCTGCAGGCTCCCGACGTTGCCGATGACGCAGGTGCGGGCGCGGTGCTTGGTGAACTCCCCGCCGTCGATGGAGACCTCGAGCCGCATGGTCGGGAACATCAGCGCCTTGAGCCCGGAGAGCACGTACGCCAGCCAGCCGACCTTCTTCTTGATCTCCTCGTTGACGCCCTCCATGATCGCCGCGTCGAAGCCCATGCCGGCCATGACCATGAAGTGGGAGTCGTCGATGCCGTCGCCGGTCACCTTGACCATGTCGATCGCGCGGTCCTGACCGTTGATCGCGATGTCGATCGCGGCCCGGATGAAGAGCGGGATGTCCAGGTTGCGCGCCAGCAGGTTGCCGGTGCCGGCGGGGACGATGCCGACCGGGATGCCGGTGCCGGCGAGCTCGGCGCAGACCTCGCGCACGGTGCCGTCGCCGCCGCACACGATCACCAGGTCGGCCCCGTCGACCGACGCCTGCTCGGCCTGGCCGGTGCCGGAGTCCTCGACGGTGGTGAAGTACCACCGCGGCTCCTTCCAGCCCGACTCCAGTGCCATCTGGTTGACGATGGACTGGAACTGCGCGACGTCCTCGACCTTGATCGGGTTCAGCACCACGGCGAGGTCGTTGGTGGACGGGACGGCCTGCGGCAGGGGCAGCGCCTTGGCGGCGTGGCTGCGGGGGAGCGGGCTGTAGAGCGCGACCCCCAGCAGCACCAGCCCGGCGCCCAGCAGGCTGCCGCCGGCCAGGTCCGTCCAGTAGTGCCGGCCCAGGAGGATCCGGTCGGCGAGGACGACGACCACGACGACCGCGGCCGCGACGCCGATCAACCGGCGGATGTTCGCCCGTCGTACGAGCATCACGGCGAGCACCAGGCACAGCCCGGCGAAGGCGGTGGTGTCGGAGGCGTGCCCGGAGGGGAACGCGCCGTTGTCGAGCTGCCACAGGTCGTGCTGCCACAGCGGCCGGTCGCGACCGATGATCCACTTGAGGCCCTGGGTCACCCCGATGTTCACGGCCATGACCGCGACGATCAGGGTGGCGGCCCGGCGATGCCCCTTGGCGTACATCACGCCCGCGAGCAGCAACGCGTAGATCGCCACGGCGATCGAGCCGAAGGCGACCTCGACGACGCGGAGAGTATCGACCAGGCCGTGCTGGTCCTCCGCCCAGTCGCGCGCGTCCCTGCCGGTGGCGTCGATGTCGGCGAGCCATGCCCACTCGAGCCCGACGCCCAGGGCGAGGGTGCCGAAGATCAGCAGACAGACGACTCCGGAGACCAGCGGGGTCTGACGAGGTCGGTCCAACACCCGGGTGAGGCTACTTCGTCCGGCCACTACCGTCGTACTCGTGACCAAGGATCCGCATCCGCCCGCGTCGTCGGGCCACCCGCCCTTCCGCCGGCTCGGCCAGTCCGGACTCGCGGTCTCCGCCGTGGGCCTGGGCTGCAACAACCTCGGCCGGCCCGGCACGGCCACCGAGTCGCAGGAGGGGTCGGACCGGGTGGTCGGTGCGGCGATCGACGCCGGGATCACGCTGTTCGACGTCGCCGACACCTACGGCGCCCGCCCCGGGCTCGCCGAGGAGCGGCTCAGGGCGGCGCTGCGGAGCCGGCGCGACCAGGTGGTGGTCGCGACCAAGTTCGGCATGGACATGCACGGCAGCAACGGGCCGGACCACGGCGCGCGCGGCAGCAGGCGGTACGTCGTCGCGGCTGTCGAGGCATCGCTGCGCCGGCTCGGCACCGATCGGATCGACCTCTACCAGTTCCACACCCCGGACCCGGCGACCCCGATCGACGAGACCCTGAGCGCCCTCGACGACCTCGTCCACGCGGGGAAGGTGCGCTACCTCGGCCACTCCAACCGGGCCGGGTGGCAGATCGTGGAGGCGGAGTTCGTGGCCCGCGAGCTCGGCACCGAGCGGTTCGTGTCGAGCCAGAGCCACTACAACCTGATCGACCGGCGCGCGGAGCTGGAGGTGGTTCCGGCCTGCCGGCAGTTCGGCCTCGGCGTGCTCCCGTACTTCCCGCTCGCCAACGGTCTGCTGACCGGCAAGTACGCCGCCGGCACCGCGCCCGCCGGCACCCGCCTGGCCCGCACCCGTCAGCACCTGCTCGAGACCGCGACCTCGCCGGAGCTGCTCCGCTTCTCCGAGTTCGCCTCCTCGCGCGGGGTCAGCGAGGTCACCGTCGCCATCGGCTGGCTGCTGGCCCAGGCGCCGGTCGCCAGCGTGATCGCCGGCGCGACGAGCACCGAGCAGGTGCAGGCCAACGCCGCCGCCGGGTCGTGGGTGCCCCGCGCCGAGGACCTCGCCGAGCTCGACCAGATCTTCCCGCCGCCCGACCCCATCGCGCCGTACTGACGCCGTCGGGCAGCGCCCCGAATCCGACGCGCGCCGGCCGCCCCCCGCCCGATAGCCTCAGACGCATGATCGACCCGCGCATCCTCCGAGACGAGCCCGACCGCGTCCGAGCCGCCCAGGCCAAGCGCGGGCTGTCCGGAGACGTGGTCGACCGGGCCCTGGCCGCCGACGCGGCGCGCCGGGCCGCGATCGCGTCGTTCGAGGCGAAGCGGGCCGAGCAGAAGGCACTCGGTGCGAAGATCCCGAAGGCCGACCCCGCCGAGAAGCAGGAGCTGCTCGCGCGGACCAAGACCCTGGCCGCCGAGGTCAAGGAGGCGGAGGCCGCGCGCGGCGCGGCCGACGAGGAGTGGACCGACGTCATCAAGACGATCCCCAACCTCGCCGCCGACGAGGCCCCGGCCGGGGGCGAGGACGACTACACCGTCATCGAGCACATCGGCACCCCTCGCGACTTCGCCGCCGAGGGGTTCGAGCCGCGCGACCACGTCGAGCTCGGCCAGCTGCTCGGCGCCATCGACATCGAGCGCGGCGCCAAGGTGAGCGGCAGCCGGTTCTACTTCCTCACCGGCGTCGGCGCGCAGCTCGAGTTCGCGCTGGTCAACCTGGCGCTCGACCAGGCCCGCGGTGCCGGGTTCACCCAGGTGATCGCACCGGCCCTGGTGCGGCCACGGGCGATGGAGGGCACCGGGTTCCTCGGCCAGGCCGCCGACGACGTCTACCGCATCGACGGCGAGGACCTCTACCTCGTCGGCACCTCGGAGGTCGCGATGGCGGCCTACCACTCCGACGAGATCCTCGAGGCCGCCACCCTTCCCCGCCGCTACGCGGCGTTCAGCCCCTGCTTCCGCAAGGAGGCAGGGTCGCACGGCAAGGACACCCGCGGCATCATCCGGGTGCACTGGTTCGACAAGGTCGAGATGTTCGTCTACACGACCCTCGAGGAGTCGTACGCCGAGCACCAGCGGCTGCTGGCCTGGGAGAAGGAGTTCCTCGACAAGCTCGAGCTCGCCTACCGGGTGATCGACACCGCCGCCGGCGACCTCGGGCTCTCGGCGATCCGGAAGTTCGACTGCGAGGCCTGGATCCCCACCCAGGGCCGCTACCGCGAGCTGACCTCGACCTCCAACTGCACCGACTTCCAGGCCCGGCGGCTCGACATCCGGGTCCGCGAGGACGGGCAGACCCGGCCGATCGCGACCCTCAACGGCACGCTCACCGCGATCCCGCGGGCGATCGTCGCGATCCTGGAGACCCACCAACAGGCCGACGGGTCGGTGCGCGTGCCCGAGGCACTGCGCCCCTACCTGGGCGGCCTCGACGTGCTCAAGCCGGTCTGAGGCCCCGCCTATGCCGAACGGAGCCTGGCAGCCGAAGCTGGTCGCGCTCGACATCGACGGCACCCTGCTCAAGTGGGTCGACGGCGCGGGCACGACCCACGAGATCGTGCCCGACGCGGTCCACGCGGCCGTCCAGCGGGTGCTGGACGCCGGAGTCCACGTCGTCCTGGCGTCCGGGCGGGCGCCGCACAGCATGACCGCGATCGCCGAGCAACTCGGCCTGCGCGACCCGCACACCCCCGACGGCCGGCTGTGGATCGTGGCGTCCAACGGGTCCGTGATCGTGCGGCACCCACCGATGGAGATCGTGCACGAGGAGACGTTCGACGCGGCGCCGGCCGTGCACGCCGTACTCCAGCGGCACCCGGAGGCCCTGGTCGCCATCGAGGAGCGCGGCGTGGGCTACCGGGTCTCGGCGCCGTTCCCGCCCGGTGAGCTGGGTGGCGAGCTGATCGTGACCCACCTCGACGACCTGGTGTCCGCCCCGGTGAGCCGCGTGATCATCCGTGACCCGCAGGCGACGGCCGACGACTTCGTCGCGATGGCCGCCGAGCTCGGGCTGCACGGCACCGACTACGTGGTGGGCTGGACGGCCTGGATGGACCTCTCGCCGGTCGGCGTCTCCAAGGCGTCCGGCCTCGAGTACGTCGCCGAGCGGCTCGGCGTCGGCCGCGGCGACGTGCTCGCGATCGGTGACGGGCGCAACGACATCGAGATGCTCGGCTGGGCCGGCCGCGGCGTGGCGATGGGCCAGGCCGTGCAGGAGGTCCTGGACGTCGCGGACCACGTCACCGCCCCGGTCGACGACGACGGAGCGGCGGTCGAGCTCGACCGCTGGTTCGGTTGAGCCCGACCCCCGGCGGCTACGCTGGTCCGGTGATCGCAGCGCTCCGGACGACCCTGGCGATGGCGCTGGCCGTCCTCGCCTGCTGGTTCGGTACGACGACCGCGGCGACGGCCGCGCCCGTGCCCGCCGCCGCAGCAGCCGACTGCGAGGAGCTCGACCTCGACGACCCCACGGCCGTCCTCGCCCGGGCCGACGCGGTGACCGACGTGTTCGCCGGCCGGGTGATCGCGGTCGAGCCGCGCACGACCGTCGGCGGCGGTGAGGGCAAGGCCAACCAGACCGGCTCGACCACCGACGCTCCCCGGCAGGACCCCGACGCCCGGACGACCGGCTGGCAGCACACCGTCGCCGTCAAGGTCCCGTTCCGCGGCGAGCTGCGGTCCGGTGGCCGGACCGAGGTCGTCACCACGCCGGTGACCGACGAGAACGGCCTCGGGCGGCTGAGGGCCGGCGACACCTGGCTGTTCTTCGCGTCCGGCTCCGACGGGATGGACCACCTGGTGGCCGAGGCGTGCTCGGGCACCCAGATGCTCCAGGGCGGGCTCAGCGCCGACCTGCAGGCCTCCCTCGAGGACGCGCTCGACGGCAGCCCCGACGACCCGGAGGTCCCGGTGACGCTGTCCGCGCCGGACGACGGAGCCGGAGGCGCGCCGAGCTTCGGCCGACTGGCCGCCCCCGGCGCCGCGGTGACGCTGATCGGCGTGCTCGGCCTGCTCCTGCTCGCCCGCGTGGGCGCTCGCCGGAGCTAGCCGGAGCTAGTCGGAGCCAGTCGGAGCCAGTCGGAGCTCGTCGGGAGCTCCGTCGGTCAGAGGTACATGCCCCCGGTGCGGGGCTCGTCGGTCGCGCCCGGCTGCTGCGGCGCGCCGTCGGGTGCCCCGGGGTGCATCCCGGGTGGGAGCGCGCGCCGGATCTGCTCGAACTGGGCGCGCGCCGCCATCTGCTGGGCGTAGATCGCCGTCTGGATGCCGTGGAAGAGGCCCTCGAGCCAGCCGACGAGCTGGGCCTGGGCGATCCGGAGCTCGGCGTCGGAGGGCGTGGAGTCCTCCATGAACGGCAACGACAGCCGGTCGAGCTCCTCGACCAGCTCGGGCGCGAGGCCGGCCTCGAGCTCCTTGATCGACGCCTGGTGGATGTCACGCAGCCGCTGGCGGCTGGCGTCGTCGAGCGGAGCCGCCTTCACCTCCTCGAGCAGCTGTCGGATCATGCTGCCGATCCGCATCACCTTCGCGGGCTGCTCGACGAGGTCGGTGAGGGGCCCCTCTCCGTCGCCGTCGTCGTCGCCCTGACCGTCCGGCCCGGGCACGGCACTCGCCGGCATCGCGGCGACGGGCTGGCCGTCGGGGCCGATGATGACGATGTGCTGCTGCTCCTGGTCGCCGGAAGGCTGCTCACTCATGGGGCCAACCCTAATCGGCGCCCGGTCGCCGGCCCCGGCGAGAGGGGTCAGAGGGTCAGCAGCACCTTGCCGCTGTGGCTGCCGCCCTCGACGGTCCGGTGCGCGTCGGCGACCCGCTCGAGCGGCAGCGCCTCGTGCACGATCGGGCGCACCCTGCCGTCGGCCACCAGCGGCCAGACGTGCTCGACCACCGAGGCGCAGATCGCCGCCTTGCCCTCGACGGGCCGCGACCGCAGCGCCGTCGCGATCACCGCGCCCCGCTTCGACAGCAGCTGGCCGATGTTGAGCTCGGCCTTGACCCCGCCCTGGAGGCCGATGATCACGAGCCGGCCCTCGTCCGCGAGCACGGACACGTTGCGCGCGAGGTACTTGGCTCCCATGTTGTCGAGCACCACGTCGGCGCCCCGCCCGTCGGTGTGGGCGCGCACGACCTCGACGAAGTCCTCGTCGCGGTAGTCGATCGCGACCTCCGCTCCCAGCGACCGGCACAGCTCCCGCTTCTCCGGGCTGCCTGCGGTCGCGAACACCCGGGCGCCGAGCGCGGCGGCGAGCTGGATCGCCATGGTGCCGATGCCGCCGGCGCCGCCGTGGACGAGGAACACGTCGCCCGGCTGGAGCCCGGCCACCATGAACACGTTCGACCACACCGTGCAGGCCACCTCGGGCAGCGCCGCCGCGGTCACGACGTCCACGCCGTCCGGCAGCGGCATCACCTGCCCGGCCGGTACGACGACCCGGCCGGCGTAGCCGCCACCGGCCAGCAGGGCGCACACCGGCGTCCCGACGGCCCAGTCGGTGACCCCGTCGCCGACCGCCACGATCGTGCCGCTGCACTCGAGACCGATCACGTCCGAGGCGCCGGGCGGCGGCGCGTACAGGCCCTGCCGCTGCAGGAGGTCGGCGCGGTTGACCGCCGTGGCGGCCACCTCGATCGCGACCTCGCCCGGTCCCGGTTCGGGGTCGGGGAGCTGGCTGATGGTCAGGACCTCGGGCCCACCGGGCCCGGTCGTGGTGACGGCACGCATGCCCCCATCTTGCCGACCCGGCTCGTCTCTGCACGCTCAGGGCGCCGACCCGGCGCGTGTTGACAGGAGCCGGGTCGCGCAGGGGTCAGACGAGGAGGTCCTCCTCCTCGTCCTCGTCGATGTCGATCTCGTCGAGGTGGCTGAGCTCCTCATCGATCTCGTCGTCGGCCTCGGCGTCCTTGTCGACGGCGTCCGTCGCGCCGGCCGGTCGGTCCCAGGCCTCGGCGAGTGCCTGGACCTTCGCCGCCATCCGCTCGACCGCGTCGGGCCGGGCGTCCCGGGATCCCGCGGCCACCCCGAGCAGGAAGGCGGTCACCGGGCCGGCGGCCGGGTGCACGTTGTCGTGCGCGATCTCGGCCAGGTCCCCCAGCAGGCTCTCGTCTGCCTCGCTGTCGATGTCGAGCAGGTCGCACAGCTCGTCGATCCAGTCATGGAGGTTCACCAGACCAGAGTGACTTTTGACGCGCCGCCTGACAAGACCCGACGGGGGACGAATCAGTCGGGTTCGTCGTCGCCGAGGTCGCGCAGGTCGGTCCAGGTGTCGATGTCGCGGTGCTCGCGAGCGAGCGCGGGTACGACGACCAGGTCGAGCGGTTCGAGCATCGGCCAGAGCGGATGGCCGTGCTGGGCCTCGCGGTCCGGCCGCACCTGGTCGAGCCGGTCGGTGTCGACGAGGAAGGCGAGCTGGCGCCGCCCCTCGGGATCGGCCAGCACGGCTCCGTCGTGCCCGACCGCGGCGTCGTGCATCCGCCGGAGCGTCGCGGCGGTCAGGAACGGCATGTCGACGGCGAGGACCACGACCCACGGGAAGGCCCGCAGCAGCGCATCGCGCCCGGTGAGCAGACCCGCCACCGGCCCGCCGTACTGCGGGTCCTCGACGACGAAGGTCACCGGTCGGTCGGTCGGCACGTGCTGACCCACGACGACGACCTCCGCGGCGTCGATCACGGCGTCCAGGGTGTGCTCGAGCAGGCTGCGGCCGTGGATCTCGATCGTCGCCTTGTCGGCGCCACCGAGGCGGGTCGCCTGGCCGCCGGCGAGGACGATCGCGGCGAAGCTGGTCAGCCCGGGCTCGATCACCTCGTGAGTCTCGCAAACGTCGCGTCGCCCGGGAAGCGCGGTGCGACGGGGGACACTGGTCGAGTGAGCCACACCACGGAGCGGTTGCGGCTGGCGTTGGTCCAGGCCGCGTCCGGCATCGAGCCCGACGACAACCGCGCGGAGCTCGACCGCCTCGCGCCCGACGGCTGCGACCTCGTGGTCTTCCCGGAGGCCTTCGCCCGCGACTTCGGCGAGGCCGGCTCCGACGTCAGTCCGTACGCCGAGCCCCTGGACGGTCCGTTCGCGACCGAGGTCGGCCGGGTCGCCGCCGCCCGCGGCGGCACCGTGGTGGCCGGCATGTTCGAGCGGAGCGCCGATCCCGCCCGGCCCTTCAACACCCTGGTCGTGCGCGGCCGGGCCGAGGCGGCGTACCGCAAGATGCACCTCTACGACTCCTTCGGCTACCGCGAGTCCGACCGGCTCACGGCCGGGCCGACCGAGCCGACGGTCGTGGAGATCGACGGCTGGCGGGTCGGTCTGATGACCTGCTACGACCTGCGCTTCCCCGAGCTGACCCGCCGGCTCGTCGACGCCGGCGCCGAGCTGGTCGTCGTCCCGGCCGCGTGGGTCGCCGGTGCCCGCAAGGTGCACCACTGGCGCACCCTGGTCATCGCGCGCGCGATCGAGAACACCGTCTACGTCGCCGCCGTCGGCCAGCCCGCGCCCCGCTACACCGGCCACTCGATGCTGGTCGACCCGCTCGGCGAGGTGCTGGTCGAGGCCGGCCCCGGCGACGCCGGCGAGGCCGAGGTGCTCACGGCCGAGGTGGACCGTACGACGCTCGCCGCGGCGCGTCGTACCAACCCGTCCTTGGCCAACCGCCGTCTGTAGGGTGGCCGGCTGTGTCCCGTCATGCCACCCGCGCCGCTCCGCGGCCAGCGGTGGCAGGGTGGCAGCGCCGGGTCTCCGCGGTGGAGGCCTCCCGACTGCCGGTCGTCGCGTGGGCGGTCCTCGTCGTGGCGGCGACCGTGCTCCTCGGCTGCGCGATGGTGCCGACCGGACCTGACTGGTTCGGCATCACCGGGTCGGTGACCATCGTCGCGACCTACGGCTGGGCGCTGGCCGCGCGCACCGGCGGCCGGCCGGTGATCTTCGGGACGCTGGCGCTGGCGCTGGCGCTGATGGCCGCCTGGGTCGACCAGGACCTTCTGTCCACCGGCGCCGCCGTGCTCACCACCGTGGTCGCCGCCGTGCTCGGAGTGATGGCGACGGTGCCGGCGAAGTCGTTCCTCGCGTCGGTGCGCGAGTGCCTGGTCGGGATGGGACTGGCCGGGATCGGGGCGATGGCGGCGGTGGGCTTCGAGCCCGCGATCGACGTCACCCGGTTCGAGTACCTCGGGCTCGGCATCGCGCTGATCGCCGCCGAGATCCTCGTCTTCCGTCTCGGGGCCGGCCTGC
>NZ_JACEHF010000060.1 GCF_014180685.1 Nocardioides pelophilus | reverse complement strand
CGCCACCCACGGTGGCGACGTCCGGGTGTGGTCGGTGGAGGGACAAGGGTCGACGTTCACCCTGACCCTGCCCCACCATGCGACGTACGACGAGGAGCTGCACACGCCCCCCGTCGCCGAGACGGTCCCCGCAGCGGCGCACGCCGACGCGGACCGCCCAGCACAACAGGAGAAGAGCCAGTGACCCGAGTACTCGTCGTCGAGGACGAAGAGAGCTACAGCGACGCGCTCGCCTACATGCTCCGCAAGGAGGGCTTCGAGGTGGCGATCGCGGCCGACGGCAACGCCGCGCTCACCGAGTTCGACCGCAACGGCGCCGACATCGTGCTGCTGGACCTCATGCTGCCCGGCATCCCGGGCACCGAGGTGTGCCGCACCATCCGGCAGACGTCCAACGTCCCGGTGATCATGGTGAGCGCGAAGGACGACGAGGTCGACAAGGTGGTCGGGCTCGAGCTCGGCGCCGACGACTACGTCACCAAGCCGTACTCCCCCCGCGAGCTCGTCGCCCGGATCCGCGCGGTGCTCCGACGCGGGCTCGACACCGAGCTGCTGCCCGACACCCTCGAGGCCGGGCCGGTCCGGATGGACGTCGAGCGGCACGTCGTGACCGTCGACGGCGAGGAGCAGCGGCTGCCGCTGAAGGAGTTCGAGCTCCTCGAGATGTTCCTCCGCAACCCCGGTCGGGTCCTCACCCGCGGCCAGCTCATCGACCGGGTCTGGGGCTCCGACTACGTCGGCGACACCAAGACCCTCGACGTCCACGTGAAGCGGCTCCGCGCCAAGCTCGAGCCCGAGCCCAGCGAGCCCAAGTACCTCGTCACCGTCCGCGGGCTGGGTTACAAGTTCGACGTCTGAGGTCCGAGGCCAGGCAGTCTGCGAGGAACGAGCAGACTGCCGTCGGCCGAGGAGGTCGAGTAGCGGCCGCGGCTGAGGTCCGAGGCCAGGCAGTCTGCGAGGAACGAGCAGACTGCCGTCGGGCGAGGAGGTCGAGTAGCGGCCGCGGCTGAGGAACGAAGCCGCGATGCCGCGTATCGAGACCCGGTGAGCCGAACGGCGACCGCAACCACAGGCAGAGGGTCTCGTGACGGTCGCTGCGCGACCTCCTCGACCAACGGGTGACCGCAACCACAGGCAGAGGGTCTCGTGACGGTCGCTGCGCGACCTCCTCGACCAACGGCTGACCGCAACCACAGGCAGAGGGTCTCGTGACGGTCGCTGCGCGACCTCCTCGACCAACGGCTGACCGCAACCACAGGCAGACGGTCTCGTGACGGTCGCTGCGCGACCTCCTCGACCAACGGGTGACCGCAACCACAGGCAGAGGGTCTCGTGACGGTCGCTGCGCGACCTCCTCGACCAACGGCTGACCGCAACCACAGGCAGACGGTCTCGTGACGGTCGCTGCGCGACCTCCTCGACCAACGGCGACCGCAACCACAGGCAGAGGGTCTCGTGACGGTCGCTGCGCGACCTCCTCGACCAACGGGTGACCGCAACCACAGGCAGAGGGTCTCGTGACGGTCGCTGCGCGACCTCCTCGACCAACGGCTGACCGCAACCACAGGCAGAGGGTCTCGTGACGGTCGCTGCGCGACCTCCTCGACCAACGGCGACCGCATCTCACGCACCGCTGACCGAAAACCGCGCGACGGATGTCGGTGCCGCCCCGTAGTTTCGACGGCGTGACGAAATCCGGGAACGTCCTGCCTCTGCTCGCGGTCGGGACGACGTTGGTCTTCTGGGCGTCGGCGTTTGTCGCGATCCGGCACCTGGCCGACGACTTCTCCGCTGGTCCGTTGACCCTCGCCCGGATGGGGGTCGCGGCGATCGCGCTCGCGTTCTTCGCACTGCGGGACGGCCTGCCCCGGCCGACCCGGAAGCAGTGGGCGTCGATCACCGTCATCGGGGTCCTGTGGTTCTCGATCTACCACCTCGCGCTCAACCAGGGCGAGGTCTGGGTCGACGCCGGTACGGCGGCGATGCTGCTGCAGGTCTCCCCCGTGCTCGTGGCCGTGCTCGCCGCGGTGTTCCTGGGCGAGCGGTTCACGACGCCGCTCGTGATCGGTCTGCTCGTCGCGTTCGCCGGCGTGGCCCTGATCGGGCTGTCGGGCAACGGCGACAGCGACGTCGACTCCGGCAAGATGCTCCTCGGCGCGTTGCTCTGCGTGGTGTCCGCGGTGACCTACTCGGTGAGCCTGATCCTCCAGAAGCCGCTGCTCACCGACCTGACGGCCGTCCACGTCACCTGGCTCGCCTGCGGCATCGGCGCCATCACCTGCCTGCCGTTCGGTCCGTCCCTGCTGTCCGAGGCGGCCGACGCGCCCACCTCGTCGCTGCTCTGGTTGGTCTACCTGGGGGTCTTCCCCACGGCGATCGCGTTCACGACGTACGCCTATGCGTTGCGACACATGACCGCGTCGTCGCTGGGCGTCACGACCTACCTGGTCCCGCCCATCACCATCGTGATGGCGCTCATCTTCCTCGGCGAGACGCCGCCGACAGTGGCGTACGTCGGAGGCGTGCTCGCGCTGGTCGGCGTCGCGATCGCCCGCCGGTCGCCGGCCAGACGGGCGGCGGCTGCTGCCGCGAAGGAGCCGGCGCCCGCGTGACCTCGACCTCGGGGCCAGTCCTCGGGGTCAGTCCTCGGTGTCGGTCGTGCCGGCCTCGAGCCAGCCGCGGAAGGCCTCGAGGTTGCGGGTCGACTCTCCGCGGGAGATCCGCCACTCCCACTCCTTGCGGATCGACGACTCGAAGCCGAGCTCGAGGATCGCGTTGAACGACTCGTCGGAGTAGGTCAGCACCGAGCCCAGCAGCCGGTCGAGCTCGTCGTGATTCACCATCGAGAGCGGCAGCCGGGCGTCGAGGTAGATGTCGCCGTGGTGGTCGAGGCCGAACGCGACGGCGTACATGCGCATGTTGCGCTCGAGCAGCCAGCGGTAGACGCGCTCGAACTCCTCGTCCGGGCGCCGGCACACGAAGGCGTGCACACCGAGTGCGTGCGGGCCGATGTCGAGCCGCACCGGCGTCTGCTGCTTGCGCTCGCCGGGCAGGGCGAACGTGAAGACGCCGGGCTCGGGCTCCTCGTACTCGATCTCCGAGGAGGCGAGGTGCTGTCGTACGACGTCGGCGAGCTCCTGGTCGCCGGTCACCCCGCCACCGCTTCGCGCATCAGCGAACCGGCGCGACGGTAGACCTCGAGGGTCTGCTCCGCGGTGGCCTCCCACGAGAAGAGCCGGGACTGCTCGAGCGCACCGGCGGCGAGCCGGTCGCGGTAGGCGGAGTCGACGACGACGGGCTCGATGGCGCGGGCCCAGTCGGTCGGGTCGTGGCTGTCGACGAGCAGGCCGCTGTGGCCGTGGCGGACGACGGTGGTGAGGCCACCGACCGCGGCCGCGACGACCGGGGAGCCGGACGCCTGGGCCTCGACGGCGACCAGGCCGAAGGACTCGTTGTAGGAGGGCACGGCCACCAGTGTGGCAGCGGCGTACCAACCCGCGAGCTCGTCCTGCGGCACCGGCGGCACGAACCGCACCACGTCGGTGATGTCGAGCTCCGCGGCGAGGTTCGCCAGTGCGGTCGGGCGTTCGAGGCCGGACCCCGACGGTCCGCCGACGATCGGCACCACCAGCCGGCGGCGCAGCTGGGGCCGCAGCCGCAGCAGCTCGGCGGTCGCGTGCAGCAGCACGTCGGGAGCCTTGAGCGGCTGGATCCGGCCCGCGAACAGCAGCACCAGCGCGTCGTCGGCGATCCCCCGGGCGGCGCGCGCGGCGGCCTGGTCCTGGGGTCGGAAGACGGCGGTGTCGACACCGGGATGGACGACCTCGACCCGCCCGGCCTCGGCGTCGTACAGGTTGATCAGCTGCTTGGCCTCGAGGTCGGTGTTGGCCAGGAGCACGTCGGCCGCCTCGACCACCTGCTCCTCGCCGATCACGCGCGCGGCCGGCTCGGGGGTGTCGCCGTCGGCGAGGGCCTCGTTCTTGACCTTCGCCATCGTGTGCATCGAGTGCACGAGCGGGACGCCCCAACGGTCGCGGGTCAGCGCGCCGACCTGGCCGGACAGCCAGTAGTGGGAGTGCACCACGTCGTAGTGCCCCAGCGGCTGCGCGGCCTCGGCCCGCAGCACCTCGCGCGCGAACACGCACAGCTGGCCGGGCAGCTCGTTCTTCGTCAGCCCCTCGAACGGCCCGGCGTGCACGTTGCGGACCTGCACGCCGTCGGCCAGCGGCACGATCGGGTCGAGCAGGCTGCTGGTCGCGCGGGTGAAGATGTCGACCTCGATCCCGCGCGCGGCCAGCCGCCGCGCGACCTCGACGACGTAGACGTTCATGCCGCCGGCGTCACCGGTCCCGGGCTGGTCGAGGGGCGAGGTGTGCAGGCTGATCATCGCCATCCGGCGGATCTCCGTCATGCACGCCTCCTCGGCAGGGTCGGGGGGCCGGGATCCGGTTGCGAACGGTCTGGCCCGAAGCGAACAACCAGGGGGGACCGGTCCGCATTCCCGGGCTGACAGAATCGCGGACATGACCAAGCCTCTCGCCGTCGTCACCGGAGCCTCCAGCGGGATCGGCGCGGCCACCGCTCGGCGGCTGGCCGGCGAGGGGTTCGAGGTGGTCTGCGTGGCGCGGCGCCAGGAGCGGATCGAGGCGCTCGCGGCCGAGATCGGCGGCCGCGCGATCGTCTGCGACGTGACCGACGCGGACGCCGTCGCTGCACTGGCGGCCGCGATCGAGGGGCCGCTCGACGTACTCGTCAACAACGCCGGCGGTGCGTTCGGCGCCACCCCGGTGGCCGAGGCCGACTCCGAGGAGTGGCGCCGGATGTTCGACGTCAACGTCATCGGTCTCATGCAGGTGACCCGCGCGCTGCTGCCGGCGCTGCTCCGGAGCGGGTCCGGGATCATCGTCAACGTCGGCTCGACCGCCGGCCGGGTGGCCTATGAGGGCGGGGGCGGCTACACCGCCGCCAAGCACGGCACCAAGGTCGTCACCGAGACGCTGCGGCTGGAGCTCTACGACCAGCCGATCCGGGTGTGCGAGGTGGCGCCCGGGATGGTGCGGACCGACGAGTTCGCGCTGGTGCGGTTCGGCGGCGACCAGGCGAAGGCCGACGCGGTCTACGCCGGTGTGCCCGACCCCCTGACCGCCGACGACGTCGCCGACGCCATCACCTGGGTGGCCACCCGTCCCGCCCACGTCAACATCGACGAGCTGGTCATGCGCCCGCGGGCGCAGGCCGCCCAGCACAAGGTGCACCGCGTGTGAGTCCGCGGCCGGCGCCCGCCGCTCGCACCCTCCCGGCCCTGCCACCCTTGCCACCTTCCCGGCGGTGGACGACCCTTGCGCCATGGGACTGTTCCGCAAGCTCCTGGGCGGCGCCGACCGGATAGCCCAGGCCGAGTCCGACCTCGAGCACGCCGTGTTCCGGGACCGGCGCTACGAGCGGGCGGCCCGGCTGGCCGAGGCCGGCGACCCCGGCACCGCGGTGGTGACCGGGATCCGGCGGCGGTCGAACGACGGCACGACGACGACCCACCTGCGACTGGAGTGGTTCGCGCCGGAGCCGCAGGTCGGCGGCCTCCTCTTCGGTGATGCGCTGCACCCCGCGCTGCGGCTGGGATCGACGGTGCGGATCCGGACCGACGGCCGCTCGGTCGTCATCGACCCGCAGGCGATGGCCGACGTGGCGACGGCGCCGGACGACCCGGGCCGCAGCGTCCGCAAGACCCCCGATCCCGGTCTCTCCGACACCTCCCTCGACTCGCGGGTGCTGTCACGGCTACGCAAGTGGCCGGCCGAGAACGCGATCGTCGTGTCGTTCGCGCAGGCCCGCGCGCTCGGCATGCCGACCCAGAACTGGGACGTCGTCGTCCGGCGCGCAGACGGGTCGCACGCGACCATCAACCGCGACCACGTCCCGCCGTACGTCTCCTGGTACGTCCACCCGGGCGCCGAGATCCCCGTGGTCATCGACCCGAAGGACCCGGGGCGCGCCCAAGGTGACTGGCCCCGGCTCGCGGAGGAGCGGGCGGTCGCCGGCGGCACCTGGCAGGACACACCACCACCGGGGAGCATCGCCGAGGACGCGACCAGGAGCCAGTAGCAGCCCGCCTCAGGATCCTTGGGCGGTCAGCCCAACGCGCGATCGAGAGCGGCCTCGACGTGCAACGTCGTGCACGGGAAGACCGGCAGGTCGGAGTCGGCCTGCTTGACGAGCAGCTCGAGCTCGGAGCAGCCGAGGATCACCCCGCCGGCGCCCGCGTCCCACAGCTCGTCGATCAGGGAGACGACGTACTTCCGGGAGTCGTCGACGATCCTGCCGTGCACCAGCTCGTCGTAGATGATCCGGTTCAGCTCGTCGTGGTGCTGAGCCTCGGGTACGACGACCTCGAGCCCGTGCCGCGCGATGCGCTCGGTGAAGAACGTCCGGCTCATCGCGAACTGGGTCCCGAGCAGCGCCATCGACTCCACGCCCTCGGCCTTGCCGGCCTCGGCGACCACGTCGGCCAGGTGCAGCAGCGGGATCTCGATCGCCGCCTCGACCTGCTCTGCCACCCGGTGGAACGTGGTGGTGCACAGCAGCAGGAACTCGGCACCGGCCCGCTCGACCGACTGCGCGGCGGCCGCCACGACCTCGGCGACGCCGTCCCAGTCCTCGGCCAGCTGGAGGGCGGTGACCTCGGCGAACTCGACCGACGCCATGACGGTCTTGGCGGAGTGGAGCCCGCCGAGCCGGGCCTCGACGCCGCGGTTGAGAAGGTCGTAGTAGGCCGCGCTGCTCTCCCAGCTCATGCCCCCGACGAGTCCGATCGTCTGCATTGGAGCAGCCTACCGACGATTGCCGATGTGAGCGGGGCGCCCCGACGCCGATAGTCTGGTCGACGGCCCGAATCCGGCGCCGACCCTCCCCGAACGAGAGCAAGCGACGTACACCCATGTCTCAGACCCGACGCACTGACCTGCGCAACGTCGCCATCGTGGCGCACGTCGACCACGGCAAGACCACGCTGGTCGACGCGATGCTCCACCAGGCGGGCGCGTTCACCGCGCACCAGGCCGAGGGTGTCGCGGAGCGGGTCATGGACTCCGGCGACCTCGAGCGGGAGAAGGGCATCACGATCCTCGCGAAGAACACCGCGGTGCACTACCGCGGTCCTTCGGCCCACGAGCTCGCCGGTGGCGACATGACGATCAACATCATCGACACCCCCGGCCACGCCGACTTCGGTGGCGAGGTGGAGCGCGGCCTGTCGATGGTCGACGGGATCGTCCTGCTCGTCGACGCCAGCGAGGGTCCGCTCCCCCAGACCCGGTTCGTGCTCCGCAAGGCGCTCAACGCCGACATGCCGGTGATCCTGGTGGTCAACAAGACCGACCGGGCCGACGCGCGGATCAGCGAGGTCGTCGACGAGACCTACGAGCTGTTCATGGACCTGCTCGACGAGTCGCACAGCCAGGACGCCCTCGACTTCCCGGTCGTCTACGCCTCGGGCAAGGCCGGCATCGCGAGCCTCACCCAGCCCGCCGACGGCAGCATGCCGGAGGGCAACGACCTCGAGCCGCTGTTCCGCACGATCCTCGAGAACATCCCCGCTCCGACGTACGACGAGGGCGCGCCGCTGCAGGCCCACGTCACCAACCTCGACGCGTCGCCCTTCCTGGGTCGGCTCGCGCTGGTCCGGGTCCACCAGGGCGAGCTGCGCAAGGGCCAGCAGGTCGCCTGGATGAAGCGCGACGGCACCGTCAAGAACGTCAAGGTCACCGAGCTCCTCGTCACCGAGGGCCTCGAGCGCAAGCCTGGCGAGAAGGCCGGTCCCGGCGACATCGTCGCGGTCGCCGGCTTCCCGGACATCACCATCGGCGAGACGCTGGCCGACCCGGAGAACCCCGTCGCGCTCCCCCTGATCCACGTCGACGAGCCCGCGATCTCGATGACGATCGGCACCAACACCTCGCCGCTCGTCGGCCGGATCAAGGGATCGAAGGTCACCGCACGACTGGTCAAGGACCGGCTCGACTCCGAGCTGATCGGCAACGTGTCGCTGCGGATCCTGCCGACCGAGCGCCCCGACGCCTGGGAGGTGCAGGGCCGCGGTGAGCTGGCGCTGGCGATCCTCGTCGAGCAGATGCGCCGCGAGGGCTACGAGCTGACCGTCGGCAAGCCGCAGGTGGTCACCAAGGAGATCAACGGCAAGCTGCACGAGCCGATGGAGCGGCTGACCATCGACGCTCCCGAGGAGTACCTCGGCACGATCACCGAGCTCCTGGCCACCCGCAAGGGCCGCATGGAGCAGATGACCAACCACGGCACCGGCTGGGTCCGCATGGAGTTCATCGTGCCGGCCCGGGGCCTGATCGGGTTCCGCACCGAGTTCCTCACCGACACCCGCGGCACGGGCATCGCCCACCACATCTCCGAGGGCTACGAGCCCTGGGCCGGCGAGATCCGCTCGCGCAACAACGGCTCGCTCGTCGCCGACCGCGCCGGCGCGGCGACGGCGTACGCGATGACGTCGCTGCAGGAGCGGGGCGTGATGTTCGTCGAGCCCGCGACCGAGGTCTACGAGGGCATGATCGTCGGCGAGAACTCCCGCGCCGACGACATGGACGTCAACATCACCAAGGAGAAGCAGCAGACCAACATCCGGTCCGCGACCTCCGACAACTTCGAGAAGCTCATCCCGCCGCGGCGGCTCTCGCTCGAGCAGTGCCTCGAGTTCTGCCGCGAGGACGAGTGCGTCGAGGTCACCCCCGACTCGGTGCGGATCCGCAAGGTCGTGCTCGACCAGAACGAGCGCGCCAAGACGGCCGCCCGGGCCCGCAAGGCCAAGTAGCCGCTCAGCCCGCGGGCGCCAGCCGTTCGCCCGACTCGGTGTCGAACACGTGCAGCGCCTTCGGGTCCGCCACCAGGCGGACCTCCTGGCCCGCCCGCAGCTCCTGGCGACCCTCGAGCCGCGCGACGACCTGCGGCAGCAGTCCGTCGGACGTCGTGCTCGCGTCGACCCCGGCCGGCGTCGCGTACAGGAAGGCGTCGGCACCCAGCTGCTCCACGACCGCGACCGTGACGGGGAAACCCGGCTGCCCGTCGGCGGCGAGCCGCCACGACTCCGGGCGGATGCCGAGGGTCACCGAGCCCGAGGACGCCGCGGCGGCGGTGCGGTCGATCGGCAGCTCGTAGCCGTCGACGTTCGCGACCCCGTCGCCGGAGGTCTTGCCGGCCAGCAGGTTCATGGCCGGCGACCCGATGAAGCCCGCCACGAACAGGTTGGCCGGCTTGTCGTAGAGGGCGAGGGGCGTGTCGACCTGCTGGAGCCGGCCGGCCTTCATCACCGCGACCCGGTCGCCCATGGTCATCGCCTCGACCTGGTCGTGGGTGACGTAGACGGTGGTCACCCCGAGCCGGCGCTGGAGCGCGGCGATCTGGGTGCGGGTCGACACCCGGAGCTTGGCGTCGAGGTTGGAGAGCGGCTCGTCCATCAGGAAGACCTGCGGCTTCCGCACGATCGCGCGGCCCATCGCCACGCGTTGCCGCTGGCCGCCCGAGAGCGCGCGCGGCTTGCGGCCGAGGACGTCCTCGAGGTCGAGCAGGCGTGCCGCCTCGGCGACCCGCGCCTTGCGCTCGGCCGCGCCCACGCGGGCGATCTTGAGTGCGAACGCCATGTTCTCGGCGACGGTCAGGTGGGGGTAGAGCGCGTAGTTCTGGAACACCATCGCGATGTCGCGGTCCTTCGGCGCGACCCGGGTGACGTCGTGGTCGCCGATCCAGATCGATCCGGACGTGGCCTCCTCGAGCCCGGCGAGCATCCGCAGCGAGGTCGACTTCCCGCACCCGGACGGACCGACGAACACCATGAACTCGCCGTCCTCGATGGTGAGGTCGAGGTCGGACACCGCCGGTTCCTTCGCGCCCGGGTAGACGTGCTCGGCGTGCTCGAAGCGCACTTGCGCCATCTGGATTCCCTTCCGCCTGCCGGCCCTCGGGAGGGCGGCAACAGCATGACCGCGGTCACAGTACGCCGCCGCTGGCCCCTCGTCTAGTGGAAGCGCTCTCACGTGTCGGTGCTCGCGGATCCAGCGGCTGCGCGGCGACTATTGACACGTCATGTGACCCATGTCATGGTGTGGCCGCTGCCAGTTGTGGAAGCGCTCTCACACCTGGCAGTGCTTGAGATCATCAGATCCCACCCTCCACGGAAGTACTACGGGCAGGAGTGTCACACCGTGCGCATCACCACCACCGGGCCGCATCGGCCCGTCGTCCGCCGGGGCCAGGTCGTCCTCGGCGCGGTCACCGCTCTGGTCCTCGGGCTGACGGCGTGCGGAGACGACTCCGACCCGACCAAGTCCGCCGAGCAGGAGGACCTGAAGGAAGGCGAGTCGCTCACCATCACCACGTTCGGCGAGTTCGGCTACGACGCTCTCATCGAGGAGTGGAACGAGGCCAACCCCGACATCCAGGTCAAGCAGACCAAGGTGTCGCTGTGGGACGACTGGAAGAACGAGCTCAACACCCTCCTCCAGGCCAACGAGGGTCTCCCCGACGTCGTGGCGATCGAAGGCGACTTCATGCCGGCGCTCGTCGCCGCCCCGGACCGCTGGGTCGACCTCTCCGACGACGAGGTCGAGGGCCGCTGGCTGGAGTTCAAGGAGGACGCCGCCACCACCCCCGACGGCGCGCTCCTCGGCTACGCGACCGACGCCGGTCCCGAGGCGATCTGCTACCGCGCCGACCTCTTCGAGAAGGCGGGGCTGCCGACCGACCGCGAGGAGGTCGCCGCCAGTATGACGACGTGGGAGGACTACTTCGCCCTCGGCGAGGAGTTCGTCGCCAACAGCGACGCCGCCTGGTACGACGCCTCGGGCTCGATCGCCCAGGCGATGCTCAACCAGGTCGAGTTCCCCTTCGAGCAGGCCGACAACTCCGTGGACGTCGAGAACGACGAGCTCCGCGCCGTCTACGAGACCGTGACCGCCAACACCGAGTCGCTGTCCACCAAGGCTGCCCAGTGGAGCGACGACTGGTCGGCCGGCTTCCAGAACGACGGTTTCGCCACCGTCCCGTGCCCCGGCTGGATGCGGAGCAACATCCGTGACAACACCGGCGACCCCGCCCCCAACGGTGTCGTGTGGGACATCGCCGACGTCTTCCCCGGCGGCGGCGGCAACTGGGGCGGTTCCTACCTCGCGGTCCCGAAGGCCTCTCCGCACCAGGAGGCGGCCCAGGAGTTCGCGGCTTGGATCACCGCTCCGGAGCAGCAGCTGGAGATCTTCCAGACGCTGGGCAACTTCCCGTCGCAGGTCGAGGCGCTCGAGGACCCGGAGCTGCTCTCGACCCAGGACGAGTACTTCAACGGCGCCCCTGCGGGCGAGATCTTCTCCAACCGGGCCGCGGCGATCACCGTCCAGCCGTACCACGGCCCGCTCTACTCCGACATCCTCGGCAAGTTCCAGGAGGCGATCACCCGGGTCGACCAGGGCGCGGATCCTGAGGAGTCGTGGCAGACCTTCGTGAACGAGGTCGACTCCCTCCAGTGAGCACCCGCCTCGAGGGCACCCCCGCCGGGGCCGCGGAAGATCCCGCAGCCCCGGCGGGTGGCCATCATCGGCACAACCGGGCCCGGCTGGTACGACGCGAGCGGCTGTCGCGCTGGGACCTGAGGCTGTCGCCGTACCTCTACATCTCGCCCTTCTTCATCCTGTTCGGGCTGGTCGGCCTCTACCCGCTGATCTACACCGGCTACCTGTCGCTCTACGACTGGGACCGCTTCTACTACCAGCGCGGCGAGTTCGTCGGCCTGGAGAACTACCGGTTCGTCCTCGGTGACCCGGTCTTCATCAAGTCGCTGGTCAACACCTTCAGCATCTTCCTGATGTCCTCGGTGCCGCAGGTGGTCATCGCGGTGACCGTTGCGGCACTGCTCGACAACCGGCTGCGCGGGCGCACCTTCTGGCGGATGAGCGTGCTGCTGCCGTTCGTGGTCGCCCCGACCGCCGCCGTGCTGATCTTCGGCAGCCTCTTCGCCGACCAGTACGGCGTGGTGAACTCGGCGCTCGAGAGCCTCGGCCTGGAGCCGGTCCGGTGGCACGTCGACCGCTGGTGGAGCCACCTCGCGATCGCCGGCATGGTGAACTGGCGCTGGACCGGCTACAACGCGCTCATCTTCCTCGCCGCGATGCAGGCCGTGCCGCGCGACCTCTACGAGTCGGCCGCGCTCGACGGCGCCGGCCGGGTCCGTCAGTTCTTCTCGGTCACGCTGCCGATGATCCGGCCGACGATGATCTTCGTCATCGTCACCAGCACGATCGGCGGCCTGCAGATCTTCACCGAGCCGCGGCTCTTCGACGACACCCCGCAACGCGAGGGCGGACCCGACCACCAGTACATGACCTCGACCCTCTACATCTACGTGAAGGGCATCGAGGACCAGTTCTACGGACGGGCCTCCGCGGCGGCGTGGGTGCTGTTCCTCATCATCGTCGGGATCGCGCTGCTCAACTTCGCGATCACCCGCTTCCTCACCAGGAGGTCGGCATGAGCTCGAGCGAGGCGAGCCGTCGTCCGGGATTCGTCGTCTACGGCCTGCTGGCCGCGTTCGTCGCGGGGTCGGCGCTCCCCCTGTACTGGTCGTTCGTCATCGGGTCGCACACCAAGGACGAGGCTAACTCGAAGCCGCCGCCCCTCGTGCCGGGTGGCCACTTCCTCGACAACGCGCGCCGGGTGCTCGACACCACCGAGTTCTGGGGCGCGATGCTCAACAGCTTCCTGGTCTCCACGGCGTGCGCGGCGTCGGTCGTGTTCTTCTCGACCATGGCCGGCTACGCCTTCGCGAAGCTCAAGTTCCGCGGCAGCAGCGCGCTGATGGGCTTCGTGGTGATGACGATGGCGGTGCCGACCCAGCTGGCGATCGTCCCGCTCTTCATCCTCATGCGTGACTACGGGCTGCTCGACACCCTGGCTGCGGTGGCACTCCCGTCGCTGGTCACGGCGTTCGGCGTCTTCTTCATGCGCCAGTACCTCGTCGACGCGATCCCGGACGAGCTGATCGAGGCCGCCCGGGTCGACGGGTGCACGATGTTCCGCACCTTCCTGACCGTTGCCGTGCCTGCCGCGCGACCCGCGATGGCGATGCTCTTCCTCTTCACGTTCATGTTCGTCTGGACCGACTACATGTGGCCGCTCGTCGCGCTGCAGGAGACGCAGACCCTGCAGCTGGCGCTCGACCGGCTGGCGCTGACCGGACAGGGCCAGACCACCGACTACGCCCTGGTGCTCGCCGGCACCGGGATGGCCACCGTGCCGCTGCTGATCCTGTTCGCCCTGTCGGGTCGCCACCTGGTGGCCGGCATCATGCAAGGAGCCGTCAAAGGATGACCCAGACCGAGGAGACCCGCTCCGCAGCGGTGCGCTTCCCCCCCGACTTCCTGTGGGGCGCTGCCACGGCGGCGTACCAGATCGAGGGCGCGACCGCGGAGGACGGGCGGACCCCGTCGATCTGGGACACCTTCGCCCGGACCCCCGGCGCCGTCCTCGACGGCGACACCGGCGACATCGCGTGCGACCACTACCACCGGATGGCCGACGACGTCGCCCTGATGGCACGGCTCGACCTCAACGCCTACCGGTTCTCCACCGCGTGGCCGCGGGTGCGCCCGGACGGCGGTCGTCCCAACCGGGCCGGCGTGGACTTCTACGCCCGCCTGGTCGACGAGCTGCTCGGTCGCGGCATCACGCCGTGGCTGACGCTGTACCACTGGGACCTCCCGCAGGTCCTGGAGGACGCCGGGGGTTGGACCAACCGCGACACGGCGTACCGCTTCGCGGACTACGCACTCACGCTGTACGACGCCCTCGGCGACCGGGTGTCGTACTGGACCACGATGAACGAGCCGTGGTGCTCGGCGTTCCTCGGCTACACCGGGGGGCAGCACGCGCCCGGCCGGCAGGAGGGCGTCGCGGGCATCGTGGCCGCCCACCACCTGATGCTGGGGCACGGGCTGGTCGTCGACGAGCTGCGCCGCCGCGGCACCTCCGCACAGCTGGGCATCACGTTGAACCTCACCGTCGCCGAGCCGTTCGACGCGGCCGAGCCCGCCGACGTCGAGGCCGCGCGGCGCGTCGACGGCCTGTGGAACCGGATGTTCCTCGACCCGGTGCTGCGCGGCGCCTACGCCGACGACCTCCACGACGACACCGCGGGCATGACCTGGCGCGGCCGCGCCTGGGAGGACTTCGTCCTCGACGGCGACCTCGCCCTGATCAGCACCCCGCTCGACGTGCTGGGCGTGAACTACTACCACGGTGACGGCGCCTCGGGCCGGCCGCACCCGGCCGCCGACCTGCTCGGCTCCCGGGTCCGCCATCCCGAGCGACCGGTCACCTCGCCGTTCCCCGGCGGCGACGACATCACCTTCCCGCGGCGGGGCTACCCGGTCACCGGGATGGACTGGGAGGTGCAGCCCGAGGGCCTCACCCGGCTGCTCGTGCGGCTGCAGGAGGAGTACGCCGCGCCGCCGATGTACATCACCGAGAACGGTGCCGCGTACGACGACGTGGTCGGTCCGGACGGGACGGTCGCGGACCCCGCCCGCCTGGCGTTCCTGGAGTCCCACCTCCGGGCGGTCCATGCCGCCCTCGAGGCCGGCGTCGACGTACGCGGCTACTTCGCGTGGTCGCTGCTCGACAACTTCGAGTGGGCCTACGGCTACGAGCAACGCTTCGGGATCGTCCACGTCGACTACCGCACGCAGCAGCGCACGCCGAAGGCCAGCGCGCAGTGGTACGCCGGGGTCGCCCGAACGTCCGCGATCGCTGCCGTCGAGTCCGGCGGGGCCACGGAGGGCGACCGATAACGTGCCCCGCGTGACCCAGCCACCGAGCCGTCCGGGCAGTGACCCGGGCCAGGCGCCGACCCTCGACGAGGTCGCGCGGCTGGCGGGCGTGTCGCGCGCGACGGCGTCGCGGGCGATCAACGGTGGCAACCGGGTGTCGCCCACCGCGCTCGCCGCGGTCGAGGCGGCCGTCGCGACGCTCGGCTACACCCCCAACCCGGCCGCCCGGAGCCTCGTGACGCGGCGCACCGACTCGGTGGCGCTCGTCGTCCCCGAGCCGGACGAGCGGGTCTTCAGCGATCCGTTCTTCGTCCACACGCTGCGCTCGGTCAACCGGGTGCTCGCTCCCCGCGACCTGCAGCTGGTGCTGCTGCTCGCGCGTCCGGGCGACGAGGAGCGCCGGATGCTCCGCTACCTCGGCCGCCGCCACATCGACGGTGCCGTGGTCGTCTCCCACCACTCCGAGGACCGGCTCGCCGAGCACCTCGCCTCGCTCGGCCTGCCGTGCGCGTTCGTCGGCCGTCCGTGGTCGGGCGCCGACAAGGTGCCCTACGTCGACACCGACAACATCGCCGGCGCCCGGCTCGCCGCCGAGCACCTCGTCGAGCGCGGCTGTCGGCGGATCGGCACCATCGCCGGGCCGGTCGACATGGCCGCCGGCATCGACCGGCTCGACGGCTGGCGATCGGCGGTGCTGGACGCGGGCCTGCGCGACGACGTGGTCGAGCACGGTGACTTCACCGAGGCCGGTGGCGCCCGCGCCACGCGTGCCCTCCTGGACGCACACCCGGACGTCGACGGCCTCTTCGTCGCGTCCGACCTGATGGCGGCCGGCGCGCTCGAGGCCCTCGCCGCTGCCGGCCGCGCGGTGCCCGACGACGTCGCCGTGATCGGCTACGACGACCTCGGTGTGGCCGAGCGGGTCACCCCGGCCCTCACCACCGTGCGTCAGCCTCTCAACGAGATGGCCGAGCAGGCGACCCGCCTGGTGCTCGACCAGCTCGACCGGACCCGCCCCACCCAGCCGGTGCGGGTGATCTTCCCGCCGTCGCTGGTCGTGCGCCAGTCCGCTTGAATCAGTCCGTGCTCCTCGACCTCCAGCTCGACGCCCGACCCGACCAGAGCCTCGCCCGGGCCCGTGAGCTCCGGGAGGCCGGCGCGGCCGGGCTGTTCACCTTCGAGGGCCCGCACGACGTCTTCCTGCCGCTCGCGGCGGCGGCCGGCCAGGTCGACGTCGACCTGATGACCAACGTCGCGATCGCGATGCCGCGCAGCCCGATGCACCTCGCGCACGCCGCCTGGGACCTCCAGCTGATGAGCGGCGGGCGGTTCCGGCTGGGCCTGGGCTCGCAGATCCGGCCGCACATCGAGAAGCGGTACGGCGCCACGTGGTCGCCGCCCGCGGCCCGGATGCGGGAGATCGTGCTCGCGGTCAAGGCGATCCTGTCGTCGTGGCAGGACGGCACCCGACTGGACTTCCGCGGCGAGCACACCACCCACACGCTGATGCCTCCGACCTTCGTGCCGGGGCCGAACCCCTACGGCCCTCCCCCTGTGCTGCTCGGCGCGCTCGGACCACTGATGACCCGCACCGCGGCCGAGGTCGCCGACGGCCTGCTGGTGATGCCGTTCCACAGCCACCGACACTTCCGGGAGCGGACCCTGCCGGCCGTCGCCCACGGGCTCGCGCAGGCCGGCCGCGACCCGGCCGCCTTCCCGATCTACCCGCAAGCCATCGTCGCCATGGGTCGCACCGACGAAGAGCTGCAGCGGGCGTCGTACGGCGTGCGCGGGCTGCTCGCGTTCTACGGCTCGACACCGGCCTACGTCCCGGTGCTGGAGGCCGAGGGCTGGAGCGACCTCCAGCCCGAGCTCAACCGGCTGTCCAAGACCGGTGACGTCGCGACCATGATCGGGCTGGTGTCCGACGAGATGGCCGCGACGCTCGCCGTGCGCGGCACCCCGGAGGAGTGCGCGGCGGAGATCAAGCGCCGGTTCGGCGACGTCGCGGACCGGGTGTGCTGCTACTTCCCGGGCTACAACGCCCCGGTCGACCAGATCGCCGCCCTGGCCGCGGCCCTGCGCTGACCGGACCTGCGCTGATCGGCCGACGGGCGCGCCGTCACGCCTTGCCGAACGCGGGCTTCTCCTTCGCCAGGAAGGCGCGCACGCCCTCGGCGAAGTCGGGTCCGCCGTAGACCTCGCGGAGCAGCTGCTCCTCGTCGGCGGGGGACGCCTCGGTGAGCATCGCCCGGGCGAGCAGCTGCTCCTTGGTGACCCGGAGCGTGACCGGCGAGGCCTGGACGATCCCGTCCACCAGCGCGGCCACCTCGCGGTCCAGCGCGTCGCGGTCGTCGACGCACCCGAGGAGCGCGCCGGCGGCGTACGCCCGATCGGCGGCGACCAGCCGGGACGCCAGCAGCATCTCGCGGGTCAGCGACTCGCCGAAGACGGCGGCGCACCGGTAGAGCACCGGCGAGGACAGCGCGTTGCCGAGGGTGCGGGCGATCGGGTAGCCGAACCGGCTGCCCGCCGTCGCGACCCGCAGGTCGCAGCTGGTCGCGACGGCGAGACCGCCGCCGACGCACACGCCGTCGATCGCGGCGATGGTCACCTGCGGCAGCGTGAACAGACCGTCGAGCATCTCGCGGATCCAGGTCTCGTAGCCGACCGCGTCGTCGGTCTCGACGAAGTCGGAGATCTCGTTGCCGGCCGCGAACGCCTGCCCGCCCGCACCGCGCAGCACGACCACCCGCACGGAGCTGTCGGTCGCGGTGTCGATCCAGAGCTGCCGGAGCTCGCCGTACATCGCCTTGGTGAAGGCGTTGCGGCGCTGCGGACGGTTGAAGGTGATGTCCAGGACGCCGTCGCGGCGCTCGATCAGCAGGTCGTTCACGAGCGGCTACGGTACGGCGTCAGCGGGCCTCGCCCGGGATGATCCCACGGAGAACTTCGTCACGTCGGTGGCTCACGACGACCGCTGCGACGGCGCCGCCGATCGCCCCGAACAGGTGGCCCTGCCACGAGACGCCCGGCTGCCCCGGCAGCACGCCCCACAGGACGCCGCCGTACACGAACAGCACGACGACACCGAGCGCGAACTCCCAGAACTTCCGGTTCACCACCCCGCGGATCGCGAGGTAGACGATGAACCCGAAGACCAGGCCGGACGCCCCGATGTGCACGCTGTTGCTCCCGGCGACCAGCCACACGCCGATCCCGCCGACCAGCCAGATCACGCCGGTCGCCGCGAGCCCGCGCAGCACACCCGACGCCAGGGTGAGGAAGCCGAGCACCATGAACGGGACGCTGTTGGCCGACAGGTGGTCCCAGCCGCCGTGCAGCAGCGGTGCGAAGAGGATGCCGAGCAGGCCCTCGTCCGACCGCGGCTTGACGCCGTACTGGTCGAGGTCGTTGCCCATGGCCTGGTCGACGATCTCGATCACCCACAGCAGCGCGGTGAAGCCGACGATGATGGCGGCTGCCTGTTGCCAGACGGGAATCTCACGGCCCCTGATCTCCACGGAGGTCAGTGTGCCCCGGTCAGGCCGACCAGCAAACCACCCAGTACTGCACGCCGTACGGCGCGTCGTCGTACCCGACCTCGGCGCGGTGGGCGGGTGTGAGCAGGTCCGCCAGCGCGCGGATGCCGGCCAGGTCGGCCCACAGCTCCTCGGCCAGCCGCTCGTCGAACCCGGTCAGCGCGCCGGGGATCGGCTCCAGCAGCGCGCGCCGGAGGTCGTCGTCGAACACCTCGGCCCGCTCGTCGAAGTGGCCGGGCGCCTTGAGCGTCCGCTTCGCCGACCCGTTGCCGACCACCAGGGTCCCGGTCGGGTCGTCCGTCGACTCCTCGGCGCCGACCTCGGCCAGCAGCTGTCGAGCGACCCGACGGCCGAGGTCGTGGGGTGCGACCACCCGGACCCGAGGCCCGAGGCTGCCCGCCGCGGTGAGACACGCGGCGCGCAGGTCAGCGACCGGGTCGTCGATGGAGGCGTACGACGGCAGCAGCGCCGGCACACCCGGCACCAGGGCCAGCCTGCTCGGACTCATGCGAGGCCCCGGATCGCGCGCCGCGGCGGGCGGCGGCCGGCGATCGACCACACCATGTCGACGACCTGACGGGTCTCGACCACCTCGTGCACGCGGTAGATCCGGGCGCCGGCCTGCGCGCAGACCGCCGTCGCCGCCAGCGTCCCGACCAGCCGCTCGCCGACAGGAAGGTCCAGGGTCTCGCCGACGAAGTCCTTGTTGGACAGCGACACCAACACCGGCCACCCGGTGTCGACCATCTCCCCCAGCCGCCGGGTGACCTCCAGCGAGTGGAAGGTGTTCTTGCCGAAGTCGTGGGCCGGGTCGATGACGATCGACTCGCGGGCGACACCCGCCGCCAGGGCGCGCTCGGCGTAGCGGACGGTGTCGTCGATCGCGGCGGCGACCACGTCGTCGTACTCGACCCGGAAGGGGCGGGTGCGCGGCGTCGCGCCGCCGGTGTGCGTGCAGACGATCGCGACGCCGTGCTCGGCTGCCACGTCGACGAGCTCGGGGTCGGCGCCGCCCCAGGCGTCGTTGAGCAGGTCGGCGCCGGCCTCGCAGACCGCTGCGCCCACCTCGGCCCGCCAGGTGTCGACCGAGATCACCAGGGAGGGGTACGCCGCGCGCACCCGGGCCACGAAGTCGACGACCCGTCCCTTCTCCTCCGCCGCCGAGATCTCCTCGCCCGGCGCGGCCTTGATCCCGCCGATGTCGACGATCTCGGCCCCCTGCGCCACCACCGCGGCGACCCGGTCGAAGGCGGCGTCCTCGGCCCAGGTGGCGCCCTGGTCGTAGAAGGAGTCCGGGGTGCGGTTGACGATCGCCATCATCAGCGTGGCGTCGTCGGCGAAGGGATGGCGGCCGAGCTGCAGGGTCACAGGAGCGCTCCCGCCGGCCCGCGCTCGACCACCTCGACCACCCGGTCCAGGGGGACCGGTCCCGGCAGGAACTGCCGCAGGATCGCCGAGCCGGCTCTTGTCGACAAGAGCCGGGTCGGCGCGATCTCGGTGCTTACACGAGCCGGGTCGGCGCGGTCGAGCGCGGCGGCGAGGATCTGCACCGCCATCCCGCCCAGGTCGAGGAGGGCCTGGTGGCCGTGCGAGCGGGTGCCGAGGTCGACCTGCGCGAGCGCCTCCTCGCCGTGCTCGCGCACCGTGTCGATGAGCGCCGCGAGCTCGACGGCGTAGCCGGTCGGGACCGACAACGACGCGAAGTGGTCGCGGCGCACGGCCCACTCGCCGGCCAGGGGCTGCACGACGCCCGCGAGCTGCGGGAAGAGCAGCGAGATCAGCGGGCGCGCGACCAGCTCGGTCACCCGGCCGCCGTCGAGCGGCCCCTGCTCCCCCGGCCGCTCGTAGTAGCCCTTGACCAGCTGCACCTCCGGCCAGGAGAGGAGCGGCCCGAGCAGCCCGGGGACGAAGTGGGTGTCCCAGTCGGTGAGGTCGGCGTCCATGAACACGATCAGGTCGCCCTCGGTGACGAAGAGCGACTTCCACATCGCCTCGCCCTTCCCGGGGTGGACGCCGAGGTCGGGCCGGATCTCCGACGCCCGGTGCACGTCCGCGCCGGCAGAGGCCGCGACGTCGTAGGTCGCATCGGTGGAGTCGCTGTCGATGACCACGATCTCGTCGACGAGCGAGACGGTGTCGACCAGTCGCTCGCGCACCCGGACCACGACGTCGCCGACGGTGCCGGCCTCGTTGCGCGCCGGCACGACCAGGCTCACCCGGGTGTCGCCCTTCGCGTCGAGGAGGTCGCCGAGCGACCAGTCCGCCCAGTGCGCGGTGCGGATGATCCCCGGGGAATCGGCGGGCATGGTCGCGACCCTACCGACCGTCCGAGGCGGCTCCCGGCCCGGCTTCGGCCCCGAACCCGTGCGCGCACCGGGGATCCGGGGCACACTGGCCTCCTCGGGGCGTAGGACAGGCATTCTCTGGGGGGAGAAAGTTCCGGGGTCCTGATGCGAGCTCTCCGCAGATGGATAAGGAAGGCCCGGTGTCGGGCCAGGTACGGTCGAGCGTGCCCACACGGCGGGCACTTCGGCGGCAAGCGGCGCAGCTCGCTCACCCATGTGGTCACCCACGCGGAGAGCGGCAAGGAGCACCGCACCCCGGCTCACAAGGCCACGAAGCGCGCGACCGCGTCCGCCAAGGCCGACGCGTAGTCCCTCCGCCCGGCCAGACTGGTCATCAGCGCGGCGTCGCCGGGGTCCCGCATGTTGCCGAGCTCGACCAGGACGACCGGGACGTCGGACAGGTTGAGCGTGCCGAGATCGTCACGGACGTCGATCCCGTCGGAGCCGGCGTACGTCGACGTGGCGAAGCCGTCTTCCACCAAGGTGTCGCGCACCACCTCCGCCAGCCGCAGCGACGGCGCGGCGATGTCGGTGGTCCACGGCGACCGCTCCTCGGGGGCGATCACGTGGAAGCCGTGCGCGTCCGACGCCAGCGACCCGTCGGCATGGATGCTGATCTTGACGTCGGCCGTCGGCCCGGGCCGGTCGGGATTGCCCGCCCGTCCTCGCTCGTCGATGCACGGTCCCCACGTCGCCGGGGAGTTCGACGACCGGGTCAGCAGCACCTGGGCGCCCAGCCGCCGGAGCAGCCGGCGGGTCTCGAGC